>NZ_JBSFDB010000004.1:0-391859 GCF_053593695.1 Streptomyces sp. NPDC002144
GCCCACCCCGTGCGCAGGGAGCGGGCGCCACCAGCCGGAGCACACCGGCGCACTACTCAACGCCGATCGGCTACACCATCACGCGGGACGCCATCGCCCGGCGACCGGCAGGTCATCGGGCGCTCGTGATCGGTGAGGTCAGCTTGAGTCGGCCGCGTAGTAGGTGCGGAGGACGGGGCTGATCCCGGGAATCAAGTCGCCGACGGTGATGGTGTCGATCCAGCGGTTGGGGAGGTCACCGTCGCAATCCATGCGGAGGGCGGCAACCCGTTCGGACAGGGGAGAGACCCATCCGCGCGGACGACGGCTCCGAATCACCAGTGAGGGCATCGGGAAGGTGTCCTCACCCGTCGCCCGGCTGCAGTGGGGACGCTCCAGCTGGGCGGGCTTGGTCAGCTGCTGCAGCAGCACGCGCTGCCCGGTCAGCTGAAGCCCTCCGACTGGGCCCGCTCCACCAGCATCTCGACCAACTGCTCGTCGGACACGGGCACAGGCTGCCCAGGCTGGGCACTCTCGACAGGCTCGGCGGTCTCCAACTCCACTGCGGTGTCAGTCACTTGACGTCTCTCCCGTGATTTCCGGATCCGCCCTAAGGTTTACACTCCCAGCCCCTGAGGCGACCATGAAATCCGGCGGCCTTCGTAAGACTTGAGGCGGATCTGAGCTTGGCGGCGAAGCGCGTCAATCTCGATGGTAAAGCGATCACCAAGATTATTGACCTTTCAAGTTTCACCGGGCTAGCTTCCAGTCACGCCGCAAACGACCAGATCAGCGAGGCGCGAGCGGGGGGCACATCAACGGCGATCGCCATGTCCCCGCCGAATTCACAGCCACACTTTGTGGGGCTTCATTTGACCCACCGAGCGACCCGCAAAATCGGGGGTACGTCGGTGAAACAGGGGAATCGGGGATTTCCTTCACGACCAAAATATCTGGCAGACGTCTGTCTCTGGCAACTGCGTTGAGCGTCGTCGCCACATCAGCGGTGATCGGCCTGGGACTGTCGTCGCCGGCCCATGCCGTCTGCACACAGAGCACCAGCGACTCACCGGGCTGCGGCAGCACCAGCAGCCCGGCCCCCAGCACTTCGCCCTCGCCGTCGGACACCGAAGTCAAGCCGACGGACGGCGCAGCGCTGCCCTCCAGCGGGCCGACGATCACCGCGGCGCCCAGCCCTGGCACCCTGACCCCCGTGTCCGGCGCCGCCACGGTCAAGGGCATCTTCACCCTGGGCAACGGCTCACCGCTGGCCGGCGCCACGGTGACCCTGACCCCGGTGGACGAGGCGCTGCCGGCGGACGGCAGCACGATCACGCCGACGACCGTGGGCACGGCGACCACGGCCGCGGACGGCAGCTGGTCGTTCACGCTGCCCTCGACCCTCCCCAGCAATCTGCAGACCTACGCGGACGACAACGGAGGCGTGCTCTCCCTGGAAGCGTCCTTCTACGGTCAGGCCCCGGACGGCACTGTGCTGACCGGTACCGACTAGGTGGACGCGGGCGTGGCCACCGGTTCCGCGACCACGGAGGGCTCGGCCGCGGCCCGTGCCGAGGCGACGGACACCGTGGCGATCCACCCCGACACGGACGAGACGCAGGTGACTCCAGCGGACTCGACCCTGGTCGACACCGCGGACACCCCTTCCGACACGCCCATGAGCACCTGGCAGTCGGCGGACGGCGCGTCGGCCACCACCTTCAATCCGGACGTCGTCGACGGCGTGGACTACAGCGCCGTGAAGCCGAAGATCGGCGTGCCGACCTGCGTGCCGAGCAAGCACGTGATCAAGCAGCACGACTACTACACCTCCGTCGGTGAGGCGCACGCGTACTACGACACCACCGCCGCCTTCGAGTACAACAACACCCTGTCCAGCACCTGGGGCGTGGCAACCAGCGTCGATGGCGAGCACTGGTCCATCACCGGAAAGGTCTCGCGCAAGAGCAGCACCGGCCACGCCGTGGGCTTCGCGAACCAGGGCCCGCACTGGGCCAAGCGATTCCAGATTCCGGTCGAATACCAGGACGTCGACCATCAGCTCGCCTGCCCCAACCACAGGGTCACGCATTCGTACTCCATTCTCCCGGTCAAGTACGACATTCCTGCCGGGGGTGACACGGCGAGATACGGCGGCGATGTCCGCAACAAGGACGGAGTGGCGTCGTACCGGAACTCCAACCCGGCCTATCGTGCGGTTCTCGGCAAGAAGCAGTACGCGACCATCACCTCCGGAACCTCCATCACCATCGGCTACGCCGCCAAGGTGTTCGGAGTGACGATCAGCCTCGACACCGAGTACGGCACCTCGCACTTCCAGAAACTCACCGCGGGGTCGGGTAGCGCGGAGCACGACATCTGGGGCGCCAAGGGCAAGATTTCTGGGAACCCCGGTGTCATCTACTCGTACTAGCGGCCGCGCCTGGGCGCTCGCCGTGACAGCGCTGCTGGCTTTCGCGACAGGATGCGCGGGTGCCACGGGCACGGACCGGGTCACGGCGGGGACGGCGCTGCAGGCGGAGGGGCCGGGAACATCCGGTTCCCTCGGCTTCTCGGACGTGAAGGTCGGCGACGTCTACCGCATGGCCTTCCCCCTCACGAGGAACACGTCCAAACAAGCCGTCTCCGTCACGGGAGTCAAGCTCCTCAACGTCCCGGCAGGTGCCAAGGTCCTTGGTTACGCGGTCTACTCGGTGAAGGACACACCCGGCTACCGGCTGGGCTACCAGGAGACAGCCCACCCCACCGCCGGCGACGTGGACCTCGACAAGTACCCGAACTACGCCGGGCACCCGTACACGATCAAGCCGGGAGCGCTCAGCGACAAGTACGCGGTGGTACGGCTCAAGGTCACCGCACAGGTGAAGGCACCCATCTCGGGCTGCGAGGCGGACTACACCCAGGCCGGTCAGACCTATCACCAGACCCTGGCCTGCAAGTTCGGGCTCGACATGGCCTGAACGAGCTCGACGGCATGAATGCTTCCTGCCGCGCAACCCACCGGTGACGCCCTGCCTCGACTGCCGAGGCAGGGCGTCACCTGCTCTAGGCAGACGGTCAACGGAGTCGTTGTGCCGGAGTAGCGGGCCTCTCGACCACTCTTGACCCGCCAGGCACGACCGGGACACCGGCGCTTCCATGTGCTCCTGCAACGGCACCTTGCCGACCGGGGCTCGTCTCCGGAAGCCGGCTTTCCGTCAGCCCGTGAGAAGCGCTCCCCGCGCCTCCGAGCCGACCGCGTGCCCATAGCGTGCCCATAAGACCGGTAAACCACGGTCAACAGAGGTGCGATCCTGCACCCTCGGACGTCACGTCACAGCACATACGCCCAGGTCAGAAGCTATTCACCTCCGCAAGCGCCGTCGCTTCCCAAGCTGAGAGCGCGAGTTCGATTCTCGTCACCCGCTCCATGATCAAGGCCCAGGTCACAGACCCGGGCCTTTTTGCTGTGCGCCCGGAAGGGACCGGCCCGGGGGCGCCAGGCTCGGTGTCCTTCCGGGCCACGAGGTGAACCGAAGAAGTTCCCTGCTCGCGGCAACCCTGTGCGGAGTCTGTGACCACTAGGCGTCGGATCCGGTCATCCCCCGTGCAAGGAGAACACCTCCCCATGAACAACCCCACGACCGGCGGCCGCCGCGGGCGTCACCGCCGTCGCTGGACCGCCACCGCTCTGCTGCTCGGCGTGCCCGCCATCGTCGTGCCGTACCTCCTGTTCGCGCAGGAGGACTCGCACGCCGCGACGATCGACGGCAACGCCTACTACCGGCTGGTCTCGGTGCGCAGCGGCAAGGTGATGGACGTCAACGGCTTCTCCACGGCCGACGGCACCCGCATCCAGCAGTGGACCGACCAGAACACCGCCAACCAGCAGTGGAAGCTCAGACCCACCGGGGACGGCTACTACGAGCTGGTGAACCGCAACAGCGGCAAGGTGCTGGGCATAGCGGGCGGTTCGACCGCCCAGGCGGCCGCCGCCGAGCAGCAGACCGACAGCTCCTCCACGTCCCAGGAGTGGCGGATCGACGATGTGAGCGGTTCCGACGCCGTCACCTTCACCTCCCGCAGGAGCGGCCAGGTCCTGGACGTCTCCGGAGGTTCCACGGCCCAGGGCGCGCCGATCATCCAGTATCCCGGCAGGGGCAGCACCAACCAGCAGTGGAAGCTGGTGCAGGTGGCCGAGCCCCAGACGTCCGGGACCGGCAGCACTCAGACCACGGCCACGGCCGCGGCGGGACCGTATGTGTGGAAGAACGCCCAGGTGGTGGGCGGTGGTTACGTCACCGGGCTGGTGTTCAACCAGAAGGAGAAGGGCCTGCTGTACGCCCGCACCGACATGGGCGGCGCCTACCGCTGGGACACCGCGGCCGAGCAGTGGATCCCGCTGACCGACTGGCTCGGCGAGAAGGACTGGAACCTGCTGGGCATCGACGCGCTGGCCACCGACCCCGTCGACCCGGGCCGGCTCTACCTCGCGACGGGCACCTACACCAACGAGTGGGCGGGCAACGGCGCGATCCTGCGTTCCACCGACCGGGGCCGTACCTTCCAGCGGACCGATCTGCCGTTCAAGGTGGGCGGCAACGAACCCGGCCGGGGGGCGGGCGAGCGGCTGGTGATCGACCCCGCGAACCACGGCACCCTGCTGCTGGGCACCCGTAAGAACGGCCTGTGGCGCAGCACCGACTACGGCGCGACATGGGGTCAGGTCTCCTCGTTCCCCGTCAAGGACGGGGCGAGCAGCGGCGCGGGCATCTCCTTCGTGACGTACGGCCCGGCCGGCAGCAACACGGTCTACGTCGGCGTCAACGACAAGGACACCTCCCTGTACCGCTCCACCGACGGCGGCAACAGCTGGCAGGCCGTTGCCGGGCGGCCCACCGGCCAGATGCCGCAGCACGGTGTCGTCTCCGGCGACGGTTCGCTGTACCTGACGTACAGCAACAGCATCGGCCCCATGGACGCGACGGCGGGCTCGGTGTGGAAGTACACGCCGACCAGCGGCGCGTGGAAGGACATCTCTCCCTCGCAGGGCGGTTACGGGTTCTCCGGTCTGGCCGTCGACGCGCAGAAGCCGTCCACGGTGATGGTCACCACCCTGGACCGGTGGTGGCCCGAGGACGAGATCTACCGGACCACCGACGGCGGCACGACCTGGAAGGCCCTGGCCGACAAGTCGCAGCGGGACGCCTCCGGCGCTCCGTATGTCGGTACCCACACCGGGCACTGGATGACCGCGCTGGCCATCGATCCCTTCGACTCCGGGCACGTGCTGTACGGCACCGGCAACGGCATCTGGAGCAGCAAGGACGCGAGCGCCTCCGACAGCGGCGGCACCAGCCACTGGACCTCCGGGGCCCGGGGGCTGGAGGAGACCTCGCTGGCGGACGCGATCGCCCCTCCCGGCGGCGCCACCGTCATCACCTCCATGGGCGACCAGGGCGGCTTCCGCCACGACTCCCTGACCGAGGTGCCCGCCGGACGGCTGAACAACCCGCTGATGAGCAGCAGCACCGACATCGATTTCGCCCAGTCGGCCCCCGCGGTGATGGTCCGCGTCGGCACCGGCGGCGCGCAGGACGGCGCCTACTCCACCGACGGCGGCAGCACCTGGAACGGCTTCACCGCGGAACCGGTCCCCAGCGCGAACAGCGGCCATGTCGCCCTCTCCGCGGACGGCTCCACCATCGTCTGGGCCGAATCGGGCCAGGCCCCGTACCGCTCGACCGACAAGGGAGCGAGCTGGTCGAAGGTCAGCGGCCTGGGCACCGACGCCGTGGTCGTCGCCGACCGCTCCTCGGCCACTGCCTTCTACTCCCTGGTCGGCGGCACGCTCTACGCCAGCACCGACGGCGGCACGACCTTCACCGCCCGCGCCGGCAACCTGCCCTCGGGCCGGCTCGCGGCCGTGCCCGGTGTCGCCGGGGACCTGTGGATCGCGGGTGGTGACAAGGGCCTGCTGCACTCCACCGACGGCGGCCGCAGCTTCACCACGCTCAGCACGGTGCGGTCCGCCTCCGCCCTCGGCTTCGGCAAGGCCGCACCCGGCGCCTCCTACCAGGCCCTGTACCTGATCGGCACCGTCAACGACGTCACCGGAGTCTTCCGCTCCACCGACAAGGGCGCCACCTGGCTCCGCATCAACGACGACGCCCACCAGTGGGGCGCCATCGGCAGCCTCGGCATCATCACCGGTGACCCCGACACCTACGGCCGCGTCTACATCGGCACCAACGGACGCGGCCTCCAGTACGGCGACCCGTCCTGACCCAGGCGCCCGAGCGGGGCCGCGGCCACCACGGCCTGCGGCCCCGCCGTGCCGTGCTCTGCGGCGGACGGACGGGAAGTGGTCAGGGCGAAAAAAATTTGTGGCTGTCGCGGCAACCTTTTCGATCTCTCGGACCACTCAGGGGTGTCCGGCCAAGCGGCCTGGTCAGATGCAACGGCTGAAAGAGAGCACAGGCGTGTCCCTGGAACGAGAGCACAGACATGTCCCCGGCCCACCCGCGTCATCGGTGGCGTCCCACGGCCGCGGCGGTCGTCCGAAGCATCGTGGCCGTCGGTTGCTCGCGCGTCGGGGTCTGTGGGCGGGTCTCGCCATGGTGGTCGTGACCGGCTCGGCTGTCGTGGTCAGCCAGGCTTCGGCGCAGCAAAAGACCATGGATCTGAAGAAGTGGTACGTCCTGGTCAACCGCAACAGCGGCAAGGCGCTGGACGACCGCGCCTCCGCCAAGAACGACGGCGCGGCGGTGGTGCAGTGGAGCCGTCATGGCGGCCCCAACCAGCAGTGGCGCTTCATCGACGCGGGTGACGGGTACTACCGGCTGCAGAACCGGAACTCCGGCAAGGTGCTGGACGACCTCGGCTGGTCGAAGACCGCCGGCTCCGCCATCGTGCAGTGGAAAGACCTGAACGGCACCAACCAGCAGTTCAAACTGGCCAAGTCGCCGGACGGCTACGTGCGTTTGGTCAATCGCTTCAGTGGCATGGCCGTCGATGTCCGCAACGCCGCCAAAGCCAACGGGAGCGGTGTCGTCCAGAACCGCGACCGGGGCGGTGCCGATCAGCAGTGGAAACTCGTCCCGGCCGGGAGCGTGGGCAGTTCCGGTACGCCCACCGCGCCGAGCAGCAGCGTTCCCACCAGCCCGGCTCCGAGCAGCTCGCACCCGTCGTCCACGCCGTCTCCCGTGGCCGGTGGCGGCAGCTCGACGACACGCTTCCTGGGCAGCAGCACGGTGCTCATCGGCGGCTCGATGTCCGACGCCTCGGCGGCCGCCGCGCCGTTCGACGTGCGGTACGCCTATGTGCACAGCCAGCCCGCGCCCTCGTCGGACTACTACACGGCGGCGAAATGCCACGACGACTGGTCGGGCTGGTGGGGCTGCTGGAACGGCAGCACCACGGCGCCCGGCACGTACGTGACCTGGCGGGACGACGTGGTGTCCCAGGCGACGTACAAGGGCAGCTCGCGTCCGCAGAAGATGCTGTGGACCTGGTACTCGTTGCGCGACCTCGGCGATGCGGCGGGCGAGGGCGACGGTCCGGGTGAGGTCAAGGCCATCAACCGGACCGACCTGCTCACCCGCTACCTGAACGACTACCGCTTCTTCCTCCAGAAGATCGGCAAGACGCAGGCCGCGATCGACCTCGAGCCCGACTTCTGGGGCTACGTCCGCTCGCTCGGCGATCCGCACCAGGTTCCCGCACAGGTGAAGAGCGCGAATCCGACGGACTGCGGATCTCAGGAGAACAGCGCCACCGGGCTCGCCCAGTGCCTGATCTCGATGGCGCACAAGTACGCGCCGAACGCCGAGGCGGGGATGCACCTCTCCTGCTTCGACTGGGAGACCAACACGCAGGCTTGCGTCAAGTCCTACGAGAGCTTCGGGGCGAAGAACGCGGACTTCCTGGCCACCGATGTCTCGGACCGCGACGCGGGCTGGTACGCACAGCCGGCCCACGGCGGCAGTGACCACTTCTGGAACGACCAGAAGGCCGCCGCCGCGCTGCAGTTCTACAAGACGATGTCCGAGTCCGTGGGCAAGCCGGTCGTCCTGTGGCAGATCCCCGTGGGCAACATGGCGCAGAACAACACCCTCAACCATTACAAGGACGACAAGGTCGACTGGTTCTTCGCACACATGGACCAGGTGGCGAACGCCCATGTCGCCGGCCTGTTCTTCGGTCCAGGGCAGCAGGAACAGACCACGGTCGAAACCGACGGCGGAAACCTGATCAACAAGACGATCGCGTACCACAACTCGGGCGGTACACCCCTCAAGTAGGCGAAGCCGACGAATGATCCGAATGCGCCCCCATCTCTTCGATGGGGGCGCATTCGTCATCAGCCTTCGTCTGGTCCCCCAACGACTGGAACCCCAGCCGGCGTACGGCTGGGGTTCCTCGGCGAGGTGGTGAGTAGCTGTCAGCGCTGCAGAGTGAGGATGCCCGGGCGCCACGGCAGTCGGTCGTAGGGGCCGGTCGCGGTGGGGGACTTGCCCTGGTAGAGGAACTGCAGGTGGCAGGGGTCGATGGTCATGGTCTGGTCGGGGTTGTCGCGGACCAGGTCGCCGTGGCTGATGTCGTTGGTCCAGGTGGCACCGCTGTTGGCCTTGCCCGCGAACGGGCTGCTCTCGCCGGCGGCCTGCGGAGTCCAGGAACCGCTCAGGCTGGTGGCGGTGAACGAGCGGAAGTAGCGCTGCTCGTTCGCGCCCCTGGCCTCGACGATCATGAGGTACTGGTTCTGGCCCTGCACCTTGTAGACCTGCGGCGCCTCGAACAGGTTCTTCGTCGTGTCGCTCATGACCGTCGTGTACGACCATCCGAAGTTGCCCGGGAAGTTCCCGATCGGCATGCTCGCCCGGTAGATCTTGCCGTTGTCGCCGGCGAAGAACAGGTACATGTTCTGGCCGTCGGCGATCAGGGTCTGGTCGATCGGGCCGGTGGCGGATTCGGTGCGGGGGATGCTGCCGGTGAACAGCGGCTGCGGCGCGGACCAGCCGCCCGGGTCGGTGGGGTCGCTCGACGTGCGGTAGACGAAGGGCGACGCGCCCCACTGGGACGCCAGCACCCAGATCTTCTTGGGCGCGAAGTAGAACAGTGTGGGAGCCACCGCGGACTGGCCCATGCCGGTCTGGCCGGCCGAGGCCATGTCCGACCAGTTCGTGAAGGGCTTGAACATCATCGAGCCGTACGACGATCCCGCCACGCTCGACGCGTAGACCAGGTGCTTGCCGTTGTACGTCACGGTGGTGAAGTCCTTCACCGCGTCCCACCCGTTCGCCGGCCGGGCCAAGGCACCCGTCGACGTCCACCGGTACGTCGACGGAAGAGCACACGTGTCGCTCTTCGGCGCCGCGGTCGGCTTGAAGTTCCAGTGCTGGTTGGCGCCGCCGCCGTTCGAATCCCAGATCTGGACGGGAGTGCCGTTGGCGGTCCGACCGCCGGGGGTTTCCAGGACTCGGCCGCTGGCGACGTTGGTCAGGGTGTAGGAGCCGTCGCCGTTCCGGGCGACCTTCCAGTGCTGGTTGGCGCCGCCGTTGGAGTCCCAGACCAGCAGCTTCGTGCCGTTGCCTGTCTGGTTGCCCGGCTCGTCCAGGACCCGGCCGCTGGCGACGTTGGTCAGCGTGTAGGAGCCGTCGCCGTTCTTGGTGGCCCGCCACTGCTGGTTGGTGGCGCCGCTGGCGTCCCACACCTGGAGCGGGGTGCCATTGCCGTTCTGGCCGGCGGGCTCGTCGAGAACACGTCCGGCGGCCACGTCGGAGAGCGTGTAGACGGTGCCGGAGGTGATGTCCCCGGCCGTCGTGCCGCCGCCAGCCGTGGCCCCGCCGCCGCTGCCGCTGCCGCCCAGGGCGGTGAGTACCGCGTCGTAGGCGGGCTTCTTGTTGCCGCCCGCGTCGAACAGCAGCGGGTTCTCACCGGTGCGCCACGAGTCGCTGTCCCTGATCCCCCACACGGTGATGCCCGTGCAGCGGGCGACGTTCATGCACGCCTGCACGGTGTTGGTGTAGGCGGTGGCGGACGCCTGGGCAATGTCGAGCTCGGTGATCTGGACGTCCACGCCGAGCGCGGCGAACTTGGACAGGGTGGTCTGGAAGCTCGACGGCGGGCCGCCGGTGCCGAAGTGGGACTGGAAGCCGACGCAGTCGATGGGCACACCGCGGGACTTGAAGTCCTTGACCATCGCGTAGACACCCTGCGTCTTGGCGTCGGTCCAGTTCTCGATGTTGTAGTCGTTGTAGCAGAGCTTGGCCGAGGGGTCGGCGGCCCGGGCCGTGCGGAACGCCTCCTCGATGAAGCCGTTGCCCAGCACGTCCTGGAAGACCGAGCTGCGGTGCTGACCGCTGCCGCCGTCGGCGAACGCCTCGTTGACCACGTCCCAGGCGTAGATCTTGCCCTTGTAGTGGGTCATCTCGGTGGTGATGTGGTTGTCCATCACGCTGCGCAGGGTGTTGGCGTCGGTGATGGACTTGACCCAGCCGGGCAGTTGGGAGTGCCAGACCAGGGTGTGTCCGCGCATGCGCTGGCCGTGCGCGGTCGCGTGGCCCACGATCGAGTCGGCCGGGCCGAAGTTGAAGTTCCCGCGGGACGGTTCGACGGTGTCCCACTTCATCTCGTTCTCCGGGGTGATCATGTTGAACTCCCGGTCGAGAAGGCTGGAGTACATCGAGTCGCCGAGCCTGCCCGAGGACACCGCCGTGCCGAAGTAGCGGCCGCTGCCGGCCGCCGCGGCGGCCAGGGTCGGTGTGGGGGCCTCCGGCGTGCGTGCGGCCAGCGCGACCAGCGGTACGGCGGCACCCGCGGCGGCGAGGACCACGGCGGCGGCGAGCACGCGGCGGGTGGCCGGACGGCGGCGATGAGAGCGGTTCTGTTCTGACAACGGCATGTCCTTCTGGCACTGCGGGCCTTGATCCGGACCCGGTTACCTGCCAGTGGCCGCCATGGACACAAAGGTTGCCGCGATCGAGGGACGAATTCTCACGGCCGCCGTCACCGTCCCCACCCGGTTCCACGGCGACCCGCCGGCGTTCACCGGGTCGGGACGAACCCTCCCCGGACCGACGCGGAGCCGCCCGAACCCTGCGCGTCGACGCGGTAGCCGTCGCCCGCGGCACCGCGCACGCCGGTGCCGTTCCCGCCGGTGCCGTTGTTGAACTGCGCGGCGAACTCATGGCTCCCGGCCGGCACGGTCAGTCCAGGCTTGAGGACCCAGCGATAGACCAGCGTGCCGCCCGCCTCCTGGATGGTGACGGTGAAGTCACCACTCGGCAGGGTCTGCCAGGTGCCGGTGCTCTTCACCCCGCCGGTCTGCACGATCCGGATCTCGACCGTGAGCGAGGTGAGCGGCTGCGTCGTCTTGAGGGCGACGTCGCTCTGCGTCCAGTAGACGTTGCTGCGCGGGTCCACCGAGCCGGCCGACCACAGCGGCCCGTTCCGGCTCTCGCCGGAGGTCGGCGTCGGCGATGGACTGGTGGCCGGCGGAGTCGGGCGCGCGCTGCCCGGGGTCGTGACCGGGGCCGGCGCGACAGGGGTGGGGCGGGCCGATGTCGGGTGCGGGGAGCCGGCGGTCGGAGACGAAGGGGCAGGGGTGGTCACGGTGGCCGACGGCGACGATTTCGCGACGATGGCGGCGACGGCGAGGCCGCCGGTCGTCAGGATGCCGGTGGCGGCGAGCCCGGCGAGCGCGACCCTGGTCCCGGACCTCGCGAACGGCCGCGCGCGGTGACGGACGGCGGGGCCGGCCATGCCGCGCTGCACCCGGGCCAGCATCCTCGCACGGTCGGGCCGGTGGGCCTCGGCGGCCTCGCTCAGCCGACGGGCGATCTCCTCGTTCACCGGTTCCTCCTCCCTGCCACCAGATCCCCGGCCGCTCGTGCGCCCAGTATCCTTTCCAGCTCGGCCATTCCCTTCGAGGTCTGGCTCTTCACCGTGCCGACCGAGATGCCCAGCGCCGCTGCCGTGTCCTTCTCCGACAGGTCGAAGGCGTGCCGCAGCACCACGCAGGCGCGCTTGCGGAACGGCAGCCGGGCGAGCGCCGCGCGGACGTCCAGCACGGCCGCCATGTCCGGCCCCTCGACCTTCTCGGGGCTGCGGGACCAGAAGAGTGCGATCCGGCGCCGCTCGCGCACCGCGCTGCGGATCCGTCCGCGCGCCAGGTTGGCCACCACACCGCGGGCGTAGGCGAGCGGGTGGTCGGCCTGCCGCAACCGGTCCCAGCGCTGCCACAGGGCGACCAGGGCGTCCGCCGCGAGGTCGTCCGCCGCGTCGGTCTCGCCGGTCAGCAGGTGTGCCAGACGGGCGAGTTCGGCATAGTGGCGTTCGAAGAATTCGTGGAACTCCGCGGACGCGTCATCGAGGACCATCCCCCGGTCGCTCCCCTGGCAATGGTGTGCGCGTTAGTTGCGCGTTTAACAATGGGGAGCGCAGCCTAACAGTGCCCGGCCCGGGATTCGAACAGTGGTCGTGCTCGGTGTGCCAGGAGTGGGTGAAGCCGGTGTCGCTGATGGGCGCGGCATTTCCGTTCCACCGGCGTGAGGTCTTGGCAACTCCCCTTTATTCCGGATGACTTCGTTCGGAAATCCCCGAGGGCTGGAGTTGGTCTCCATGGACAGCGGCGAGGTGTCAAGACCTCGGCGCCCGGCATGGAGGATGTCATGCCCGAGATGCGTTTTCATGTGCGCCGGCCCGATGGGATCACGCAGCGCTGTTATTCCCCCTCCACGGTGGTCGAGGTCTATTTCGTTCCCGGCGGTCAGTACGCGCTCAAGGTCACGGTCGAATCCCTGACCGGCGCCGACGGGAGCACGCGGTGAGCTCGGCTCCGGCGATACGGCCGGTCGGCGCCCTTCCTCACAGCCTGACGGGCAGGGGAGGTGCCCCGATCCCGGTGGTCGTGGTCGGTGGCGGTCAGGCGGGGCTCTCCATGAGCTACTGCCTCGGCCGGCGTGGTGTCGAGCACGTCGTCGTCGAGGCGAACCGGGTCGGGTACGAATGGCGTGAGCGGCGCTGGGACTCCTTCTGCCTGGTGACCCCCAACTGGCAGTGCAGGCTGCCTGGTTATCCGTACCAGGGCGACGATCCGGACGGGTTCATGGTCCGTGACGAGATCGTCCGGTACCTGGAGGACTATGTCTCCTTCTTCCGGCCGCCGCTGGTGGAGGGTGTGACGGTCACCCGGCTGCGGCGCTCGCCGAGCGGGGTGTTCGAACTGTCCACCACCGCCGGGGACTTCACCGCCGAGCAGGTGGTGGTCGCCACCGGCCCCTACCACACGCCGTCCGTCCCGCCGATGGCCCAGCGGCTGCCCGACGGCATCACCCAGGTCCACTCCTCCCGCTACCGCAGCCCCGACCAGCTCCCCGAGGGCGCCGTCCTCGTGGTCGGCACCGGCCAGTCCGGCTGCCAGATCGCCGAGGACCTCCACCTCGCCGGGCGCCAGGTGCACCTGGCCGTCGGCAGCGCCCCTCGTGTGGCCCGCTTCTACCGCGGCCGCGACTGCGTGGCCTGGCTCGACGACCTGGGCCACTACACCAGGTCCATCGACGAGTTCGACGACGCCGCCGCCGTGCGCATGCGGGTCAACCACTACGTCACCGGACGCGACGGCGGCCGCGACATCGATCTGCGCGCCTTCGCCCGCGACGGCATGCGGCTGTACGGGCGGCTCACCGGAATCAGCGGTACGGGCCTGGAGTTCGCCGACGACCTGAAGGTGAACCTGGACCACGCCGACGCCGTCGCCGAGGGCATCAAGGACGCCATCGACGCGTACATCGCCGCGCACGGCATCGACGCCCCGACCGAGCCCCGGTACGTCCCGGTGTGGGAGCCGGACGAGCAGCCGCGGGAACTGGACCTGAAGGCCGCCGGTATCACCTCGGTGATCTGGTCGACCGGCTTCCGGCGCGACCACCGGTGGATCGAGGCACCCGTCTTCGACGGCCGCGGCTACCCGATGCACTGGCGCGGCGCCACCAGCACGCCCGGCCTGCACTTCCTCGGTCTGCCCTGGCAGTACTCGTGGGGCTCGGGCCGCTTCGAGGCGGTGGGCCGGGACGCCGAGTTCCTCGCGGACCACATCGACGCCTCGCGCCGCCTGGCCGACGTGTGCGGCACGCTCACCGGAGCCCCCAGCGAACTCGCCTCCGCCCTCCCGATCGGCTGAGGAACAACACCATGCGGTTGAGGAACCGCACCACGCGGCTGAGGAACCACACCATGGTCCACGACGCACACCGCCACATCGGCGTCCTGCCCGCCCATCCCTTCTACGGCGGCCCACCCGTCAACCCGGACACCACCGCCCGCGCCACCGTCAAGCAGCTCATCGCCGACCTGGACGCGGAGGGCACCGAACGGGCCCTGGTCATCCCCAACTACGGCGTCCCGGACCCCGCGATCGCCTTCTCCCTCAACGAACTGGCGCTGGAGGCCGCGCAGAGCGACGACCGCATCCGTGCCGGGCTGTGGGTGTCCCCGCGGCCGGAGGACGCCCAGCGCACGGAAGCAGCCCTCCGGTTGGCGGGCGAGCCCGGGGTCAAGGCCCTCAAGCTGAGCTTCCTGCTGGGCGGCCGCCCCACGGACCCGGCCTGCCGTCCCCAGCTGGACCGCATCTTCGCCGAGGCCGCCCGGCACGGCCTCGTCGTCCACGTCCACACCTCTCCCGGCGCCGCCTCCGACATCGACGAGGTCGGCCGTCTCGTCGACTGGTACGCCGGCCAAGTGCCCGTCCATCTCGTGCACTTCGGCGGCGGGATGAGCGGCCACATCAAGCTCGTCGGCTCCCGGTTCTTCGACTGGATCAGCGCCGGCAAGCGCGTCTACACCGATCTCTCCTGGGCCATCGGCTTCACTCCCCGCTGGCTGGTCCAGGAGATCGAGCGCCGCGGCATCGGCCACGACCGGGTGCTCTTCGCCAGCGACCAGCCGTGGGGCGACTTCACCGGCGAGTACGCCCGCCTCGCCGAAGCCACCGGCGGCGGCGAACTCGGCGACCTGGTCTTCCGGGACACGTTCGCCGCCCTCTACGACTGACCGACCCCCACTGTCCGACCGACCCCCGCTCCCTTCCCGTACGCACAAGGAGACAGCCATGTCCGAATCCGTCGTCACCGCCGAACTCTCCGACGTCGAGCAGAAGTCCCTCGACGAGATCCCGCACCCCTCGCTCCCCGAGGGCACCAGCATCTACGGCTCCACCAAGGTCTTCCCCGACTACCAGGCCGAGAACGGCGAGACCTACTTCACCCTCGTCCACGGCATCGCCCACGAGTCCTCGGTCTCCTTCGTCGCCGTCCTCCAGGCCACCCGCGCCCTGCGCAAGGGCTTCGAGACCGCGATCTACTTCTACGGCCCCGGCTCGCTCAACTGCCTCGCCACCCGCGGCTTCCCGACCACCGGCAACTCCGCCTTCCCCGGCGAGCACAACATCAACAACCAGCTCAAGACCTTCATCGCCGAGGGCGGCAAGGTCTACTGCTGCCGCTTCGGCCTCTCCCTGCACGGCGCCCGCGAGGAGGACCTCATCGAGGGCGTCATCCCCACCCACCCCCTGGACGTCCAGGACGCGCTGATCCACTACGCCCGCAAGGGCGCCATCATCAACTCCACCTACCAGCTGTAGGGAGCACGACGTGAGCGTTGGCACCGGTGACAGCGGTACGGCGGTGGACGTGCGGATCATGACCCGCGCCGAACTCGCCCTGCGCGGCGTCGCGTCGGACGCGCCCGTGCGGCGGCCGGACGGCGCGGGGCCCAGCGACGACGGACACGTCCTCGTCGACGGTGCCAACGCCGCGCTCCCGCTCAACCCCCACAGTCCCTACTCCGTCCGGGACGGCAAGGTGTGGCTCGGTGACGAGGACACCGGAATCTCCCTCACACCCGTCCGGCGACCGAAGTTCTACGACCTGACCACGGCCGACGGCATCCACTACGAGCAGATCGCCCGCCTGCACGGCTCGGACGTCCTCGCCACCACCGTCGTGCAGACCTGCATCCGCTACGCCGAGTCCGACCGCTGCCGCTTCTGCACCATCGAGGAGTCCCTGCGCTCGGGCGCCACCGTGGCCGCCAAGACCCCGGCACAGCTCGCCGAGGTCGCCCAGGCCGCCGTACGGCTCGACGGCGTGAAACAGATGGTGATGACCACCGGCACCACCACCGGACCCGACCGCGGCGCCCGCACCCTCGTACGGTCGGTCCGGGCCGTGCTGTCGGCCGTACCCGGTCTGCCGGTCCAGGTGCAGTGCGAACCGCCCGGCGACCTCGCCTGGATCCGCGCCCTGCACGACGCCGGGGCCACCGCCATCGGCATCCACGTCGAGTCCCTCGACGACGAGGTGCGCCGACGCTGGATGCCCGGCAAGTCGACGGTCCCGCTGGCCGAGTACGAGGCCGCGTGGGACGAGGCGGTGCGCGTCTTCGGACCCAACCGCGTCTCCACCTACCTCCTCGTCGGACTCGGCGAGGATCCCGACGAACTCATCAAAGGGGCAGGCGAGTTGATCGATCGAGGGGTGTACCCCTTCGTCGTCCCGTTCCGCCCGATGAGCGGCACCCTCGCCGCCCGCGACGGCGTCGGGGCACCCCGCGCGGAACTCCTGACGTACGTCACCGAGGGCGTCGCCGCGAAACTGCGGGCCGCCGGGATGAGCGGCGCCGACCAGAAGGCCGGCTGTGCGGCCTGCGGCGCCTGCAGTGTGCTCCGGGCAGCGGGCGGGTGAGCGCCGTGAACCTCGACGGTTCCGTGGCCGTGCCGGCCGTGGACGCTCCGCAGGACATCCTGGCCCTGCTGGGCGACCGCAGCACGCTCGCCCGCCGGCCCGCCTTCCGCATAGAGGAGGCGGCCGGGACGGCGGACGTGGCCGCCTACCGGGGGCTGCGCCGTGCCGCCTTCGTCCAGGAGCAGCAGCTCTTCGCCCATCACGACCTGGACGACCACGACACCGACCCACGGACCGTCGTCCTGGTCGCGAAGGACCCGGAGGGCACCGTGGTCGGCGGGGTGCGCCTGTGCCCGGTCGACGACGGTCCCGACCTCGGCTGGTGGCAGGGCGGGCGCCTGGTCGTCGCCCGCCGGGCCCGCGGCCCGCACGGCATCGGCGCGGCGCTCGTCCGGGCCGCCTGTGCCCGTGCCGAGGCGGAAGGCGTGCTGCGGTTCGACGCTACCGTCCAGGCGCGCAACGAGGTGCTGTTCCGGCGGCTCGGCTGGCAGCGGGTGCGGGACACGACGGTCGCGGGCATGCCGCACGTCCTGATGCGCTGGCCGATCGGCCGCATCGCCGCCCTCGCGGCGGCCACGAAGTCCCCCCTCGGACCGCTCCTCACCGCGCTGGCACCTCCCCGCGGCTTCGTCGGTGACGACGGCGCGCCGGTCCCCGGCACCGACGTGATCGCGGCGTGCGACGCGATCGTGCCGTCCATGGTCGAACGGGACCCCGAGTGGGCGGGCTGGTGCGCGGTCCTCGTGAACGTCAACGACCTCGCGGCGATGGGCGCCGCACCGCTCGGGCTGCTGGACGCGGTGGGCGCCCGCGACGCCGCGCACGCCGCCCGGGTCCTGGCCGGACTGGCCCGGGCGGCACAGGCGTACGCCATCCCGGTGCTCGGCGGGCACACCCAGCTCGGCGTGCCGGCCGCCCTGTCGGTGACCGCGCTCGGCCGCACGGACCGGCCGGTGCCCGGTGGCGGCGGCCGCCCCGGGCACGCCGTACGGCTCACCGCCGACCTCGGCGGGCGCTGGCGGCCGGGCTACCGGGGCCGCCAGTGGGACTCGACCAGCCACCGCCGCAGCGACGAACTGCGCACCATGACCGGCGCGGTGGCCGCCGCGCGGCCCGCCGCCGCCAAGGACGTGTCGATGGCGGGCGTCGCCGGCACCCTCGGCATGCTGGCGGAGGCGAGCGGCTGCCGCGCGGTGCTCGACGTGGCCGCCGTGCCCCGGCCGGAGGGTGCGACCGTGGGCGACTGGTTCACCTGTTTCCCGGGCTTCGCGATGCTCACGGCCGACGAGCCGGGCGCACCGCCCCTGCCCGCCGGACCCGCCACGGGCGCGGTGTGCGGGGAGCTCACCGAAGGAGAAGGCGTGGGGCTGCGCTGGCCCGACGGAGAGATCACCGAAGCGGTCATGTCCACCGTGACCGGGATGGGGACCGCATGACCACCCTGCGTATGGCCGCCGTCGCCGCCGAGTTCGGCCGCGACCTGGAGGAGGACTTCCAGATCGCCGAACGGCTGATCAAGGAGGCCCGGGAGGAGGGCGTACGGCTGCTGGCGCTGCCCGAGGCGTGCCTCGGCGGGTATCTGCTCAGCCTCGACGACCGTGCCGAACTCGACGCGGGCCCGCCCGCGCTCGCCCTCGACGGCCCCGAGATCCGCCGACTGGCCTCCCTGGCCGGGGAGATGACGGTCGTCGCCGGATACTGCGAAGCGGCCGGGGAAGCCCGCTACAACAGCGTCGTCTGCGTCACCGGCGACGGCGTCCTCGGCAACCACCGCAAGGTCCACCAGCCACTCAGCGAGGACGCCAGCTACTCCTCCGGGGACCGCTTCCACGCCTTCGACACCCCGGTCGGCCGGATCGGCATGATGATCTGCTACGACAAGGCGTTCCCGGAGTCCGCCCGCGCGCTCGCGCTCGACGGCGCCGCGATCGGGGTCTGTGTCTCCGCGTGGCCGGGATCGCGTACGAACGCGGCCGCCAGCCTCGAAGAGGACCGCTGGAAACGCCGCTTCGACCTGTTCGACCGGGCCCGCGCGCTGGAGAACCAGATCGTGTGGCTGTCGGCCAACCAGGCGGGCACGTTCGGGTCGCTACGCTTCGTCGGCAGCGCCAAGGTCGTCGACCCCGGGGGCGAGATCCTCGCCGACACCGGCGTCACAGCAGGCATCGCCGTCGCCGAACTCGACGTCGTACAGGCTCTGGAAACCGCCCGCCGGTCGATGGGGCACCTGCGCGACCGGCGGCCCGAGACCTACGACCTTTCCACGGGAGCAGTCACCGCATGAGCACCATCCGGATCGCGGCCGCGGCCGCCCACTTCGGCCGCGACCTGGAGTTCGACCTGGCCCGCATCGCCAAACTCATCGACGACGCGCGCGCCTTCGGCGCCGGTCTGCTGGTCCTGCCCGACGCCGCGCTCGGCGGCTACCTCGCCGACCTGCGCCACCCCGACCCCGAGGCCCTGCCGCCGGCCCTGAAGCCGGACGACCCGCTGATCCTCCAGGTCGCCCGTCTGGCCGCGGAGATGGTGGTCTGCCTCGGCTACTGCGAGGACGGCGGCGACGAGCGCTACAACGCCGCGGTCTGCGTCAGCGGCGACGGTGTCCTCGGCCGCCACCGCAAGGTCCACCTGCCGGCCGGCGAGGTCGCCGCGTACGCGCCCGGTGACCGCTTCGACGCCTTCGACACCCCCGTCGGCCGCGTCGGCATGCTCATCGACTACGACAAGACGTTCCCCGAGTCGGCCCGTTCTCTGGCGTTGGACGGCGCCGAGATCCTCGCCTGTCTCTCCGCCTGGCCCACGTCCATCACCAACCGCGCCCCGCGCATGGCCCAGGACCGCCAGGCCAAGCTCTTCGACCTGTACGACCAGGCCCGCGCCGCCGAGAACCAGGTCGTCCTCGCCTCCTCCAACCAGACCGGCGCGATGGGCGGCATGCGGTTCCTCGGCCAGTCCAAGGTGGTCGGCCCGGGCGGGGACATCCTCGCCCGCACCTGGTCCAAGGCCGGCCTCGCGGTCGCCGAGATCGACGTCGCCGAGGAGATCGAGCGCGCCCGCCGCATCCTGCGCCACCTCGACGAACGCCGGCCAGGCGCCTACCGGGAGAACCCGTCGTGAAGATCGCTCTGCTGAGCTACTCCACCAAGCCGCGCGGCGGCGTCGTCCACACCCTCGCCCTCGCCGAGGCGCTCGCCGCGGCCGGGCAGGACGTCACGGTGTGGACGCTGGGCCGCGGCGGAGACGCGGGCTTCTTCCGGCCGGTCGACCCCGCCGTACGGCTGCGGATCGTGCCGTTCCCGGACGGCCCGCCCGAGGAGTCCGTCGGCGAACGGATCCTGCGCTCCATCGCCGTCCTGGGCACGGCTTTCGAGCCCTTCGCGGCGGCGTACGACATCGTCCACGCCCAGGACTGCATCAGCGCCAACGCGGTCGGTGGCCGCTGCGTCCGCACGGTCCACCACATCGACCACTTCACCACCCCCGAACTGGCCGTCTGCCACGAGCGGGCCATCGTCGAGCCGTACGCGCACATCTGCGTGTCGGCGGCCGTCGCCACGGAACTGGCCGACGGCTGGGGCATCGAGGCGGCGGTCATCCCCAACGGAGTGGCCTACGAGCGTTTCGCCACCACCGAGCCGGCCGCCCGCGCGCACTGGCGTGCCCGTCTGGGCCGTTACGTCCTCACCGTCGGCGGCATCGAACCCCGCAAGGGCTCGCTGGACCTGCTGGAGGCTTACGCCCTGCTGCGCTCCGCCCACCCGGACGTACGGCTGGTGATCGCGGGCGGCGAGACCCTCTTCGACTACCGCGACTACCGAGCCCGCTGGGAGGCACGCGCAGCCGAACTCCGCGTCGAACCGGTCGTGTTGGGCCAGGTCGCCGAGGACGAGCTGCCGCCCCTGGTGGCCGCCGCCTCCGCTTTCGCCTTCCCCTCCGTCAAGGAGGGCTTCGGACTCGCCGCGATGGAGGCACTCGCGGCGGGAGTTCCGCTGGTCGTACGCGATCTGCCCGTACTGCGCGAGGTGTTCGACAGCGCCGCCCGTTTCGCGACCACCCACCAGGACCTGGCCGCCGAGCTCGGCGCCGCGCTCACGGACGACACCGCCGCGCGGCGGGCGAGTGGCCGCCGACTCGCCGCCCGCCACACCTGGACCACCGCCGCGGAACGCCACCTGGCGTTCTACGGCTCGGCTGCGATGTCACGGGACCGCGGCCGGGAAGGCCGCTGGTCACGCGTGTGAGCTGTGACACGCGGCGGAGTAGAGTCGAAGATCCGGTCCGCTCATCCGTGCCCAGACGACCCGAGGTCGCCATGCAGCAGCCCAAGCAACCCCCCTCGGAAGGGCACGCCGACGTACGCATCGTCGCGGCCTCCCCCGAGGTCGCCCGTCGTGTCGCGGAGGTGCTCCGCCGTTGCTTCGCGGCGACCGAGCAGCGCAGCTATCCCGCGGGCGCCGGGGGAGGAACGCGCCTCGAGCTCGTCGTGGACACGACGCGGGCGGCGGAACCGGCGCGGTCGTGGCTGGAGACCAGTCGCTCCCCGGGAGCGGACGGCCGACACGAGTGAGGCGACGGCCGGCCGATTCCGTTCGGCCTGTTCAGGTCCGACCGTCCGCGGCGGCTGACATCAGCGGTTCCGCGGCCTCCTCGGTCGTGTCCGGCGGTACGACCAGCAGGTCCCAGCGCCCGCGGCCCGGGGCCAGCAGGACGACGGTGCGCGAGGCGGATGCCGCCGGTGTCCTGTGCAGCCGTACGACCTGGTTGGAGACGAGCATCCGGCCGGGCACCGCGGGCCACGTCGCCCCGCTGACCGTGACGCTGGTGATGTGACCCCACGCGCGCGGCAACCCGGCGAGCAGATGCGGAAGTTCGGCGAGGAGGTCGTACGAACGAGGCCACCACGCGCCGTCGATGGCCCGGGGCAGGTCCCTGTGGGGAGCCAGACGCAGGCGCAGGACGGGCTGGGAGGGAAGCGGGGGTTGGAGTGCGGTGGTCATGACGGCTCCTGCCAACTGCCTTGCACGATGGGATGGTTGATGTCAGGCACGCCGGGTCGGGCACAGCAGCCGGCTGGGTGGCATGGAGGGGCTCCTGACCTCGGCGGAGGCCGCTGGGGCTGAAGTGCGGCCGGGGTCACGGGCTGCCCGTGGTGGATGGGTGGTGTACTGGAGACGACCTCTCGGACAGGCACGACGCACCCTCGTTCTCCCCACCGTACTCCCCGTGCCGGGCACCACTCGGAGATTGCTGGTCAGGCCCCCGGGCGGAGTGTGCTCGGGCCGGTGCCGCGTTGACACGGATCGCCGCCGGACGTTGACTGACGGGACGGCGCAGGGCCGTGACACCAGGGCCGATCGGGCTTCCGGCAGCCTGAAGGAGGCCACGAAGGCCGTCGCGAAGACCAAGGGCGTCTTCGGGCGGCGACCCCCATCACCACGGAACGGTGGCATAAGACGATGTACGACCAGACACGCGCCCAGCAACCCGCCGACCGGCCCCCGGGTCTCGCCGGGCGCCGCACCCCGGGCCCGGAACCGCTGCTCCCGCCGGACGAACGGGACACGATCGTCCGGCACCTCGGACACGCCGTGAACACCTTCGCGGACGCTCCGCACCAGGCGCTGGAGGAGGCCGAGAGCGCCTTCGACGAAGCCACCGAGGCGCTGGCGAACGCGCTCGCGGAACGTCGGCGCGTCCTGCGCGCGGGATGGCAGGACCAGGACCCCGAGACGCAGTCCGCCGAACTCCGGCTCGCGCTGCGGGAGTACCGGGAGATCACCGGGCGGCTGCTGCGCGCCTGAACCGGGCGGCAGCCGCGCGTACGAACGGCCACGGGTCCGCCGGCGCGAGCACCTTCCGACGGCCGCCGCCGGTCGTTCGAACCCCGGCGGCGGTCGTCCGGCAGCCTCACTCGCCCGGGCGAGAACCCCTGCGGGCCGTGGAGAATGCGTCGGACAGGCCCGCCCGTCCACGCGCCGGGGCGGAGTAGCGTGGAGCGCACCGGGAGTTTCCCGTACGCCGGCTGCCCGTCGGTGTCGTTCTCGGCGCTCCACGACACCGGTCCGTCGCCCGGCGGCCCGGGGACAGGGACCGCGACATGAACGCGCCCACCGGTCATCGCGCCTCGTCCGGGCGGATACGCCCGTCCTCGCCTCGGCCCGCCCGTCTCACCCTGCGTCCGCCGACCTTCCCGCACGGTCCCGTGAGCGGCGCGTGGTGGCCCCGTTCGGACGACCTGTCGGCCGAGCTGCCCGCTCTCGTCGAGGCGTTCGACCGGTCGTGGGGGCGTGTGACGCGGATGGCCGCACACCGCAGCGCCTGGCCCGAGGCACCGTGCGACCTGCCCGTCGCCGGCCACACGGTGCGGGCAGCGTGGTTCACGTCCGGGTTCGACCCGCACGCCATCCGGCTGTTCGCCTACGGGGTCGGACGCCGGGACCTGCTGATCGTTCCGCCCGGGACCGAGACGGCCACGGCCGAGCGGCTCATGACGGCCGCCGCCGATCCCGCGCTCCGCCTCACCGCGAGCGCGCTCCTTCGGGACGGAGGGGGAGGCCGCCGTCCGGCAGAGAACACGTGACCTGCGTGGCGAGGCACCGTGCCCCGTCGGCGACACCCGGCTCACCCGTTTCCGGTTGGCGATCACCTGTACCGGGCATCAGCACCGGGCAGGCCCGGCCGGGTGGGAATCGCCGCGGCCCGGCGAGCGGCCACGGCCAGGGTGGTCGGGTGGCCCGGGAGGGGAGTGATCCGCCATGCGTACGCGTCGGCGTACCCATCGGCGTTCCGCACGCGTCGAGTACGTGCTGCCCGACGAGGCCGAATCGGCGGGCAGGGCGCGGAAGTTGACCTCGCAGTTCCTCGCCCGGCCCGACGGGCGGACGGCGGGGCTCGGCGCCGAGCACATCGGCGACGCGACCCTCATCGTCTCCGAGCTGGTCACCAACGCCACGCGGCACGGCGGCAGCTGTCGCCTGCGCCTGCACGTGTCGGACACACAGGTGACCGTCGAGGTCTACGACGGCAGCCCCGGCCGGCCCGGCGTTCGGCCGCTGACGACCTGGGGCGAGAGCGGGCGCGGCCTCGCCATCGTGCGGTGCCTGGCACAGCGCTTCGACATCGATCGGGTGGACGGGGGCGGCAACAGGGTGCGCGCGGTTCTGGCCCTGTGACCGGCCTTGACCGGCCGGGCGCCGCTCCTCGAACCGCTCCTCCCCGTCCAGGCGTAGCCTGAGCCGTACCGAGGGCTTTTCGCGCAGCGCGACGGGCGGTGCCGTTCCCGGCGAGTGACCACGCGGGCAGCCGTCCTCGGCTCCCGGGACGGGACCGCACGATGGAACCCAGCAGAACGCCTGCCGACGACCTGCCCGCGGACGGCGGGCACACCTACCGCATGCCCCTGCCCCGGCTGGCCCTCACCACGGGAGTCAGCCACGGACCGCTGGACGGGGCATGGTGGCCGCGCTGCGACGCGCTCGAACTGGAACTGCCCTCGCTCGTCACCGCGTTGGAGCCGGACCGGTACACCACGGTGGGAGTCACCGTGGACGCCGCCCAGTGGCCCGACGCACCGCACACGGTGATGGCACCCGGCCGAGTGATCACCGTGGAACCGGCCCGGTCCGCGGGCCAGGAGCACGTCATCACCCTGGACTGCGAGACCGTCGGACGCTGGGTGCTCCTCGTCGTCCTGCCCCAGGAGCCCGCCGACGAGGCCTCCCGGCTGATGAGCGCCGCGGCCGACCCCGCGCTCCACCTCGACGCGAGCGCGCTCCTGGCCCGCTGAGGGGGCGGATATCTGTCGGCGCGAAGAGAGAATCAGGTGCGCGGGGAGATTTATTCCCTCCTCCATCCGGCGGAGCGGAATTATTTTCGCGGCGGTGACCGTGCGCCGTGCTACTGTTGAGACAGGTTGCAGTTGTGGTTGCCAAAAGGTTCATTTTTCCGACGGGCTGATCATCACGGCGACACGGAGGACGCACAAGGCGAACTCCGAGCACCGTTTCCGAAGGAGAAATGACATGGCTACCGGCACTGTGAAGTGGTTCAACGCCGAAAAGGGCTTCGGCTTCATCGCGCAGGACGGCGGCGGCGCCGACGTCTTCGCCCACTACTCGAACATCGCCACCCAGGGCTTCCGCGAGCTGCAGGAAGGCCAGAAGGTGTCGTTCGACATCGGCCAGGGCCAGAAGGGCCCGACCGCCGAGAACATCGTTCCGGCCTGACCACG
This sequence comes from Streptomyces sp. NPDC002144, assembly GCF_053593695.1. Taxonomy (NCBI): domain Bacteria; kingdom Bacillati; phylum Actinomycetota; class Actinomycetes; order Kitasatosporales; family Streptomycetaceae; genus Streptomyces; species Streptomyces sp. NPDC002144. Next base: position 24,952 of record NZ_JBSFDB010000004.1, read on the forward strand.
GCACCTACGCATACTTCGCAGCTGGGGCCCGCACCTTGGGGTGCGGGCCCCAGCTCGCGTCATTTTCAGGGGGCGTCGCCCCTGTCGCTTTCCGGCTCGTTCTCGCGATTCTCTGCGCTGTTCATCATGCTGCGGGAATTCCTTGATACGCGCCCGCATCGAGGAAGATTCCACATGAACAGAACACGCGTTTCCCGCGCTCAACGCCCCCAGCGAACCGCACGCGCCACCCGCCCTTACGACCGTTTCGAGGGCTCCACCGCGAACCGCTCCGGCACCCGGCGCCGTCCCAAGGGCCCGGACAGCCGGCAGGCCGCGCCCCGCGGCGAGTTCACGCTGCCCAAGACGATCGAGCCCGCACTGCCCGCCGTCGAGTCGTTCGCCGAACTCGCCATGCCGGCACCGCTGTTGGCAGCGCTCTGCCGCGAAGGCGTGAGCGTGCCGTTCCCGATCCAGGCGGCCACCCTGCCGAACTCCCTGGCCGGCCGTGACGTTCTCGGTCGTGGCCGTACGGGTTCCGGCAAGACCCTCGCCTTCGGCCTGCCCGTGCTGGCCCGTACGGCGGGCCGCCGGGCCGAGCCGCGGCAGCCGCTCGCCCTGATCCTGGTGCCCACCCGCGAACTCGCCCAGCAGGTCACCGACGCGCTCACCCCGTACGCCCGCGCCGTGGGGCTGCGGCTGGCCACCGTGGTCGGCGGGATGTCGATCGGCAGGCAGGCGGGCGCGCTGCGGGCCGGGGCCGAGATCGTCGTCGCGACGCCGGGGCGGCTCAAGGACCTCATCGACCGCGGTGACTGCCGACTGGGCGACGTCGCCGTCACGGTCCTGGACGAGGCGGACCAGATGACCGACATGGGGTTCATGCCCCAGGTCACCGCCCTGCTCGACCAGGTGCGTCCCGGAGGGCAGCGGATGCTGTTCTCGGCCACCCTGGACCGCAACGTCGACAAGCTGGTCCGCCGCTACCTGACCGACCCCGTGGTCCACTCCGTCGACCCGTCGGCGGGTGCCGTCACCACGATGGAGCACCACGTCCTGCATGTGCACGAGGCGGACAAGCACCGCACGACGACCGAGATCGCGGCACGGGACGGCCAGGTGATCATGTTCCTGGACACCAAGCACGCGGTGGACCGGCTGACCAAGCACCTCCTCGGCAGCGGTGTGCGCGCCGCCGCCCTGCACGGCGGCAGGTCCCAGCCGCAGCGCACCCGGACCCTCGCCCAGTTCAAGAGCGGGCAGGTGACGGCGCTGGTGGCGACCAATGTCGCGGCGCGCGGCATCCACGTCGACGACCTCGACCTGGTCGTCAACGTGGATCCGCCCGGCGACCACAAGGACTACCTGCACCGCGGCGGCCGTACGGCCCGCGCCGGCGCGTCCGGCCGCGTCGTCACCCTGGTGACTCCCGGCCAACGCCGTGACATGGGCCGGCTGATGGCCGCGGCCGGTATCAACCCGACGATCACCGAGGTGCGCTCGGGAGAGGCGGAACTGAGCCGTATCACCGGCGCCAAGGCCCCGTCCGGCGTGCCGGTCGTCGTCACCGCGCCGGCCGCGGAGCCTCCTCGCCGGGCCGCGTCCAGCGGGTCGGCCGCGGCCCGGAGCCGACGGGGGCGCACCGCCCGCGGCCGGTCCGCGGGGAAGCGCCGCGCAGCATGACCTGTCGCCGGTGGGCGCCGGTGGCCATGGGCCGCCCGCGCCAAACCGTCGCGCCCAGAGAATCCGCCCCTACCGCAGGAGGCAGTTGTGACACCGCTTCAGACGCATCGAAACCCGACCTGTCTTGACGTCATGGCCCGGGTCGACCACCTGGACGCGACCGAACTCCGGGTGTTCGACGACATGACCGTCGAGGTGGCCCTCTCCATCATGGCCGGCGCCGGTGTGGACCACCTGCTCCTGTGCGACGGGGACGACGAGCGCACCGGCTCGGTCAGCCGGGCCGAACTCGCCGTGCACCGCGAGAGTTCCGCCTACACGGACCATGTACGGCTGCGGGACGTCCTCGGCACACCGCGCCCGGTCCTCGCCCCCTCCTCCATCTCCCTGTGAGGCACCATGCGCTGTGTCATCGCCCGCTACCCGTTCGAACTGACCCAGCACGGAGTGCTGGACTCGATGGCGGGCGTCGAACCCGAGAGCGTCACCGGTGACTCCGTGACCGTCGGCCGCCGCCGCTATCCCGTGATGCAGGTCGGCGAGGTCATCACCCGGCAGGACCGCCGCGACTTCACCAGCGGCGAGGTCACCCGGGCCCTGACCCGTCTCGGCTTCACCTGCCACGTCCGTCCCGTGGCCGCGCCGGTCCCGCGAGCGGGTGCCCGTAGCCCCCTCCAGGTCGCCTCGGAAGCGCTCGGGGGCCCCGGCCTCCGGGACGCGTGACGCCTGCGCGGCGGACGGCGTTCGTCCGAAGTTCGACAGGACAGAGGAGATGGGGCGCATGTGCGCTCATCCCGACCCGCCCGAGCCCTTCCGTGTGCCCGAGCTGTTCGACGAATGCCGGATGGTGCGCGCCCGCGGCGAGCTGGACCTGACCACCATGACACCCCTGGTGCACGCTCTGGAGGGCGCCCGCGCCGGACGCGGGCGCGTCTTCCTCATCGTCGATCTCCGCGAGGTGACCTTCGCGGACGAGAGCATCCTGCGACCGCTGTGCGAGGCGTGGGACGACTGCCGGGCCCGGCAGGGCTGGGTCCGCGTGGTCCACAGCAGCCGTGGCATAGAACTCGTCATGCTGGACGGCGGGGTCCTCGGCCGCTTCCCCGCCTATGCCAGCGCCCAGGACGCCTGGCGCGGAACGCCCGCGTAAGCGCGACAGGGGCCCTCCGGTCGCGGGTCGCCGGTCGCTGGTCGCCGGTCAGCGGAGCACCATAAGGCGGCTGGGGGCGAGACGCGACGCCTCGCGGGCCTCGACCGTCAGACAGCGCCAGCCCCAGGACAGCAGTGCCTCGAGCGTGTCCGCGTTGTCACGGTCGACCAGCGTGATCCCGAGCTCGGCCGCGCGATCGCTCAGCAGCCGCCTCTGCAGCCGCCGGGCGAGGTTCCACTCGCGGCTCTGGTCCTGGGTGCGTACCCGTCGCTCGACGAGAATGTCGGCGATCGCGAAGAGCCTGCCGATGGCGGCGACGCGGAGCAGGCTCTCGGGGAGGTACCACCCGTCGAGGCCGTCCCACCAGGGCCCGTCGCCCCGCACGGGGAAACCGTAGGCGCACGCCGTGAGGCCGATGCCGCCCGAGGGGCCGGCGGTCTCCGCCACGAGCAGCTCGAACCCCGGTCGCCGCATGTGGCCCGCGAGCCGTCGCCGGAACGCGTCGGACCGGCCCCGGTCCGACGCGTCCGAGACCCGCACCTGGTGGGACGAGGTGTTCCTGTACAGCTCGCCGAGCTCCAGCATGCGGTCGTCGATCTGGCACCGGGTCAGCGGACGGACGAACTCGCCCTGCTCGGGTGAGGCCCCCTGCCTGCGCCGCTGCGGGACCTGGGGAAGCGCTGGTCGCCGGCCCGGTTGCGCCGGGTGGGAGGTCTCCGGGCGGTCCGGCGTGTTCACGGTCATGGGCGAACCCTGCTCCGGGTCCGGACGGGTCCGGTCCGGCGTCGTCGTTCGCCGAGAACGGCACCGGCGCGTGAGCCGGCGCACGAGGCGCCCTCGGTGTCTTGAGCCTACGCCCGCCGACGTGGCCGGCGAGAGGGCACATCCGCCTGGCAGGGCCCGGAGACCGGCGAGTGAGCGGCCTTCGAAGCGGCACTTAGACCCACTTAGACCGTCGTTCCTCCCTGTGCGCGGCATCGGCGGGTGCAGGTCGGCTGCCTGGGGCGTCATCCGTGGTCAGCGGGCCCACCAGGTCAGCGCCGTTGTCAGCAGGAACACGGCGACCGCCGCAAGCCAGACCACCAGGGGGGTCGGTCCGGGGGATCCGGCCGGTGGCTGCTCCTCTCCCTCCTGCGACAGCAGCGCGTCCGCGAATGCCTGTGCGGTGCGTGGTCGGTTCTCGGGCTCTGCGGACAGTGCGGCGCGGAGAAGGGTGTCGATGCCGTTCGGGACCCCGAGTCCGCCGGGAACCGTCGGCGTCGGCGGCGGTGTCCGGGCCGTCGCGAGGGTGGCGCGGCCGCCCGGACCGAACGGCTTGCGCCCGGTCAGCAGCTCGTAGGCGACGACACCGAGGGCGTACACGTCGGCCCGGCTGTCGAACCCGCCGGTCTGGAGGGCCTGTTCGGGTGCCATGTACGCGGGGGTGCCCGTGGTGACGGTCAGCCCCGACGCGTCAGCCAGTTGCTTCGCGCTGCCCAGATCCGCGACGAGTACGGCGGCGGGCGTGCGGCCGACGTCGAGCAGAAGGTTGGACGGCTTGATGTCACGGTGGACGACGCCCGCGTCATGGAGCACCTGGACCGCGTATCCGGCCTCGGCCGCCAGACGGCGTGCCTCCTCGGGCCGGCAGTGTCCGACCTGCTCGGCCAGCGTGCCGCCTCGGACGTAGTCCATGACGAAATACGGCCGGTCGTCCTGCACACCCACGTCGTGAACGCGTACGACACGTGGGCTGGAGATCCTTCGGAGCAGCCTCGCCTCGGCCAGGAACCGTTGCCGTACATCGGCGTTCGACGCCCAGTTGTCGGCCAGCACCTTGACCGCGACATCGGTGTCGAGTTCGGGATCGTATGCTCTCCAGACGGTCGCGAACGAACCGGCTCCGAGTCTTTCCTCCAGGTGGTAACGGCCTAGCTTCCGCATGCGGCGACATTCTGCCCGAGGCGCTGGGAGGACCGGGAACTGCGGTGCGTCCAGGGGGAGTCCAGGTCAGTGGAGTCCAAGGTCGTGCGTGAACGGGGGACAGCAGGATGATCGACCAGGATGAACTGACCCAGCTCGTGGCGTCCGCCCAGGCGGGTGACCGGGCGTCCCTGGAACGCCTTCTCGTCAGGCTTCGCCCCACGGTCATGCGGCGCTGCTCCAGGTTTCTCCCGCACCACGCCGACGCCGAGGAGGCCGCGCAGGACGCCCTGCTGTCCATCAGCACCCACCTGCACGAGTACAGCGGGCGGGGCTCGTTCATCGGGTGGGTGACGGTGATCGCCTCGAACGCCGCCAGATCGACGTACCGCTCGATGCGCCGACGCGCGGAGGACAGCCATGCGGTCCTTCCCGACGGGGCCGACCCCCGCACGACGAGCGTCATCGCGGGGACCCGCCTGGACCTGATGGACTCGCTGGCCGCGCTCGAGGAGCGGCATCCGGCCCTGGTGGAATCCTTCGTGCTGCGCGATCTGGGAGACCTGACCTATCTCCAGGTCGCCGAGATCACCGACGCTCCCCTCGGTACGGTCAAGGACCGTATCCATCAGGCTCGTCGCTTCATGCGGGACCGCCTCAGCAGTGGCTGCTGAGACATCCGCCGCCGTGCGGACCCGGACGATCGCCGTCATCATGACGGCGGCCGTCGGGCTCGGCCTGTTGACGGGCCGGTTCGTGCTGCCCGCTCGCTCCGCTCCGGCCCGCCCGTCGGCGACGACGACAGGCGCTGCGGCGTCCTCGCAGGGTGCCCGCTCCACGGCACCGAAGCCCGCGAGCGGTCCCATGACGAACCGGCACCTGGTGACGGGCGCCGACTTCAGGAAGGCCGGGTTCTCCCAGCGCATCCATGTGCGCGATCGTGTGGGGGACGGCTACTACGCCAACGTCGCCTGCACCGGTGAGAGGACACTCGGTCAGACCCTGGGAGCGTACGACGCCCACTTCCGCGATCTGGTGACGCTCAAGGACACGGGCGACGGCGGCGCCACCAAGGCGGCGAAGATCAAGGACGAGGTCGCGTTCGAAGTCGCCGACGACGCCGGAAGCCGGGCACTGGCCCGTAACTATGCCGAGCGCCTACTGCTGGAGGAGGTGCCCTGCCAGAGCGAGGTGGCCACCCACTGGGTCTACGGGCCGACGCACACGATCGACGTCGCCGCGGACATCACCGCCAGCTGGATGGGCCTGTACGACGGCGACCTGAACAGCAGGGGGACCGCACCACGGGGCAAGGAGCCGTGCGGCGGCATCGCCATACTGCGCAACGGCTCTCACTACGGTTTCCTGGAGGTCGAGGTCTGCCTCGACACGGCCGCGATGGCGCGGATCGTCCGGGCGGCCGTGACCCGGCTCTGAGGCCCGCCGAGCACACCCGCGCAAGTGACCTGGATCACATCGATCGCCGCGGATTTCCATCCAACATCTCGCGGACCCGCCGCATCTCCCAGGTGTACGACGACGCGAACCGCGTCGCCACCAGACAGGAGATGAGATGTTCGACCACCAGCAAGCAGCCGGCAAGAGGTTCTCGCGTCGCGGTCGTACGGCAGGAGTGGCCGCCACCGCCGGTGCCGCCCTGATCGCGCTCGTCATCGGCACGCATCCTGCTGCCGCGGGCGTCGGCAGCGGCGCTCCGAACCGGTCGGCGGCCGCGCTTGCCGCCGCCGTCGCCGAACCCGGGCTCGGCTCAGGCGACCTGATGCAGAGTGAGGACTTCTTCCAGTCGGGTCTGTCGCCGGTCGGCGCGACGGTGGGCCTGACCGGGAAGCGAGCCCTCTCGGCGTGCTCCGGCGAGGAGACGATGCGAACGCTGACCAAGGGGAAGGGTGTCGCCTATGCCGAGGTCGCCTGGGCCTTCGACAGCAAGGGCACCTCGCTGACCGAGTCCGTCACCGCCGGTTCCACCGGCACCTCGGCGGCGTCCTACGAGCGTCAGCTCAACAAGCTGGTGCGCGGCTGCCAGGACGAGCCGGCGGGTCACTGGTACTACGGCACGGCGCATACGGTCACCGTGAGGGGCGGCGAGGGCAAGTGGTACCCGGCGTACAGCGGCAACGGCAAGGTCGCCGGTGGTGTCGCGGTGATCCGCAGCGGCAACAGGGTCGGCATCGTCGAACTCTCCGGCCAGCCCAGCGATGACGCCGGCTACATGGAAGGCATCGCGGCGGCTGCCATCAACCGGCTGAGCGACTGATCTGCGCCGCCACGACCATGGTCCCGGAGGTGGCGGCGCGGTACGGGTCACTGGAGGTGGAGGCGGCTGAGGGCGGTGGTCCAGTCGGTGACTATCGCCTGCTGGGCCGCGGCGAGGGTGATCCGGCCGGCGCAGACCGCGGTGTGGAGTTTGGTCTCCACCGGGTCCTTCTTGTTGTTGATCCCCTGGCTCGCCCTGTGGTGGGGGTCGGCCGGTTCGACCCAGAGGTTGCGGGGGTCGTTGGGGTCGCCGCCGAGCTGGAGGCTTATGAGGTGGTCGTACTCGCCCTCCGACAGCCTGCCGGTGTAGTCGTAGGAGGCGGCGTTGAGTTTCTTCTCCTTGCCGGTGACGTACGCGGAGGGCCGTACGCCCGAGGTGTATCCGCCCTTGCGGCATATCGTCGACCTGAGGTTCGCCTGCGTGACGGCCGGGGATATCGCGCCCGGCGTGCACTTGGGGTCCTCCAGCGGCTCCCCGTGCTCGTAGCGGTAGTGGCAGGTCCCCGGCGCCGGTTGTTGCTGGACGGTGTAGTGCTTCTGGGGGCCCGCGCCCACGGCTATCGCCCGCCCCGAGCCGGTCGTACCGGCCGCTCCCCCCGCGGGGCTGCCGCTCCCGGACGGGGCCGAGGTGCCGAGCGAGGGGGACTTGCATCCGGCCAGCAGCAGACAGGCGAGGACGACGGGCGGCGCGAGACGGCGGACGGAAGGCATGACGACCCCTCAGAGGCAGGCGATGACTGAGCAGATACTCCCCCACCGGGTCACGGCCCTACCGCGCGGGGCACGGCTCTTGAGCGGGTCTTGGGGCGGTCAGGCCGTGTGGTCGCGGCGGAGGACCCCCGCCTCCGTCGCCGCGTGGCCGGTGGTGCCCAGGACGACGACCTGGAAGGCCGCGCCGATGTAGGCGGTGACGAAGCGCGAGATCCTGCGGGTGCTGCTGCGCATGTGGGTTGCCTGCCTTCCGGGTGCGTGGACTGGCGATGCGTGGACCGGCTTGCGGCTGCTCGGGGTCGGTCACCAGGTGACGGCGTCGTCCATCGACTGCTGCCAGTACGTGACCTTGATCGAGTCGTCGATGTGGACGCCCTTGGCCGGCAGCGCGGGGCGGGCGGGGGCGCCGACGTTCCCGGAGAGGGAGCGGCCGTAGAAGTAGACGGTCAGGGACTTCGCGGTGCGGCCCTTCCCGCCGCTGCCGTCGGTGGCGGACAGGCTGACGGCCGCGTACCCGGACTGGCCCGGCTCCAGCGTGACGACCGCCTGGGGCTGCGACTCGTCGATGACCGGCGGCTCGGACTGGGCGTCGGTGAACTGGACGCTCGGGTAGCCGTAGAGGAAGCAGGTCTTGCTGCCGGTGTTGGTCACGGTGAGCAGCATGTGGTTCACGGGGCGGTTCAGCGGGGCCGCGACCGTTTTGGTGTTGGAGCCCTCGCAGGTGACCGTCTTGCCGGAGGAGGCCGGCGCCTTCGGGGCGGAGGTGCGGGCGGTCTGCTTCGAACCGCCGGTGGTCGAACCCGCACCCGTGGAGCCGGACGCGCCGGTGGAGCCCGTGGTGCCCTGGGAGGTCGTCGTGCCCGTCGAACCCGTGGAGCCGGAGTCCGCGCCCGGCGAGGCCGTCCCCGTCGCGGTGCTCGGGGAGGTGGTCGTCGCCGCGCCCTCGTCGTGGGCGCCGGTTCCGTTGCCGCATGCGGTCAGGGAGAGCGCGGCGAGAACGGTGGTCGCGGCGGCGGCTGCGAGACGGGTGCGGGAGGTACGGAGAGCGGTCATGTCGCTGTGCCCCTTCGGTGTTCGGGTGGCGGTGGTGACTGGATGACCGAAGCTTGTGAGGTGATCCGTCCCAACCGCCACGTCCGGCGGGGAGTTGGGGACGCTGGAACGCCGAAACGCAGGGTGAGCAGGGGAAACGCCCGTGCCCTGGAACGAGGGAATGGGACGTGGAGGCTCCCGGGAGCGGGTGCCCGAGTGCTCTCAGGGGCGTTCGCGCAGCTGCAGGACGCCGGCCGCGGAGAAGCACGCGGCGCCGAGGAGGGTGCCCCAGTCGGCGATGCCGGCGTTGATCAGAGTGCCGGTGGCGGGGCGGGTGTAGGCGACGATCGCCGAGACCATGAAGAGGGCGGAGCCGAGCTGGTTCACGGCGACGATCCACCAGCCGAGGCTGCGGCGGCGCAGGCAGGGCCGGCCGCGGTGGCAGATCTCGACGAAGGCGAGGTGGCCGGAGATCAGGAACAGCACACAGCCGATCATGTCCGGGGCCCAGACCAGCCGGTTGATCTGCTGGACGCTGAGCCCCCTGAGGAAGGAGTCCAGCAGGTCCACGGCGAACACCAGCGTGCCGGCGAACAGGACGAACGCGCTCAGCCAGTCCACCCGTCCCGGCTCGTAGCTCCACCAGCGCCAGTGGCGGGTGACCAGGCGCCCCTCGCCGCCGGGTACGTGCCGGGGGGCGTTGACGACCTGGAGCAGGGAGACGTATCCGCCGGTGTTGAAGAACAGGCCGCCGGCGAAGTAGATCGAGGCGCAGGTGGTGACGTCGCCGGAGCCGAACTGGGCGACACCCGCACCGGCCGCGAAGAGCGCGCCGCCGATGATGAAAGCCGTGGCGGCGACGGCGTTGAGCCTGCGCAGCCGGCCGAGCGCGACGGCGTCACCCCTGATGTCCCGGCCGGCCGGTGCGCCGGACGGCGTGACCGCGATGGTGCCGCGGCGCCGGGCGGGCCGTGACTCCCAGACGGCGGTGCCGCCGCCGGGCGGCTGCCAGGTGAGCCGGGTGGTGAACGGCCCGGCGCCCTCCGCGCGTTGGTCGGTGGATGTCATGCGGGCGGGATGGCGGCGATGCCGCCCTCTTCCTCGGGACTGATCGGACGGCGCCGCTTGCCGCCGCGCCACCACATGAGCCGGCCGTAGGTGGCGATGATGACGAGCGCGGCGCCGACGACGACGTACACGCTCAGCACGCCGAGCGGCTGGGTGATGGCGTTGCCGTCGAAGTACAGGGTGTTGCGGGTCGTCCCGTTCCACGGGGGCAGGACGGGGCCGAGGTACTGCCAGAAGGCCGGCAGATAGGCGGTGCCGTTCACACCGCCGGTGGAGGGGTTGCCGAAGAAGACGACGATGACGACGGTGAGCAGGGTGCCGAGCGGACCGATCAGGCTCTGCAGGGTGGCGGCGAGGAGCGCGACGGCGAGGCACATGAGCGCGAACTCGCCCCACAGGGGCCAGAAGTTGCTGCCGATGTCCGGATAGGCGCCCAGGATCGGACCGATGATCACGTCGAAGACCAGGGAGGCGATGATCGCGTAACAGATGAGGCTGACGACGCGGCGGCGGGCGGCGGCGGCGCCGGTGCGCTGCATGGCGAGGGTGGAGCCCAGATAGCCCGCCACGAGGAGGACGAACACCGCGATGCCGGGGACCACGCCGAGCGGGTCCTCCTTGGGGAGTTTGTTGGTCACCTTGAACGCGAGGTGGACTCCCGCGGCCTTGGCGGCCTGTTCGTAGAAGGCGGGCATCTGACCGGGGGCGACGAGGCTCGCGGCCTCGGCGATCACCACGGTGTTGCTCTGCGGCACGAAGCCGCCGTAGATCTCCGTGCGGCCGGCCGCGTCCTCCAGGGCCGCCTGGTCCTTGTAGTGGTGGATCGACAGCGAGACGTGCTTCTGGACGGCCGTGGTCAGCGGGGAACTGCCGGTCACGCCCCAGGGGAGGTCGCGGGCCACCACCGCGTGCTGGGCCGACACATATGTGGTGACCATGATCGTGGTCATGGCGAGGGCGATCAGCAGTCCGGTGATCAGCGCCCGCCAGGACGGAGGTCTCGGCTCCTGCTCGCCGCGTGCGTTGCTCATGAAGCGGAGCTAAGCACAGATAAGGGTCATATCAATCAGTTCGATTGGTTCCATCGGTGGGTTCCTCCGGGGGCGGTCCACGGGTGGAGTACGTCCGGTGTCGGGCCTCCGGTATCGCTCATAGCCTCCGAAGAGACACGGCAGGACGACGCGAGAGGTGCCACCGGTGGCTCTGCACAACGCTCAGGAAAGGGCCGCCGACCAGGCCGCCGACATCTTCACGTCACCGATCAGCGAGCAGCCGCTGACCAAACGGGCCATGCCGCTCCTGCCGGCCCTTCCGCACGTCGTCTTCCAACTGCTGCGCGGCGAACTGCTCCTGGACGGCAATGCGGCGCAGAACCTCGCGACCTTCTGCACCACCTGGACCGAGGACGAGGTCCGGCGCCTGATGGACCTGTGTCTCGACAAGAACATCGTCGACAAGGACGAGTACCCGCAGACCGCGGAGATCGAGTCCCGGTGCGTCAACATCCTCGCCGACCTGTGGCACGCGCCCGGTGGCGGTGAGGGGACCGAGCCCGCCGTGGGGTGCTCCACCACCGGCTCCAGCGAGGCCGCCATGCTCTGCGGTCTGGCCCTGAAATGGCGCTGGCGCGACCGCCGTCGGGCCGCCGGCCTGCCGGCCGACCGGCCGAACCTGGTGTGCGGGCCGGTTCAGGTGTGCTGGGAGAAGTTCGCCCGCTACTTCGACGTGGAGCTGCGCCAGGTGCCGGTGGAGCCGGGCGCGACCGGCCTGCAGGCCCATCAGCTGCGCGAGTACGTCGACGAGAACACGATCGGCGTCGTGGCGATCCTCGGGGTGACCTACACCTGCACCTACGAACCCGTCGCGGAGATCGCGGCCGAACTCGACCGGCTCCAGCAGGAGAAGGGCCTCGACGTTCCCCTGCACATCGACGCGGCGTCCGGCGGGTTCATCGCCCCCTTCCTCCACCCCGACCTGGAATGGGACTTCCGCCTGCCCCGGGTCGCCTCCATCAACGCCTCCGGGCACAAGTACGGCATGGCCCCGCTCGGCGTGGGCTGGGCCCTGTGGCGCGACAAGGCGGCCCTGCCCGGGGACCTGGTCTTCCACGTCGACTACCTCGGCGGCGACATGCCCACGCTCGCCCTGAACTTCTCCCGCCCCGGCGGCCAGGTCGTCGCCCAGTACTACATGTTCCTGCGCCTGGGCCGCGAGGGTTACCGGCGCGTCTACCAGGCCTGCGCCGACACGGCACAGCACTTCGCCCGCCAGGTCGCCGCCATGGGCCCCTTCACCCTGCTCTACGACGGCGACGGAGCGCTCCCGGCCGTCTCCTGGACGCTGACCGACCCGGCCTCGGTGGGCTGGAGCCTGTACGACCTGTCCGACCAGCTCCGTATGCGCGGCTGGCAGGTTCCGTCGTACCCGCTGCCGCCCGACCGTCAGGAGACCGTCATCCAGCGCGTGCTCGTGCGCCACGGCGTCGACCGGGACGAGATCGAACTGCTGGCCCAGGACATGCGCCGGGCGATCGAGCGCCTCGACAAGGGGCATCCGCACGACTCCGCCCGCGTCGGCTTCCACCACTGACCGCTCCCACCGGAAGCACGGACCACGGACCCCGGGCCACCGGCCCGGGGTCCGTGACGTCTCCTCACCTCGTCCGACCTCTTATTGCACAGCTGTGACGGCGGGCGCACAGCTCCGTCATGGCCCGGGGGGAAGACTTCTCCCATCGCGCAGAGCGGCAAGCCGAGCGGACCGGACCGGGTCCCGGGGGCGGCGGGCGGTTCCCGCGAGTCCGTCGCCGCAGCGTCGTTCACATTCCTGGGGGAACCGATGTCCGCTCGTAACCGCCGCAGCTCCACCGCCCTCGTGACCGCGGGGGTCGCCGCACTGCTCGCAGTGAGCGGCGCGGCCGCCACCGCGATGGCCCTTCCGTCCTCCGGCCGCGAGGCCAGGGGCAGCGCCACGATGGTCGCCGCGGCCGCGTCCACCCACACCCTCGGCGTGCCCCGGGGTCTCACCATCAGCGACGGCACCCGGCACGTCCTGATCGGCGGCAGGTCGATCGACTTCGGCACCGTCGTCCGTGACCTGGCCTGGAACCCGGGCGGCACCAAGGCCGCCTTCATCGACGGGCACGGCGACCTGGTCGTCTCCGACCCCGACGGCAGCCACCGGGTGACCGTCGCCGCCCATCCGGGCGGACAGACCTGGTCCCACCCCACCTGGCAGGTCGCCGCGGCGGACCGGACGAACGGCATCCCCGCGAAGAACAACATCATCTTCTCCGCCAAGATCCACGGCAGCACCGTGCTCGAGCGCGTCAAGGCCACCAGCGACCACGGCAGGCCGGCGAAGCTCGGCCTGAACGGCGAACCGGGCGAGGGCGGCGTTCCGCAGACGAACAACACCTGGCCCAACGCCGGCGGGTCCTACGGCACGTCCGTCTACGAGAACACCCACACCGGCGAGGTCTACATCCGCGACGACTACCTGCGTCAGCAGGGCGGTGCGCTGGCCCGGGGCTCCGAGCCCGCGCTCTCTCCGGGCGAGGAGGAGGTCGTCTTCGTGCGCTCCGTCGGCGGCCACGACCACCTCTTCGTCGACGACCTGAACACCGGCACCAACGCCGCCAAGGACATCACCCCGCACGCCACCACCGACTACACCGAGCCCGCCTGGTCGCCGAACGGCAAGACCATCGCCTTCCGCACCCCCACCGGCACCTACACGGTGACCAGGACCGCCCACGGCTTCGGCAAGCCGGTCAAGGTCAGCACGCACACCGGTCTGCCGGCCTACCGCGGCTGACCTCCGCCCGGCCTGCCTCCCGTGCGCGCGAGTTCGGCCCGCAGCTCCTCCAGGTGCTGGTCGGCCGTGTCGTGCGGCAGGTACTCGACCACGTCGAGGAAGCGGAACAGGACCCGGGAAGGGGTGACGGCGAACTCGTAGTCGGCGAACCCCACCACGGCACCCAGCTCACCACGGACGGCGCCCCGGACGACATGCTCGGTCATGTCGTCCGGGGTCTGTGCGCTCAGCCCCCGCCGCGCGTTGGGGCGGGCCAGGTACGGGCAGACCATCGAGGCATAGAGCATGCACGCGCGGTGCCCGGGAGCCTCCAGCGTCGCCGCCATGTTGCGGTACGGCCGCCCGGCCGCGAGCGCCTCACGGATCGCGGAGCTCTCGGCGGCGCCGACCACTCGCCACACCGGGCCCTTGGGAATCAGGGTGTCGCACACCGAGCACAGACGCCGCCGTGCGCACTCGGCGCTGCGCCCGTAGTCGGTGAGTGCGAACTGGGGCTCCTCGCCCTCCCACGGGGTGATGGCGGGGACCGGATAGCCACGGCTGTCACGAGGCCTGGCCTCGACGCTCGCCGGCATGGGAACGGAGTCGAATCGCACACCTCATGGTCGACCACACGAGCGCCCCGCCGCGACGGTTGCCGGGCAACAGCCGTGCAACCGTGCGCACGCTCACCGCTCCCGCTCAGGCCGTCTGCGGCACGGGCGTCCCGAAACGGTGGGAGGGGACCTCCGGCAGGACGCGCCGGCTCAGGGCGGCGAGGGTCGCGCCGGGGCCGATGTCGAGGAACGCGGTGGCGCCCCCCTCCTCGTGCAGGACGTGGAGGGTGTCCGCCCAGCGCACCGGGCCGACCAGCTGGCGGGCGCACAGGTCGCGCCAGTGCTCGCCTCCCCGGTGGGCGCGGGCGTCGACGTTGGCCACCACGGGGAGCGTCCCGGCCGCGAAGTCCGTCAGGTCCAGGGCCCGGCGCAGGGGCGCGCCGGCGGGCTCCATGTACGGGCTGTGGCAGGCGGCGGTGACCGGCAGGACGGTGTAGCGCAGGCCGGCCCCGGCCGCCCGGCCGGCGGTGGCCTCCACGGCCGTACGACTGCCGGCGATCACCGTCTGCCGGGGACTGTTGTGGTTGGCCACCCACAACTCGCCGCCGTCCCGGCGGGCCTCCTCCACCAGCTCCGTGACCTGCCGCAGGTCGCCGCCCATCACGGCGGCCATCGCCCCGGGCCGCTGCCGGGCCGCCTCGGCCATGGCCCGGCCCCGCTCGCCCACCAGCCAGGCGCCGTCCGTCACCGACAGCACCCCGGCGGCCACCAGCGCCGTGTACTCGCCGAGGCTGTGCCCGGCGACGGCCACCACCCCGGCGGACGGATCGTGCCGGCGGAACTCCGACCAGGCCAGCAGGGAGGCGGTGAACACCGAGATCTGCGCGTGGTCGGTGCGCGACAGCGTCTCCTGGCCGGCCGTCAGCAGCAGTTCGGCGACGTCGAAGCCGGACGCCCGGGACACGGAGCCGACGAGTTCCCAGGACTCCGTCCCCCGCCACGGCTCCCCCATACCGGGGCGCTGCACCCCCTGGCCGGGGAACAGGACGGCGTACCGCGGCCCGGCGGTGGATCCCTCAACGTACGCGACCATGATCTGCCCCTTCGAGATTCCGACGAACGGTCGAAGAACATCGTCGGAGGAGGCCGCTCAAGTTCCGGCCCGCGTTCTCCTCGCTTTTCGCTCAAGGCACGGAAAAGAGGCCGGCGGCTTTTTCACGTCTTGAGTCAGGCATTGTCCGGGGCCCCGAACCCTGTCTGCGGGCGGCCTTCCCGAGGGCGTCCGGATGGGAGGACAAGGCATGACCACCGTGGTCGAGAAACCCCCGGCGCACAGCCCGGTGCCGCCTGCCGAGTCGGCGCCCGAGCGTCCCGACAGCATGCATGTGCGGGTGGAGGAGCTGCGCCGGCTGCGGGCCGGGGTGCAGGCCGGCCCCGGGCAGCGCGCCACCGAGGCGCAGCACGCCCGCGGCAAGCTCACCGCCCGCGAGCGGATCGGACTCCTGCTGGACGAGGGGTCGTTCACCGAGCTGGAGCCGCTGCGCCGGCACCGCGCGACCGGCTTCGGCCTGGAGCACAAGCGGCCGTACACCGACGGGGTCGTCACCGGCTGGGGCACCGTCGAGGGCCGTCAGGTCTTCGTCTACGCGCACGACTTCCGCATCTTCGGCGGCGCCCTCGGCGAGTCGCACGCGGCGAAGATCCACAAGCTGATGGACCTGGCGGAGGCGTCCGGCGCCCCGCTGGTCAGCCTGTGCGACGGCGCCGGCGCCCGCATCCAGGAAGGGGTGACCGCGCTCGCCGGATACGGCGGCATCTTCAGCCGCAACGCCCGCGCCTCGGGCGTCATCCCGCAGATCAGCGTGATCCTCGGCCCGTGCGCCGGCGGCGCGGCCTACTCGCCGGCGCTGACCGACTTCACCTTCATGGTCCGGGGCGTGTCGCAGATGTTCATCACCGGCCCGGACGTCGTGCGGGCGGTCACCGGTGAGCGGGTGAGCATGGACGAACTGGGCGGCGCCGACGTGCACGCCTCGGTGTCCGGGGTGGCCGCGTTCGCCTACGACGACGAGGCGAGCTGTCTGGAGGACGTGCGGTACCTGCTGTCCTATCTGCCCGCCAACAACCGGCAGGCCCCGCCCGCGCTGCCCTGCGACGACCCGGCGGACCGGCGCACCGACCGGCTCGCCGACCTCGTACCGTCCGATCCCACGCGCGGCTACGACGTACGGGACGTCATCGAGGAGATCGTCGACCACGGCGAGTACTTCGAGACCCACCCCTCCTGGGCCGGCAACGTGGTGTGCGCGCTGGCCCGGATCGACGGGCACGTGGTCGGCGTCGTCGCCAACCAGCCCCTCGCCGGCGCCGGAGCGCTGGACATCAGGGCCAGCGAGAAGGCCGCCCGGTTCGTGTCCCTGTGCGACGCCTTCAACATCCCGCTGGTCACCATGCTGGACGTGCCCGGCTTCCTGCCCGGCGTGGACCAGGAGCACAACGGGATCATCCGGCACGGCGCGAAGCTGCTGTACGCGTACTGCAACGCCACCGTCCCCCGCATCCAGCTGATCCTGCGCAAGGCGTACGGCGGTGCCTACATCGTCATGGACTCCCGCTCGGTCGGCGCGGACCTGTCCTTCGCCTGGCCCACCAACGAGGTGGCGGTGATGGGCGCCGAGGGCGCGGCCGGCGTCATCTTCCGGCGGCAGATCGCCGACGCCGAGGACCCCGCGGCGATGCGCGAGCGGATGGTCGGGGAGTACCGGGCGGAGCTGATGCACCCGTACTACGCGGCGGAACGCGGCCTGGTCGACGACGTGGTCGAACCCGGTGAGACGCGCGCCGTGCTCGCCCGTTCGCTGGCCATGCTGCGCACCAAGCACCGGGCGCTGCCGCAGCGCAAGCACGGGATCACCCCGCTGTGAACGCCGACGTGTTGCACGAGGCCGCCTTCCGTGTGGTGCGCGGCGACCCCACACCCGACGAACTGGGCGCCCTGGTGGCCGTGCTGAGCGTGCTGCGGGCTCGCGCCGAGGCCGCCGACGACGCTGCCGCCGAGCCCCGCGCCCCTCGCGCGAGCTGGGACCGGGCCGGCAACGGCTATTGCGGTCCGCTCGCCTGGGTGGGCCGGCGGGCAGCCCCTTGAGTTCGCTTTTAGTGAGCGCTTTGCCACCCCCCTGGACCATGAAATCAAGCGAGAGAAAAGGGAATCGAATCCCATGACCTCCACCGAGAAGAAGACCTGCCTCCCGGGTGCCGCGCATCTCGAATTCATGCGCACCGTGGACCGTTCTCTGCTGCACCGCTGGGCGCTTTCCGAGGTGTTCCTCACCGACGCCCGCCAGACCGGCGAGGAGGAATACCTCGCCGCGGCCCAACTCCCCCCGCTGCACGCCTACTACACCGAGCACACCTCACGCCTCGGCAGCCCCGACCCCATGCTGCTGCTGGAGTGCTGCCGGCAGGCCGAGACCTACGGCGGCCACGAGTACGCCGGGGTCTCGCGCAAGAGCAAGTTCCTGCTGCGGTCCTGGTCGATGGAGCTGCCCGGACTGCTCACCCTCCCGCACGAGGAGCGGCCCGGCGAGCTGCGGATCTCGGTGCGCACGAGCAACCGCCGCGGCACGCCCGGCGATGTGCGCCGGCTGTCCTTCGGCATCGACATGAAGCTCGCCCAGCGCTGCCTCGGCTTCGTGCGCATGGACGTCGGCTACATCCCCGCCGAGGTCTACGACACGGTCCGGCTGCAGGGCCGCGGCAGGCCGCTGGTGCCGTTCAAGGACCTGCCCCGCCAGACCTCGTACGTCGCCCCGCACCTGGTCGGCCGCAGCGACCCGGCGAACGTCGTGCTCGCCGACGCCACCGTGGGCAGCGACAACGCCTCCGCGACCGTACGGGTCCCGCTGGACAACCGCAGCATGTTCGACCACGGCCAGGACCACGTACCCGGCATGGTGCTCATGGAGGCGGGCCGCCAGCTGTGCCTGCTCGGGGTGTCGGACCTGTGGGGCGCCTCGGTCAGCCGGAGCACGGTCGCCGGCTTCGAGTTCTCCTTCACCCGGTACGCCGAGCTGGACTCCCCGACGACCGTGCACATCCGCAAGACCGAGCCGTACGCGCACGAGGACAACCTCAGCCTGATGCTGCCGGACCTCAGGACCTTCCACATCGACTTCGAACAGGACGGCGACGTCATCGCCTCCGGGCAGATGCACACCACCACCGCGTCCACGGGCGTCCCGCTCCTCGACGGCGAGGAGTGCGTATGACCCCCGACGGCACATGGCTCGCGCCGGCCGAGTGGCTGCCGCCCACCGCCGAGAAGACGGCGGACGCGCTGGCCGCCGGCCGGGTGAGCGCCGACGAGGCGGACGCCATGGGCTACGAGCAACTGCCCGTCTCCGCGGACCTGTCGGCCCCCGAGATGGCGGTGCGCGCCGCCCGGCGCGCCCTGTCCCGGTCCGGCCGCCCGGCCGGTGACCTCGACGCGGTCCTGCACGCCTGGACGTACTACCAGGGCCACGACTTCTGGTCGCCCGCGCACTACGTGGCCGCGGGGGCCGGCGCCCTGGACGCCGTGCCGACCGGTGTGCAGCAGATGTGCAACGGCGCGGCGGCGGCCCTGCGCGCCGCGGCCCACCAACTCGCCGCGCAGCCGGGCGGCGGTCCGGTCCTGGTCACCACCGCCGACCGCTTCGCCCCGCCGGGCTTCGACCGGTGGGGCGGGGACTACGGCGTCTGGTACGGCGACGGCGCCACCGCGGCCGTCGTCGGCACCGGGCCCGCCCCGGACGGCGCGCTCGCCCTGCACGCCCTGCGCACCCGGGCGGCGCCCGAGCTGGAGAGCGCCCACCGTGACACCGGCGCCTTCCACCCGGCCCCGCACACCCGCGGTACGTCCGTGGACGTCCGCCGGACCAAGAAGGCGTTCCTCGCCGAGCACGGCAGGGAGCGGTTCCTGGCACGGCTGCGGCACGAGACCACGGCCGTCCTGGCCGACGCGCTGACCGAGGCCGGCGTCGGCACCGGCGGGCGGCGACTGAGCGCCGTCCTGCTGCCGCGGCTCGGCCGGGCCACCGCACGGGAGGTGTACGGCCCCGCCGTCGCCGCGGTCACCGACGCGCCCCTGGCCGACCTGGGCGAGCGCACCGGCCATCTCGGTGCCGGCGACCTGCTGTCCAACCTGGCCGCCCTGACCACGGACACCGGGCCACACCGCCTCGAACGCGGCGCGTACGCGGCCGTGTTGAGCGCGGGTGCCGGGTTCACGTGGAGCGCGGTCGTCGTGCGACGGACCTGAACCGCCGGGCACTTGCCGCCCATCCCGTCTTCTTTCGGCTTCGTTCCTCTTCTTCCGTCTTCTTGTGAAAGGCACTGTCATGACGTTCCCTCAGCGCGAGGGTCCCGGTGAGCGGCGTCCCGTCCTCGTCGTGGGCGCGGGCCCCGTGGGACTCGTACTCGCCACCGAACTGCTCGCGCAGGGTGTTGCGGTCCGGCTGGTCGACCACTCGGCCGCCGGTCCCCTCCAGCACTCCCGGGCCAGCGTGGTCTGGCCGCGCAGCCTCGAACTGCTCGGCCGGATCGGCGCCTCCGAGCCGCTGATCGAGCTCGGCAACCGGCTGGACTCGGTGCAGTACTACTCCGACAAGCGGCATCTCGGCGCCATCGAGATGAGCCGGCTCGCCGACACGCCGTACCCCTTCGGCGTGGTCGTCCCGCAGGACACCACCGAGGAGGTGATCCGCACCCGACTGGCCGCGTACGGCGGGGAGATCGAGTTCGGCTCCCTCACCGGGCTCGACACCTCGGGCCCCCGGCCGGTCGCCGAGGTGCGGCGGGCCGACGGCACCGTCGAACGGATCGAGGCGGAGTACGTGATCGGCGCGGACGGCGCGCACAGCGCGGTGCGCCGCCTCGCCGGGATCGAGCTGCTGGGCTCCGGAAACGACGTGCTCTTCGCCATCGGTGACGGTCCCGTCGCCGGCGACCTGGACCAGCACGCGCTGGTGTACTGCTACTCCCGCTCCGGCGCCCTGGGGATCGCGCCCTTCGGCGGCGGGGTGTACCGGCTCGCCATCAGCGTGCCGGACTGGCGGGAGGAACAGGGGCCGCCGCCTGAGCTGTTCCAGCGGTTCCTCGACGAGCGCTCGCCGCGGCCCGGCATCGTGGGCGAGCTGGACTGGTCCACCATCTTCCGGGCCCGGCGCCGGGTGGCCGAGACCATGCGGGCGGGGCGGGTCTTCCTCGCGGGCGACGCGGCGCACGTGTTCAGCGCGGCCGGCGCGCAGGGCATGAACACCGGCATCCAGGACGCGGTCAACCTCGCCTGGAAGCTGGCCGGTGTGGTCCGGGGCGCCTTCGAGCCGGGGATCCTCGACACCTACGACAGCGACCGGCACCTGGCGGCGGAGCGCATCGTGCTGACCACCGCCAAGCAGACCAGCTGGGGGCTGTTCAAGCGGCGCCACGAACTCGCCCTGCGCGACGCCACCGTACGGCTGGCCCACCGGACCGGGGTGCTGCAGCGGTTCGGCGCCCCGCTGATGGCGCAGCACGACGTGAGCTACCGGCCGGCCGAGTCCCTGCGCGACACCCTGCCGGGGCTGACCCGCCGCATCCGCGTCGGCGACCGGCTGCCGGTGTTCGCCGCGCACGACGACCCCCAGCCGGGCGCCGAACGCTGGCCCTCGATCGACCCGGGCCGGCTGACGCTGCTGCTGTGGGCCGGCGAACGCCAGGACGCCGCCTGGCTGTCCGCGCGGGAGTCCGTGACGGCGGCCGTGCCCGACGACGTCCCGGTACGGGACATCTCCGCCTGGCCGGGCTTCGCCCCGCTGCTCGGCACCGTCCCGAGGGCCCTCGCGGTCCGCCCCGACGGCCATGTGGCGGCGATCGTCGCCCCGGAACCGACAGCGGTCCGTACGGCCCTGCGCAGGGCGGGGAGCAGCTTCCGGACGGCCCCCGGGACGGCCTTGCGGGCGGTCGGCCCCTCCGCTCCGGCAGGCGGCGCGGCGGACGCCGTGGGCCGGCCGACCGCCGCGGGCACCCCGGGGGCTCCCGCCGCGCCCGGGCCTCACTCCCGCCACGGCGGGACAGAGGAGCTGGCGTCATGAGCCGCGCCGCGGTGGTGTGCGGGCTGGGCGGGGCGCTGCCGGAAAGGGTCGTCTCCAACGAGGAGTTGGCGGGGCGGCTCGACACCTCCGACCGGTGGATCCGGACCCGTACCGGGATCGGACGGCGGCATGTCGTCGCGCCGGGTGAGGCCACCTCCGACCTCGCGGTGGCCGCCGGACGGGACGCCCTCGCCTCGGCCCGCCGTACGGACGTGGACCTGGTGGTGCTGGCGACCAGCACGCCCGACCGGCCGTGCCCGGCCACCGCCCCGGACGTCGCCCACCGGCTCGGGCTGGGGACGGTGCCCGCCTTCGACGTGTCGGCCGTGTGCACGGGGTTCGTGTACGCGCTCGCCACCGCGTCCTCCATGATCACCGCCGGGGTGGCCGAACGGGCCCTGGTGATCGGGGCGGACACCTTCTCCACCATCCTCGACCCGGCCGACCGCACCACCCGGGCCATCTTCGGCGACGGAGCCGGAGCCGTGGTGCTGCGGGCCGGCGAGCCGGACGAGCCCGGCGCGCTGCTCGGCTTCGACCTCGGCAGCGACGGCTCCGGCGCCGATCTGATCACCGTGCGCGCCGGAGGCTCCCGGCAGCGCTCGACGCCCGAACCCCCGGGCGCCGGGGACCACTTCTTCACCATGGACGGCCGCCCCGTCTTCACCCGGGCCGTGCTGGACATGAGCCGTTCCTCCAAGACCCTGCTCGACCGGATCGGCTGGAGCCCCGCCGAGGTCGACAAGGTCGTGGCGCACCAGGCCAACATCCGCATCCTCAACGCCGTCGGCGAGCAACTCGGCCTGGAGGAGAAGCAGATCGTGGCCAACCTCGACCGGGTCGGCAACACCGTCGCCGCCTCGATCCCGCTCGCCCTGCGCGACGCCGCCGCCGAGGGCGAGCTGCGGCCCGGCCACCGCGTCCTCGTCACCGGCTTCGGCGGCGGCCTCACCTGGGGCTCGGCCGCACTCGTCTGGCCGGACCTCGAAACCCACTGACCGCACCCGGAACCCCCGGAACCGAGAACCGGGATCACCCGACACCGAATAACACCGAACACCGGAAGGAAACTCACCATGAGCACTCCCGTCGTCCTGAACCAGGAGTCCCTCAAGCACCGCGTCTCCGCCCTGATCAGCGAGAAGTTCGGCCTCGACGAGGCGGAGCTGCTCTCCGGCGTCACCTTCGACGAGCTGGAGATCGACTCCCTGATCCTCGTGGAACTGAGCCTCATCCTGCGCAAGGAGATGGACATCGTCCTGCAGGAGGGCGAGCTGAAGTCCTCCTTCACCCTCGACGAGGCCGTCGCCGTGATCCGCGCGAAGGCGGAGCAGGCGTGAGCGGCGTGGCCCGGGGCCGCGGTGTCGCGGTCACCGGTATGGGCCTGGTCACCCCGGCCGGTATCGGGGTGGAGGAGAACTGGCGGCGCGTGCTGTCGGGCGTCTCCGCCGCGGCCACCGACCCGGAGCTGAAGGGCGAGAAGGTCGACATCTCCTGCCGGGTCCCCGGCTTCGACCCCACGGCCGAGCTGGGCCGGCGCACCGCCTGGAAGCTGGACCGCTTCACCCAGCTCGCCGTGGTCGGCGCCCGGCAGGCGGTCGCCGACTCCGGCCTGGACACCGGCTCCTGGGACTGCACCCGGGTGGGTGTGGTCATCGGCAACTCGCTGGGCGGCGCGACCACGCTGGAGAAGCAGCTGCGCACCTACTCCGAGGGCACCCCCGAGGACGTGTCGGCGCTGATGATCCCCATGAGCATGGTCAACATGGTCGCCGGATACGTCGCGATGGACCTGCGCATCCACGGCCCCAGCCTGGTCACGGCGACCGCGTGCGCGTCGGGGGCGTCCGCGATCGGCACGGCCCGCGAATGGCTGCTGTCGGGCCTGTGCGACGTGGTCCTGGCCGGCGGGACCGAGTCGGCGATCAGCCCCGGCACGCTCAACGGGCTGTCCCGGATGGGCGCCCTGTCCGGCCGTACGGACGAACCGGCTGCGGCGTCGAGGCCGTTCGCGGCGGACCGGGACGGCTTCGTGGCCGGCGAGGGCGCGGCGATCCTCGTCCTGGAACGGTGCGAGGACGCCACCGCCCGCGGTGCCCGGCGCTACGCGGACATCGCCGGGTTCAGCGCCACGTCCGACGCGCACCACGCCACCGCCCCGCATCCGCAGGGCGAGGGTCTGGCCCGGGCGCTCAGGGCGGCGCTGGACGACGCCGGCGTGCTCCCCGGCGAAGTGGAGCACGTCAACGCGCACGGCACCTCCACCCCGATGAACGACCTCACGGAGGCCCGTGCCCTGTATTCGGTGCTCGGCGACCGTGCGGCGGTGACCTCCACCAAGGGCGTCACCGGCCACACCCTCGCCGCGGCGGGTGCCGTCGAGGCGGCGTACACCGCGCTGGCGCTGTACCACGGGGCCATGCCGCCCACCGCCAACGTGCTGTCGCTGGACCCGGCGATCGACGTCGACATCGACGTGGTCACCGGGGCGGCGCGGCACCGGCGGATGAGCGTCGCCGCGAGCACCTCGCTGGGGTTCGGCGGACACAACGCCGCCCTGGTCCTCACCGCCGCGGCCTGACGGGGCCGGGGTGACAGCACCCCGGCCCCCTGCTCCCCCCCGCCTCCCCCCTGCTCCCCTCGACCCCCTCGACCCCCTCGACCCCCTCGACCCCCTCGACCCCCTCGACAGGAAGGAACCTCACGTGAGCACGCGTGTCCTCGGCTCCACCGGACTCGCCGTCCACCCCGTCGGCCTCGGATGTATGGGAATGAGCTGGGGCTATGCCGAGTCCCGGCGCGACGACGCGGTCTCGGTCGCGGTGATCCGGCAGGCCCTGGACGCCGGGCCGGTCCTGCTGGACACGGCCGACGCCTATGGCGCCGGCCACAACGAGACCCTCGTCGGCCGCGCTCTCGCCGGCCGCCGCGGCGACGCCGTGGTCGCGACCAAGACCGGCATCGTCGTGGACGACCTCGCCACCCGCACCCTGAGCCGTGACGGTTCCCCCGAGCACATCCGCCGCTCGGCCGACGCCTCCCTGAAGCGGCTCGGCGTCGACGTCATCGACCTGTACTACCTGCACCGGGTCGACCCCGCCGTACCGCTGGAGGAGTCCTGGGGCGCGCTGGCCGAGCTGGTGCGGGCGGGCAAGGTGCGCCACCTCGGGCTGTCGGAGGTGACCCGGGAGCAGGCCGGGGCCGCGCACCGCGTCCATCCGGTGGCGGCGGTGCAGTCCGAACTCTCCCTGTGGACGCGGGAACCGCTCGACCCCGGCACCGGGATCTCCGGCTGGTGCGCCGAACACGGCGCCGCGTTCGTGCCGTTCGCGCCGCTCGGCCGGGGGTTCCTCACCGGGCGCTACACCCGCCCAGAGGACTTCGAGTCCGGCGACTTCCGGGCCACCAACCCCCGTTTCACGGGTGCCGCGTTCACCTCGAACCTGCGCATCACGCAGACGGTGGAGAAGGTCGCCGCCCGGCACGGGGCGACCGCGGCGCAGGTCGCCATCGCCTGGACTCTCGCGCAGGGCGAGCATGTGATTCCGGTCCCCGGCACCAAACAGTCCCGGTATCTGGCGGACAACCTGGGCGCGGCCGGACTGCGCCTGACGGCGGGCGACCTGCGGGAGCTCAACGCGGCTCCTGCCGCCACGGGTAGCCGCTACTAGGCCGACCGCCGCGCCCTCGTGGCTGGTCGCGCCCCGCGGCGGAGCCGCATGTCGACACGGCCCCGCGCCCCTTCCCTCACCCCGGACACCCTCCCCACCAACAGGAGCACACCATGCCCGATCAGCCCGGCGGCACCCCCGCGCCGCCCCCCTGCACCGTCGCCGTCGTCGGTCTCGGCGGTACCGGACTGGCCCTGGTGCGCCGGCTGGCCCGTGCGGGGCTCGCCGTCGTCGGTGTCGACGACGACCCGGCGGCCCTGGCCCGCGCCGAGGAACTGAGCCCGCCCGAGCGCCCCCGTACGGTGTCCCGCTTCCCTGCGGGGCTCGCCGAGGCCGACGTGGTGATCGAGGCCGTACCGGAACCGGCGGCACTGAAGCGGCTGGTGCTGGCCAGGGCGCGCCGGCTGCTCAGGCCCGGCACCCCGGTGGTCACCACCGCGCTGACCACCCCCCTCGCCGAGCTGCGGGAGGCCGCGGGTTCCGACCTGTTCGCGCTGCGCTTCCTGCGCGCCGACGACCTGGACGCCGTGGAGGTCGCCCGTGCTCCCGGCGCCGGGGATGCCGCGGCCGAGCGGGTGGAAGGGGTCCTGACGGCGGCCGGGATCACCGCGCACCGGGTCGTCGACCGGCCCGGCTCGCTCGCCCCCGGTCTGCTGCTCGGCCTGCTGAACCGGGCGGCGTGGATGGTCCACGAGGGGTACGCCGACGCCGAGGACGTCGACACCGCCATGCGGCTCGGCGCGGGCTGGAAAGAGGGGCCGCTGGCGGTGCTGGACGCGATCGGTCTGGACACCGCACGCGACCTGCTCTCCCGCCTCGCCGGGACGGCCGACGGGCACGCGGCCCCGGCACCGGTCCTGGACGAGCTGATCGCGCGGGGCGCCCTCGGCCGCAAGACGGGCCGCGGCTTCCACCACTACGGCCGCGAGGAGGGGCCGCGCCGCCGCGCGGAGCCGACCGCGCCGCCCGGCCGCCGGGTGGTGGTCGTGGGCTCGGGGACGATGGCCACCGGCATCGCGGAGTCCTTCGTGCGCGGCGGCTTCGACACCACGCTGCTGGCCCGGACCGAGGAGAAGGCACGGGCGGCCGCGGAGCGCGTGGAGTTCGCCCTGCGGCGCACGGGCGCGGACGAGGAGGCGGGCGGGGGCGGTTTCAGGGCGACCGCGGACCGCTCGGTGCTGGGCGCGGTGGACGTCGTCGTCGAGGCGGTGGTGGAGGACCTGGAGGTCAAGCGGCGGCTGTTCGCCGAACTCGGCGCGGTCTGCGCACCGCGCACCCTGCTGGCCACGTCCACCTCGAGCCTGCCGGTCGCCGACTGCACCGAACCCGCGGGCCGCCCCGCCGACGTGCTGGGCCTGCACTTCTTCAACCCGGCCCCGGTGATGCGCCTGCTGGAGCTGGTCCCCGCGGCGGGCACCAGCGAGCACTCCCTGGCCCGCGCCCGCGCCGTGGCCGAACGGCTCGGCAAGCGGACGGTGCGCTGCGGCGACCGGGCCGGTTTCATCGTCAACGCGCTCCTCTTCCCGTATCTGAACCAGGCTCTTCACCTGCTCGACGCGGACGAGACGACGACCGCCGCACTGGACGCGACCGCGCGGTCCGTGGGCGGTCAGCCGCTCGGCCCGGTACGGCTGCTCGACACCGTCGGGGCCGACGTGGCCCTGGAGGTGCAGCGCCGGCTGCAGGCCGACCCGCGCTGCCGGGCACCGGAGTCGGCCCCGCTGCTGAGGCAGCTGGTGGCCACGGGACACCTCGGCCGCAAGACGCCCGGCAAGGGCACCCGCGCCTACCTGACCTCACGCGCCGGCGCATCGGTCCCCGCGGCCGCCTGATACCGCCGGGCGGTGGCCCCTCCTCCCCCCGGGGGCCGCCGCCCGGCCTCTCCCACTCACCCACCCGGAAGGCCGTAGCCCATGTCAGAAGTTGCCGACGCCCCCGTCGAGATCGCCTTCTTCGACGTCGACGAGACACTGATCACCGTCAAGAGCATGTTCCGCTTCCTGCGCTTCCACTACCGCGAGCGCGGCCTGCCGCCGTCGGTGTACGAGGAGGCGGCGGGCACCCTGCGGCGCCGGTCGGCGGCGGGTGTCTCCCGGCTGGTCACCAACCGCGAGTACTACCGCCTGTACGCCGGCCGCCCGCGTGAGGAGCTGTTCGCGCACGGCCGGGCCTGGTTCGACGCGGAACTCGCCGGGGGCTCGCTGCTGCATCCGCCGGTGGTGTCAGCGCTACGCCGGCACCGGGCTCGGGGGGCGCTGATCGTGCTGGTGTCGGGCTCGTTCCGGCCCTGTCTGGAGCCGGTCGCCGAACTGCTCGGCGCCGACGAGATCCTGTGCAGCGAGCCGGAGTACGCCGACGGCGTCTGCACGGGCCTGGTGGAGCACCCGGTCATCGGCGTCGAGAAGGGCCGACTGGCGCGCACGCTGATGCGGCGGCGCGCGGTGTCCCCGTCGCGCGCCGCCGCCTACGCCGATCACGCCTCCGACCTCGACCTCCTGCGCTCCGTCGGCCGTCCCGTCGCCGTCGGCGACGACATGGTGCTCGGCGCCCATGTCGCCGCGGTGGGCGGAGAGACGTTGCCGGGGGTCGGCCGGACGGCGGACGTCAGCCGGTCCGGTCGCCCGCGACCGACACCAGCGCGGTGAAGCACAGCCTGCCGTCCTGGTGCATCGTCACCAGGAAGCGGGCCCGGCCGAGCTGGTCGTCGGGCAGCAGCTGGGCGTCCACCCAGCAGGGGGAGTCGAGTTCGACGTAGCGGTGGAAGACCGTCTCCATCGCCTCGGCGACGCCGACCCGGGGGTGGCGCAGGGTGCGCACGGCCTGTTTGGCCGCCTCCAGCAGGAGGATGCCCGGGGCGTGGTCGCTGGGGTGGTCGAAGTACATCGGATGGTGGGTGTCGATCCGCAGCTGCCAGCGGTCGGTGGTGTCGGTGGGCGAGAGCACCACGTCCCGGAACTCCTCGCCGGCGCCGGAGACCGGGGGCGGCAGCGGGCGGCTGCGGGCCAGTTCCAGCATGCGGTGGGCGTCGCCGTGGGAGCCGCGCAGGCGGTCGTAGATGGCGGGCGGCTGGATGGTGAACCGGGTGTGGGCGGTGGCCAGTTGTTCGCCGTCGCGCTCCACGGTGATGTGCAGGGACAGGGCCGTGACCCGGTCGCGGCGGCGGACGACGTCGTAGCAGCGGATGTGCAGATCGGGCCGGCCGCCGGTGCCGTTCTCGCGCAGGTTCGGCAGGTTCAGCGCGTAGCGGTACTCGCTCCAGAGCAGACGGTGGCCGAACGGCACGCCGTAACCGGCGTGCGACAGCAGCGGAAAGGTCTGCCGAATCGTTTCGGTGAGGAGAACGGCGCCATCCCCCAGGTCACCGGCCTCGGTCCAGTCCGCCGCGATCAGGAACTCGTCCTCCGCCAGGCGCTCGAGACCCGAGAGCAGTACCTGCCCGGCGTCGTGCTTGTGGACGAGACCCTTCTCGACCCGGACCGGTATCGCAGCAGTCGTCGCCGACTCGTTCATGTGGAACCCCCCTGTTTTTCGCGCCTGTTGTGCCGCGTCGACATGCGCTGCCCCGCCCAGTGGCGAAGGCGCGCCACGGCCAGTAACATAGAGGACGTTCTTTTTCTTGTCGAGACCGGGACGCAGCCATGACACGAGCGAACACGCATCGCGCACCCAAGCAGGAGCGCGCGATCCAGACCCGAGAGCAGCTCCTGAAGGCGGCCGCGGAGGTCTTCGACGAGTACGGCTACGCCGGCGCCGGGATCAACAAGATCCTGCAGCGTGCGGGCGTGACCGCGGGGGCGCTGTACTTCCACTTCAAGGACAAGCAGAACCTCGCGATGGAGGTGATGAACGCCCAGCGCAGCACCATCGAGCCGCACGTGCCCACGACCGGCCTGCAGCGCCTGGTGGACATCACCCTCATCTGGTCGCACTCGCTCCAGGCCGACCCGCTGCTGCGGGCCGGCGTCCGGCTCACCGGCGAGCAGGCCGCCTTCGGCCTGCAGGACGCCACGCCGTACACCGTCTGGGCCCGCAGCTTCGAGGAGTGCCTCGAAGTGGCGCGGGCCGAGGGCGAGTTGCGTGAGCACGTACGCATCGAGGAGCTGGCCGAGTTCGTCGTCGGCGCGTGCACGGGCATGCAGGAGTTCGCGCAGGTGGTCTCCCGGCGCGCCGACCTGCCCCGCCGCACGGTGAACATGTGGCGGCTGCTGCTGCCCGGCATCGCCACCGGCCCCGCTCTGGACAGGATCGAGAACAGCGAGGAGCGCGCGTTGTCCCTGTGGACGTCCCTGAGCGCGCCCGGCCAAGGGGAGGGAACCCGATCATGACCTACCGTCCGCACCGGCTGAGACTGGCCGCCGTCAACATCGACGGCGTCCTGCTCAACGACACCTTCAGCCCGCTCATCCACCGGTTCGTCACCCGCCGCGGCGGCGTCTACTCGGCCGACGTCGAGCGCAGCGTCTTCTCGCAGCGGCAGGCCGACGCCGGCCGCGCCATGGCGGCGGCGGTGCCGCAGTCGCTGACCGGCGAGGAGGCACTGGCCGCCTACTTCGAGGAGCGCGCCGCCTACCTCGCCGACCACCCCGTCGAGGTCACCGAGGGAGCCGGGGCGCTGCTGGGGCGGCTGCGCGCCGCCGGGCTGGACGTGGTCTGCTACGGCGGCCTGGCCAAGTCCCACTTCGACGAGCATCTCGGCGCCCTCGCCCACCTGTTCACCCCGCCCCACTACCTCTGCACCAACGACGTGCGCCCCGGACTGCGGGAGATCACCGCGCACTTCGGCCTGGAGCACGGCCAGGTGCTCTTCGTCGACGACGTCGCCCGGGTCGCCGAGGCGGCGCGCGCCCTCGGAGCGCCGTTCATCGGCCGCCCCACCCGCTTCGAGCACAGCCACCAGGCCGAACTGATGCGCCGGGCCGGGGTCCGCCACCTCGTCGACGCGCTGGACGAGATCGACGAGCCGCTGCTGCGCACCCTGGACGAGGAGGCGACGGCCGGCACGCTGTGGCCGGCGGGAGCCGGGACGCCGGTGCCGGCGTCCCGTTAGGCACGGCCCACCCCGGACCGTCCGGGCGCCTCGCGGGAACGGGGCCCCGGACGGTCCGCGGGCTCCCGGACGGTCGTACGCCAACTCACACGCCCCGCCCGGACGGTCGTACGTCGCCTCAGACGGCCAGCGTGCCGCCGTCGACCGGGACGGTCGCGCCGGTCACGAAGGACGACGCGTCGCTGCACAGCCACAGTGCCGCCTGGGCGATCTCCACCGGGGCGGCGAACCGCTTCTGGACGGCACGCGCGAAGAACGTCTGCTCCACCCCGGGCATCTGCGCGACGGCCGCCTCCATCATCTCGGTGAGCGTGCTGCCCACGGCCAGCGCGTTGACCCGGATGCCCCGGTCCCCGTACGAGGCCGCCGCGGCCTTGGTCAGGCCGATCACCGCGTGCTTGGCGGCCACATAGGGCGCGCCCACACCCGTGGCGATCAGTCCGGCCACGCTGGCGGTGTTGACGATCGCGCCGCCGCCGGTGCGGAGCATGGCGCGGACCTGGTGGCGCATGCAGTTCCACACGCCCCGGACGTTGACGTCCATGACGGCGTCGTAGTCGTCGTCGGACATCTCGTGCAGATCGGTGCCGAGAGTGGCGTGCCCGGCGTTGTTGAAGGCCGCGTCCAGGCGGCCGTAGCGCTCCACGGCCGTCTCCACGACCCGTTCGACGTCCTCACCGCGGCGTATGTCGCCGGGAACGTGGGTCGCGCGGCCTCCCTTCGCCTCGATCTCCTCGACCACCGAGGCGAGTTCCCGCTCCCGGCGGGCCGTGAGCACGACGGCCGCGCCGCGCTCGGCGAAGAGCCGGGCCGCCGCCGCGCCGATGCCCGACGAAGCCCCGGTGACCATGACCACTCGGCCGTCCATTACGCACGTCTGTTCGATCATGACACCCAGTCAAACAGCCGTCACCCGGAGAGTCAGCCGGATGGGGCAGCTGTTATCAGCCAACCTGCCAAGAACGTTCCGAGCTGCTCGTTCTCCGGATCTCTTGGGAATCTCTTGACCTATCGTGGTGCTGTCGCGGACCTGCCGCGGCGCACGGGGGCGGGAGGAAGGACGAGGCGCACGTGGCGAGGCAGGAGAGGGCTGAGCAGACCCGGCAGCGGCTCATCGAGGCCGCGGCCGCCGAGTTCGCCGAACACGGCTACGACGGCACCTCCCTGCACGGGATCGTCAGGACGGCCGGGGTCACCATGGGCGCGCTGACCTTCCACTTTCCCAGCAAGTCGGCCCTCGCGGACGCGGTCCAGGAGGCCGGCGCCGCCACCACCCGCGAACTCCTCGACGCCACCGCGCCCGCACCGGGACTGCAGGGCGTGCTCGACGAGGTGCTGGCACTGGCCTCGGCCCTGCGCACCGCCCGGACCGTCCGCGCCGCCGCCCGGCTCACCCGCGAAGGACACGCCGCCGGCCACGGCTGGTACGACTCCTGGGCCCCCGGACTGCGCGAGGCACTGGAGCGGGCCTGGTACGAGAGGCGCCCGGACAGCGGACTGACCCCGCTCGCGGCCACCTCGCTGCTCTCCCACGTCCTGCTCGGCGTCGAGGCCACCTCCGCCGCCCCGGACGCGCTGCGGCCGGTCACCGGCGACGCCCCCGAGGAGAGCCTCGCCCAGGCCCTCAAGGCCCTGGGCGCCCTCCTCGCCCCCGCGAACACCCCTGGCCCGGCCGGGGACTGACCACCCCTCACGTCGGCGGAACGCCTTGTTCCGTATGCAATTCCCCGCACCCGGCGGATCCCTCCTGTCGCAGCTCAGAGGCTTGCGCGCACCACGGCGCCCCGCTCCGTCCGGAAGTCCGGACTAGAAACATAGAGAATGTTCTGTATATTTGTGGCCCACCGGGAGAGAGGAGCCCGTCCATGGGTACGGCCACCACGCGGATCCCCCCGGCCCAGCGGCTGTTCGCCCATCTGCCGCGGGCCGACCAACGGCGCTGGGCCGACGTCTATCTGAGGGGGCTGCTGGCCACCCCGGGGAAGAAGACGCTGCGGCGCATAGCGGCCTCGGTGACGTCCTCCCCGACGGCGCCCCAGTCGCTGCAGCAGTTCGTCAACGACAGCGCCTGGCCGTGGCGGCCGGTCCGCGCCGAACTGGCGCGCTGGATCGCCGAGCAGACCGCCGCGCACGTCTGGACGCTCTCCCCCGTGGTCATCCCCAAGCGGGGCGCGCTGTCCGCCGGTGTCCACCGGCGCTTCGTGCCCGCCTTCGGACGCACCGTCAACTGCCAGCTGGCCGTGGGCGCTTTCCACTCCGGCGCGTTCGGCGACCTGTCCGTGGACTGGCGGCTGTATCTTCCGCGGCGCTGGACCGAGGACGCGGCGCTGCGGCAGCAGGCCCGCATACCGGAGTCCACCGGGCACGCCACCGTGGCCGAGCTCTGCCTCTCCCTCGCGGCCCAACTGGCGCGGAACACACCGCGGATGGCGCCGGTGGTCGTCCACACCGACGGTCACATCGACGCCGAACCCGTGATCGCGGGCCTGCAGGCCCGTGGTCTGGAGTGGATCGTGGCCGTACCCGACACCCTGCCCCTGTCACCGGCCCCGGCCGACGGCCCCCACCCGGCGGACCTGGCGGCGCCCACCCCGGCCCCGCAGCCGGCGGGCGACCTGCTGCGGCGGCGCGCCCGACCGGCCGCCGACGGCCCCCTCGCCCCGGGTCGGTCCCGGCTCGGCACCGTGCGGGTCCTGCTGCCGGGGGCCGGGGCGGGCCTGCTGGTCGGCGTCTGGACCGGCTCCCGGCCGCGGCCCGACCGGATCTGGCTGACCAACCTGCCCGAGGCGGACACCCGCGCCCTCGACGTCATCGGTTCCGCGAGCGCCGTACGGATCGGGGACACCGAGGCCGACCTCGGCCTGCACGACTTCGCCGGCCGGTCCTACCCCGGCTGGCACCGCCACGCCACGCTGGTCTCCGTCGCCTCGGCGCACCGCAGCCTCGGGCACGCCGCGTGTCCGGCACCGGGCGGCGGCTGACCGCCGTACCCGGGCCGAGACCGTCGGCCGACGGTCTCCCCCCTCCCCCCGCACCCCCCACCCAGCACCACGGGAACCCCGCAGCGAGGCCGGGCTCCCGCCGATCCGTTCGCCCGTACACCGCAGGCCGCGCCGGGCGGTGACACCCAACCTTGAGGAGTGGCTGTGGAGTTCCGCGTCCTTGGACCGATCGACATCCGCGAGCAGGGGCGAGACGTCACCCCCAGCGCGCCCAAACAGCGGCAGGTGCTGGCCCTGCTGATGGCGAAGGCCAACCACCGGGTGTCCGTGCCGGCGCTGCTGAGCGAGGTGTGGGACGGCGAGCCGCCCCGGACCGCGACGACCGCACTGCAGACGTACATAGGGGCGATACGCAAGGCACTCGCCGCCGGCGCCGGCACCAGTGTCCGCGACATCGCCGAGCACCGGCTGGTCACCGACGGCAACGGCTATGTGCTGCGGCTGCGCCCCGAGGACTGGGACCGCCCCCGCTTCGAGCGGCTGGTCCTGGAGGCCCGCGGGCTGCTGGAGAAGCGCGAGGCGCACACCGCCACCGAGGTGCTGAGCGACGCACTGGCCCTGTGGCGCGGCGCGCCCTTCGGCAACGTCCGGCACGGCAGCCGGCTCACCGTGCAGGCCCGGGTGCTGAACGAGGCGCACCTCGCGGCCTGCGAGGTGCGGATCGACGCGCTGCTGCTGTGCCGGCGCTTCCAGGAGGCGGTCGGGGAGGCCGTCGCCCTGGTCGACGAGCACCCGTACCACGAGAACCTGCACACCCAGCTGATGCGGGCGCTGTACGCCTCGGGCCGCCGGGCGGCGGCGCTGGAGGTCTACCAGTCGCTGCACCGCCGTATGACCGACGACCTCGGCATCCCCCCGTCACCGTCCACCACCACCCTGCACCACGTCATGCTGCAGGACAGCCCCGACCAGCGGTACCTCGCCGCCGCGGGCGCCGGCGCCCTGCGCTGAGGCGTCCGGTCAGGTGCCGGCGTCCCCGTCCGTCCACAGGCTCTCCACGGCCCGCGTCGGGCCGCCCAGCCCGCGGACCTCGTCCATGGCGACCCGGACGAAGGCCCGTAACCGGGCCGTCTCGTGGCCGGTGGGCCACACGAAGGCGTAGTCGATGCCCGGGGCGTCAGTGAACGGCTTGAAGACCAGGCCCGGACGGCTGTAGTAGTGCGCGCCGGCGGCCGCCACCGGTGTCACGCCCTTGCCCGCGAGTACCAGCGAGAGCGCGTCCTCCCAGTGCGTCATGGCCTGCCCGTGCGGAATGGGCCGCCCCGACGGCGTCTGCCGCGGGAAGTGATGGTCCAGCCAGTGCGCCGGCACGTTACCGGCGACCGTCAGCAGCGTCGCCTCCGCCAAGTCCTCCACGCTCACCGCGTCGCGCCGCGCGAAGGGGTGCGTGGACGCCATCAGCAGCACCCTCGGCTGCGAGACCAGCACCGGACCCAGCGTCAGATCGGGCTCGGCCACCGGAGGTTCGGTGACCTGCAGCTCGATGTCCCCGGCGCGCAGCGGGCCGTAGGGGTCCGAGATCTGCACCTGCCGTATCTGGACGTCCACACCGGGATACCGGCGTCCGAACACCTCCGCCAGGCTGTGCAGCAGATGGCCCGTGAACGCGCCGGAGAATCCGATCCGCAGCGAGCCGGTGATGCCCCGCCCGGCCGCCATGGCCCTCGCCACGGCCTCCTCGACCCCCCGCCACGCGGGCGCGAGGTCGTCCCTGAGCTGTTCCCCGATGGGGGTGAGGGTGACCTGGCGGCTGGTGCGGTCGAACAGCTTGGCGCCGACACGGCGCTCCAGCCGGGCGATGGTCTGACTGACCCGGCTCTGCGAGACGCCCACCCGCTCGGCGGTCCGCCCGAAGTGCAACTCCTCCGCGAGGGTCAGGAAAATCTCGATCTCCTGGCGTTCCATGACCGCCTCTCCCGCGCCCCTCACTTCCGCGACCTCGAACGATGAGCTCAGCGAATCGATCGTTGCACAGATCGTCCTTGTTGCGCAGGTCCCCCGATTCGAAGCTGATCAGGTAAGCCGGATCGCCAGGAAGGACCGCTCATGGCCGTCACCGAATCCTCACCCCCCGCCCACCCCACGCACGACGTCGCCGCACCGCCCGGGCCCGCCGCCGAAGGTTCCGCCTTCGGGACACGGGAGTGGCTGGTGCTGATCACCCTGTGCTGCGCCACCTTCATGTGCGGCCTGGACTTCTCCATCGTCACCGTCGCCCTGCCCGACATCGGCAGCGCCCTCGGGTTCTCCTCGGCCGGCACCCTGCAGTGGGTGGCCACCGCCAGTCTGCTGCCGTCGGCGAGCCTGCTGCCCCTGTTCGCCCGGGTCGCCGACCTGATCGGCCGCAAGCGACTGTTCACCCTCGGCGTCGCCGTGTTCACCCTGTTCTCGCTCGGCGCCGCCCTCGCGAACAGCCCCGGCATGCTGATCGCCACCCGCATCGGCCAGGGCACCGCCGCCGCGATGATCGCCCCCGCCGCCATCGCGCTGATGACCGGCTACTTCCAGGAAGGGCCCAAGCGCGCCCGCGCCCTGGGCCTCAACGGGGCCGTCATGTCGCTGGGCTTCGTGCTCGGCGCGCTCGGCGGCGGTGTCATCACCAACGGCTTCAGCTGGCGCTGGACCATGGTCGCGCTGTGCGTGATGGGCGCCGTGGCGCTGGCCGGCGCGCTCGCCCTGCCGTCGATCCACGAGTCCGGCGCCGCCCGGCGGATGGACATCCCGGGTGCGATCCTGGCCACGCTCGGCCTGTTCGGTCTGGTCTACGGCATCTCCACCGGCGGTGACCAGGGCTGGACCCGCCCCGCGGCCCTCGGCCCGATCGTCGGCGGCCTGGTGCTGCTGGCCGCGTTCCTGCTGGTCGAGCGGCGCCACCCGGAGCCGCTGGTGCCGCTGTCCGTGCTGAACCGGCCGTCCGTGAAGTGGTCGGGGCTGTTCGGTGTCATCACCTTCGGCATGTGCGCCGGTACGACCGTGCTGCTCAGCCTGTACATGCAGGACGTGCTCGGCTTCACCGCCCTGCAGGCCGGTCTGAGCTACCTCGGCGAGGGCGCGGCGGCGACCCTCGGCGGCATGTACGTCGCGAAGCTGCTGGGCCGGTTCGGCGGGGTGCGGGTGCTGGCCGCGGGCCTGCTCATCCAGGGCGTGGGCACGGTCGCGATGTTCGCCCTGCCCCAGGACGTGAACCTGGCCGCCCTGCTCGTCACGTCCTCGGTCATGGGGCTGGGCCACGTCTTCAGCGTCGTGTCGTTCATCACCGTCATGACCACGGGCGTCACGGAGGAGGACCAGGGTGTCGTCGGCGGCCTGTCGCAGCTGCCCCAGTACGTGGCCGCGATCGGCGTCTCGGGTCTGAGCGCGATCGCCGCCGCCCGCACCAACGCCCTCTCCTCGGGAGCCGCTCCGTCCCGCGCCGACATCCTGGGCGGACTGCACGCGGGCATGGTCACGGCCGGTGTCGTCGCCCTCGTCGGCGCCCTGCTCGTGGGGACCGTACTGCGCAAGCGGACCGCGGCGTAGGCCGTCCCGTGTCCGGCACACGGCATCGCCCGCCGGCACCGTCCGCGCACCCGGCGCGGCCGTCCGCCGCCACTCGGCGGACGGCCGCGCCGTCCCCGTGTCCGAGCCGCGCCGGGCACCTTGGCCCGCGAGGAGAGCATCCGTGAACGACAGCCGACTGCGCCGGCCCTCCGCCGTGCGCACCCTGCGCGTGGGGGAGCTGAAGGTCAGCTACGTGCCCGACGGGGCGATGCTGCTGAAGCCCGCCGGGACGCCGCCCGGGACCGCCGACGGCCCCGGGAGCGGGTACGGCGCCCACCTCAACGACACCCGGCGGCTGGTCGCCAACACCGGCGGCCTGCTCGTCGAGTTCCGCGGCCGGGCCCTGCTGATCGACGCGGGGTTCGGTCCGCGCGCGGTGCCGGAGGACCCCGGCGACCCCGGCCGGGGCGCGGTGCACGGCGGCTCGCTGCCCGGCAACCTGTCCCTGCTGGGGCGGTCGCCCGAGGACATCGAGACGGTGGCCTTCACCCGCCTCCGCCCCGACCGCACCGGCTGGGCGTGCGTCGACCCGCCCCTGTTCACGCAGGCCGACTTCGTGATCCACAAGGCCGCGTGGGACCCCCGTGACCCCGCGGTGGCGGCCCTCGGACCCCGGACCAGGCCGGTGCTCGCGGGCGACGAGGTCTTCCCCGGGGTCCACGCCCTGGCCCTGCCCGGTGACGGTGCCGAACAGGGCGGCTTCGTCATCGCCTCCCACGGCACCCGGCTGCTCGCCTTCGGAGACGCCCTGGTCTCCTCACTGCAGATACGGCACCCGGAGTGGTCCGCGGTCCCCGACGCCGACCCCGCCCGCTCCGCACACGACCGGCGCCTGCTGATCGCCGAGCTCCTGCGCCCGGACACCCTCGGCTTCGGCATCCGCTTCGCGGACGTGGTCTTCGGCCGGGTACGGCCGCACGGGACGGGGGCGGTCTGGCACCCCCTGTGATCCGCGGCCCCGTCACGCACGGCACCGGGCCGGGCGCGCGTCTCAGCGGTCCGTGTAGGTGAGGTCGCCCACCGTCCACGCGCTGACGTCCTTGATCGCGACGCGGTACATGCCGCCCGTCTCCGGGATCCCGAGGCTGCCCTGCAGGATCCGGGCGAGATGGAAGTGCAGATGGGTGGGCGCCTCGCCGCGTGCGGGGCCCTTCGCTCGCGGTGGGCCGGCGAAGACGTCGGAGAACGGGCCGAGGCGGTCCGAGTTCTTCAGGACCTCCGCCACCCGCTCGCGCCACACGGCCTCGGGCGCCAGCCGGCCGGTGATGACGGCACCGCCGACGACCACGGTGAGCGCCATCTGATTGCTCCGCTCGGACTCCACCGCGGCGGAGATGGCGACAAGCAGCTCATCTGGGTTCGACATGAGAGGAGTTTATTCCGGACCGGCCGCACGCCGGGCCGAGCGGGTTGTCCGCGAACTCCCCCGGAATTGTCCGTGATCCGTAACGGACGCATCCCCGGGTCCGCTCCGCTCGTCCTGCCAGGTGGCCGCAGCGCGGCCGAGGGCGGGCGAGGAACTGAGCGGAAGCGGGGCGGACATGGCACGGCACGTCGGTGGGCGGGGCTGGTACGGCAAGGTGATCGGCGCGGCGCTCGGGGTGACGCTGCTGGCCGCCGGGGCCTCGGTGTGGACCGCGCAGGCGGGTGCCGTGAACGGGTCGTCGCCGCGGACGAACGCGTCGGCCAAGCGGAACACCGAGGTCAAGCCGGTGGCCGTGACCATCGTCCACGCCTCCGACAAGGGCGCCCGCGGCGTCAACATCACCATCGACGACGGTCCCGACCCGGTGTGGACGCCCCAGGTGCTCGACGTGCTGCGGCAGTACGGGGTGAAGGCCACGTTCTGCATGGTGGGGACGCAGGCGCAGGCCCACCCCGACCTGGTGAGGAAGGTGGTCGCGGCCGGCCACCGGCTGTGCGACCACTCGGTCTCGCACGACACCACCATGGACAAGAAGCCCGAGGCCTACCAGTCCAGGGAGATACTCGACGCCGAGCGCATGATCACCGAGGCGTCCGGGGGCGTACGGCCGATGTACTACCGGGCGCCCGGCGGGGCGTTCACCCCCTACAGCCGCAAGCTGGCCGCCTCCCGGGGCATGCGGCCGCTGGGCTGGAACGTGGACTCCAAGGACTTCGAGCGGCCGGGCACGGACGCCATCGTCGCCACCGTCCAGCGGGAAGTGCCGAACGGTCCGACGCTCCTCTTCCACGACGCGGGCGGCGACCGCTCCCAGACCGTCGAGGCGCTGCGCCGGATCCTCCCCTGGCTCAAGGGGCAGGGCTACTCCTTCGGCTTCCCGGTGCGCTGAACCCCGGGGCGGAGCGAGCGGGCCGCCGGTGAGAATGGGGGGGACGAGGCGCGCGGATCGGGTGGCGGTGAGCAGGTGTCGGGTGTGGCGGGTGACGGACGGCCGGTGACGTTGCAGGGCATCGCGGCGCGCCTGGGGCTGCATGTCTCGACGGTCTCGCGGGTGCTCAACGGCCCGGCGGACGCGCAGAAGGGCGCCGCCTCCGGCGACACCGCCCGGCGGATCCGGGAACTCGCCGACGAACTCGGCTACCGGCCCAACCCGCACGCCACCAGCCTGCGCACCCGCCGCAGCAACCTCGTCGGCGTGCTGTTCCCCCGGCTGTCCGAGATCGTCGTGGCGACCATCTACGAGGGCGTGGAGGAGGAGGCGACCGAGCACGGCCTGTCGACCTTCGTCACCAACACCCATGACGACCCCGCCCTGCAGCGCGAGCGGATCGCGATGGTGCTGGGCCGCCGGGTGGACGGCCTGATCATCGGGGACGCGCATCTGGACGGCGCCGCGCTCACCGACCCGGCGCTCGAACGCGCCCCGTTCGTCCTCGTCAACCGCCGCACCCGGACCGGTCTTCCGGCGGTGACCTGCGACGACCGGCTCGGCGGCCGGCTGGTCGCCGAGCACTTCCTGGCCCTGGGACACCGGGACGTCGCGGTGATCGCGGGTGAGCCGTTCGCCAGTACGGGCGCCGACCGCACCGCAGGCTTCACCGACCGCTACCGCGAGGCCGGGCTGCCCCTGCCATCCCACCGCGTCCGCCACTGCGGCTTCGACACCACCGGCGGGCATCGCGCCGCCACGGAACTGCTCGGCCGCCCCGACCGGCCGACCGCCGTGTTCGCCGTCAACGACCTCGCCGCGATCGGGGCCATCGGCGCCGCCCGCGACCTCGGCCTGCGCCTCGGCGAGGACCTGGCCCTGGCCGGCTTCAACGACACCCCGCTCGCCGCCGAACTGCCCGTCCCGCTCACCAGTGTCCGCTCCCCCATGGCCGACCTCGGCCGGATCGCCGTACGCCAGCTGGTGCGCCTGATCGCCGGAGAGAGCGCCGGCTCCGAGCGGCTGCGCCCGGAGCTGATGGCCCGCGCCTCGACGGGCGGTCCGGTCGGCCCGTCCCTCGGCTGACGGCCTAGGGTTCGAGAGCGATGCCGTTACGGCTCTCCCACCACGGGGCGCCGCAGTCCCCGCCAGGCGCCGAACCCGACGGCCACCAACGCCATGGTCGCCTCGGCACCCGTCTCCAGGGCGCGGGTGACGGTCGGCGCGCCCGTACGGCGGCCCAGGGCGGGGGCGACCTCGCCGAGGGGGTCGACGGTGACGGTCACCGTGCGGCCGACTCTCAACCGCTGTGCACCGGTGTCCAGTCCGCCGACCGCTGTCGCGCCGGGCACCTTCACGTCGTACGAGTAACTGCTGCCGTCCATCGAGCTCTGCTCGTACTCGGCTGTCAGGACGGCCCGTTCGACCCGGCCGCGGTCGTGGAACGCCTCCTGGTGCAGCACGTGCAGACGCAGCATCGGCATCGCGCAGACCGCCACGGCGAACAGGGCCGCGATCCAGCCCTGTTCGCTCATCTGCACGATGGCGAGAAACACCACGGCGGTCACCAGGAGCCACAACAGGACGATTCTGTCATTGCGTTGGTCGTAGGCCAGTCCGGCGAGCCCCCGCGCCGCACCCCACAGCCCGGCCGCGACGACGGCACCGGCCAGGAACCCGAGGACCACGGACTTCTTTTGCTTCATCGGCTCCCCCTTCGGAACGCCAGAATGACGAACCCAAACGTTTGGGTCAATGGATGAGCCCAAACGTTTGGGTTGTTGTTTCCCTACGGTGCGGGGAGCCCGGCCGGACTTACCAGCCGAGGGCGTCGTCCATCGACTGCTGCCAGTAGCTGACCGCGAGCGAGTCGTCGATGCAGACGCCCTTGGCCGGCAGCGCGGGGTGGGCAGGGGCGCCGACGCTCCCGGACAGGGAGCGGCCGAAGAAGTGGACGGCGAGGGACTTCACCGTGCGGCCGTCGGTGCCGCTGCCGTCGGTGGCGGACAGGCTCACCGACGCGTAACCGGACTCGCCGGGCTGGAGGGTGACGACCGCCTGCGGCTTCGACGCCTCGATGACCGGGGGCACGGACTGGGCGTCGGTGAACTGGAGGGCCGGGTAGCCGTAGAGGTAGCAGGTCCTGCTGCCGGTGTTGGTCACGGTGAGCAGCATGTGGTTCACGGGCCGGGTCAACGGGGCAGCGACCGTACGGGTGTTGGACCCCTCGCAGGTGACCGGCTTGCCGGCCGGGGCGGGGGCCTTCGGGGCGGGGGTGCGCACGGTCCGCTTCGAACGGGCGGTGGTCGAACGGGTACCGGTCGAGCGGGTGGAGCTCTTGGAAACCGTCGAGGCCGTCGCGCTCGCCGAGCCACTGGGGTGCGGGGTGGCGACGGAGCCGGCCGGAACCACGTCCGACGAAGCGTTCGTGGAGCTGCTCCTCGCGGCACCCTCGTTCTTGGCGCCCGTCCCGTCACCGCACGCGGTCAGGGAGAGCGCGGCGAGAACGGCGGTCGCGGCGACGCCGGCGAGACGGGTGCGGGAGGTGCGGAGCTTGAACATGCGTCTGAGCCCTTCGGTGTTCGGGTGGTGGTGGTGATTGGATGACCGAAGCTTGTGCGGCGATCCGTCCCAACCGCCACGCCCAGCGGGCAGTTGGGGACGCCGGAACGCCGGAACAGGCGCTGACCAGGGCGAACACAGGGGCCCTGGAACGCGCGACTGGAACGCGGGGGTTGAGGGGAACGGGTGTCGGGAGCAACGGAGGCCGAGCGGACCGAGGAGTTCGCGCGGCTGCTACGGGAGTTGAAGGACCGCTCGGGGCTGAGTTACGGGGTGCTCGCCAAGCGGCTCCACATGAGTACGTCGACGCTGCACCGCTACTGCAACGGCACCGCGGTGCCGGTCGAGTACGCGCCGGTGGAGCGCCTCGCCAGGGTCTGCCGGGCGACTCCGGAGGAGCTGGTGGAGCTGCACCGGCGCTGGATCCTGGCGGACGCGGCGCGGGGGCGCAGGGCCGAGGCGGGGACGGCGGCCGAGGCGGCGGCGGACACGGATCAGGGCGCGCCGGCGGACTCGGACCGGAGAGCGGTGACCGGTTCCGATCCGGCAGCGGGCTCCAACAGCGCGGTAACTGCGGACAGTTCGGCCGCACCGCCCGTCACGT
Organism: Streptomyces sp. NPDC002144; assembly: GCF_053593695.1. NCBI lineage: Bacteria > Bacillati > Actinomycetota > Actinomycetes > Kitasatosporales > Streptomycetaceae > Streptomyces > Streptomyces sp. NPDC002144. The sequence goes on from NZ_JBSFDB010000004.1 coordinate 66,995, forward strand.
CACTCTCCTCCTCCGCACACCCACAGGAGCAGGCCGATGTCGACGACGATGAGCCGGTCGTAGTAGACATTCCCGGCGGATCCGTGCCGTCGCGTCGGCCCGGGCGTGGCCGCCGTACCGCGCTGATCGCCTCCGTCGCCGCGGCCGCCGTGGTGGGAGCCGTGGTGCTCGCCGTGCAGCCGTTCAGCGGGGACGACACGGCCGCCCGGCGGCCGGCCGGGGTGACGGAGCGGGCCGACGGCACGGCGGACGCCGGGAAGTCCTCCGCGCCCCCGTCCCCGAGCGGAGCGAGCGCGTCGGCCTCCGTCTCCCCCTCCGGCTCGGCGGGTTCGGGGGCCGGCACGTCGAAGCGCGGCGGCGCGCGGAGCACCGAGAAGCCCGCCGCCAACGCCACCGGTGGCGCCGTACCGCTCACCGTCGGCACCCGGCCCTACGTCTACGACAGTCCGTGCAGCCAGCACTTCCTGGTCGACAGCGAACCCGCGCAGGTCGGACCGCCGGCCAGTGAGCAGGACGCGCCGCGCTGGGCCGCCGCGTACGGGGCGGTCTCCTCGGGCGAGCAGGAGATAGCCCTCACCGTCCAGGGGACCGGCGCGGAGACGGTCGTACTGGAGGCGTTGCACGTCCGCGTCCTGAGCAAGGGCGCGCCGCTCGCCTGGAACGACTACTCGATGGGCGTCGGCTGCGGCGGCGGGGTGGACACCAAGTCCTTCGACATCGCCCTCGACGGCGGCAGCCCCACGGTCACCGTCAAGGGCGGCCAGCGCGACTTCCCGTACAAGGTCAGCGAGTCCGACCCGGAGGTCTTCTACGTCGTCGCCCACACCACGGCGTACGACGTCCGCTGGGACCTCACCCTGGACTGGTCCAGCGGCAGCCGCCGCGGCACGGTCCACATCGACAACTCGGGTACACCGTTCCGTACCAGCGCGGATGCCAACCGGCCGGGCTACGACTACCCACTGGGCGGCAGTGAGTGGATCAAGCGGGAGGGCGGCTGACCAGAAGTCAAGGGAGCACCACCCGGCGGTCCGTCGCGGGTAAAGGGTTCGGAATCGTCCGTTCAATGACCTTGATATGTGCATGACCCATTCGATGGGATGCGCGGAGACCTCTCGCGATCACATCGCGATCACTTCGTGAGACTCCGAATCCAGGGGGATCCATGCACATAGCCCGTTCCGGGCTGGGCCTCGCGGCCGCCACGTCGGCCGCCGCCCTCGCGGTCACCGCACTGGGGACCGCCGCGCCCGCCGCCGTACCGCACACCCTGGCGGTACCGGCCGTCGCCGGGCACACCCTGGTCCACGGTGTGAGCAGCCCGCTCAGCAGTGAGCAGTGCCAGGCCAAGTGGCACATCAACTGCTACAACCCGCTGCAGTACCGCACCGCGTACGACCTGAACGCGCTGTACAAGAAGGGCGTCACGGGCAAGGGACGCACCATCGTCATCGTCGACTCCTACGGTTCGCCGACCGTGCAGCACGATCTCGACGTCTACAGCAGGCAGTTCGGGCTGCCCAGCACCAAGGTGCAGGTGGTGAAGTGGGGCAACGTCCCCGTCTTCGACCCCAAGAACGAGGACATGACCGGCTGGGCCGGCGAGAGCACCCTCGACGTCGAGATGGCGCACGCGGTGGCGCCCGCGGCCAAGATCGTCCTGGTGGAGACGGCGGTCTCCGAGACCGAGGGCACCACCGGTCTGCCGGAGATGATGGACGCCGAGAAGCACCTGATCGACCACGGCGTCGGCGATGTCATCAGCCAGAGCTTCGGTGCCACCGAGAACACCTTCCCCGGCTTCGACAAGGGCGACTTCTCCAGCATCAAGAAGCTGCGGTACGCCTTCAAGGACGCCGACAAGAAGCATGTGACGGTGCTGGCCGCCTCCGGTGACGGCGGCGCGACCGACCTCCAGCTGGACGGCAAGACGTACTACGACAAGCGGGTCAACTCCTGGCCGTCCTCGGACCCGTTGGTCACCTCGATCGGCGGTACGCAGCTGCACCTGGACGACAAGGGCGAGCGCGTCAAGCCGGACAGCGTCTACAACGACTACGGCTCCGGCGGTGGCGGCCAGTCCCACGTGTTCACCCGCCCGGCCTTCCAGAACGGTGTGAAGAAGGTCGTCGGCGCCCGCCGCGGCACCCCGGACGTCTCGATGGCCGCCGCGGTCAACGGCGGCGCCTGGATCTACTCCAGCTACGACCCGACCGCCGTCGGCTGGGACGTCACCGGCGGCACCAGCGAGGCCACCCCGCTCTTCGCGGGCATCGTCGCCCTCGCCGACCAGGTGGCCGGCCACCGGGTGGGCAACATCCAGCAGGCCCTGTACGGCCTCTACGCCCACCACGCGGGGCGCAACGGCGTCGTCGACGTCAACGACGGCACGGACAACAGCTACCAGGGTGTGACCGGCTACAAGGCGGTCAACGGCTACGACCTCGCCACCGGCGTCGGCACGGTGGACGCCCTGCGCTTCGTCCCGGCCCTCGCGAAGGCGAGCCGCCACGGCTGACGTGCGTCACCGCTCAAGGACGGCCCGGGTCATCGCACCCGGGCCGTCCCGCGTTCCGGCGAAGTGAGGGGGCTGGACCCTGCTCACGGGCGCAGTACGACCTTGCCGGCGACCGTGCCGGACTCGGCCAGGCGCAGGGCCTCGGGGGCGTCGGTGAGGGGGAGTTCAGCGGCGATCTGGGCGGTGAGGTCACCGCGCCGGAGCGACGCGAAGACCTCGGTGAGGTCGGCGCGCAGCCGGGAGCGGAAGCGGTTCTTCGCCAGGGCGCGGCCGGCCCAGACGTTGTAGAAGCAGGCGCGGCGGCGGTTGGGCAGCGCGTTCCACAGCCACGCCCGGCCCAGCAGCTTCAGCACGGGCAGTTGCTTCGAGCCCTCGGCGTCCCGGGTGGAGGCGCTGCCGTACGACACGAGGGTGCCGCCGGGGGCCAGCAGCCGCCAGGAGTCGACGATGCCGCGCCCGCCGACGTGGTCGAAGACGGCGTCCACCCCGCCCGGGGCGAACTCGCGGATGCGGGCGGCGACGTCGGCCGCGCGGTAGTCGACGGGGACGACCCCCCGCTCACGCAGGGCGTCGTGGTGCCGTACGGACGCCGTGCCGATGACGCGCGCGCCCGCGGCCAGGGCGAGCTGGACCAGGACCGAGCCGACGCCCCCGTTGGCGCCGTACACCACGACCGTGTGCCCGGCGCGGACGCGGGCCTTGCGGTGCAGCATCTGCCAGGCGGTGACGCCGTTGACGACGAGGGTCTCCGCCTGGGCCGCGTCGATCCCCTCGGGCACCGGCACGACGTCCGCCGCGTCGACCAGGACGTGGCTCGCCCAGCCGCCGACCTTGAGCAGCGCGGCCACCCGGGTGCCGGCCAGGCCCGGCTCGACGCCCTCGCCGGTGCTCTGGACGGTGCCGACGAGGTCGTACCCCGGGACGAAGGGGAAGGGCGGCTGGTCGTAGTAGCGGCCCCGGCGCATCTGCTGCTCGGCGAAAGAGACGCCGGTCGCCTCCATGCGGATCAGGACCTGACCGGGGCCCGGGGTGGGGACGGCTCCGTGCCGGATCCGCAGCCCCTCGGGCTCGACCTTGCCCGGCAGGACGACCTCGACGAGTTCCTCGGTACGCATGACGACCTCCACCGCTTCGGTTGGTTACTGGCTTTCGTGTTCGTTAGAAGTTGTAACCCACCGAGAGCGGAAGTGTCAATAACTTCAGTGATACCCTCTAACTATGGTGAGTTCGGAAGCGAAGAGCCCCCGCGAGCGCTACCGCGCCCAGGTGCGCACGGAGATCAAGGAACACGCGTGGGAGCAGATCGCCACGGCGGGCGCCTCGGCGCTGTCCCTCAACGCGATCGCCAAGCGGATGGGCATGAGCGGACCGGCCCTGTACCGGTACTTCGGCGGGCGGGACGAGCTGATCACCGAGCTCGTCCGGGACGCGTACCGGAGCCTGGCGGACACCTTCCGCGCGACCGCGGAGTCCGGCACCGACGTGACGGCGTTGGCGCACGCCCTGCGCGACTGGGCGCTGGAGGATCCCCAGCGCTACTTCCTCATCTACGGCACGCCCGTCCCCGGCTACCACGCGCCCGAGGACATCACCGCGATCGCGGTCGAGATCATGGCGATGCTGCTGGACGCCTGCGCCGAGCTGCCCCCGGCCGGCCCCGCGACACCGTTCGACGAACACCTCGAAGGCCATCGCGCCTGGGCGGGCGGCCATCCGGCACCGCCCGCGGTCCTGCACCGCGCCCTGACCTTCTGGACCCGGCTGCACGGCGTGCTGTCCCTGGAACTCGCCGGCCATTTCACCGGCATGGGCTTCGACCCGGCACGCCTGTTCGCCGCCGAACTGGACGACCTGACCGGCCGACCGGCGCACTGACCCCGAGGCAGTTCGAGGCAGCGCTCGGCTGCCGGCCGGGCCCGCCCCAGGGCCTGTTGCGAGAGTCCCGCCGTCCGCCCGGAGGGCGGGCCCTGCGGCGTCATGGGGGTCCCCCGGCGCGAGGTGGTTCGAGCGTGGGGGAGCGTGCCGGGCGTCGCGGGGCAGGCGGGACTTTCGCCCTAGCCCCGGGTCGCGCCCAGGAACCGCAGGACCGCGAGGACGCGTCGGTGGTGGGCGTCCGCCGGGGGCAGGTCGAGCTTGGCGAAGATGTTGTTGATGTGCTTGGCGACCGCGCTGTCGGTGACGACCAGGTCCTCGGCGATGGCGGCGTTCGACCGGCCCTCCGCCATCAGCGCGAGCACCTCCCGCTCGCGCGGAGTGAGCCGCTCCAGCGGGTCGCTGTCCCGGCGCAGCAGCAACTGGGCGACGACCTGCGGGTCCAGGGCCGTACCGCCGGCCGCCACCCGCCGTACCGTGGCCGCGAACTCCTCGACGTCGGCGACGCGTTGCTTGAGGAGATAGCCGACGCCGCTGGTGTCGGCGGTGAGCAGGTCGGCGGCGTAGCGCTCCTCGACGTACTGGGAGAGCAGGACGACGGCGGTCCCCGGCCACCGGCGGCGGATCGACAGCGCCGCGCGCACGCCCTCGTCGCTGAACCCGGGCGGCATACGGACGTCGATCAGCGCCAGGTCGGGCCGCTGCTCCTCGACCGCCGCCAGCAGGGCCTCCGCGTCGCCCACTTCGGCGCCCACCTCGAAGCCCGCCGTCTGCAGCACCCTGACCAGGCCCACCCGCAGCAGCACCGAGTCCTCGGCGATCACCGCCCGCACGGCAGCTCCGCGACCAGCGTGGTCGGGCCCCCGACCGGGCTGTCGATGCGGAAGGTGCCGTCGACGGCCCGGACGCGTCCGGCCAGCCCGGTCAGTCCGGTGCCCGCGGCCGGGTCGGCGCCGCCCACCCCGTCGTCGGTGACCTGCACCCGCACCACCCTCCCCATCCGCCGTACCGTCACCTCCACCCGGCCGGCGCGGGCGTGCTTGGTGACGTTGGCCAGCGCCTCGGAGACGACGAAGTACGCGACCGACTCCACGGCGGGCGCCGGCCGCCCGTCCAGGTCGACGTGCAGGCGCACCGGCAACGGTACCCGCGCGGCGAGTCCGGACAGCGCCGCGTCGAGGCCGCGGTCGTCGAGCACCGCGGGGTGCAACCCCCGTACCAGGTCGTTGAGTTCGCTGATGGCCTCCTTGGCCTCGCGGTGCGCCTCGTCGATGACCCGGCGGGCCTCCTCGGGCAGGTCCTTGAGCGTGGCCCGGGCGAGCCCGAGGTTGACCGCGAGGGAGACCAGCCGCTGCTGGGTGCCGTCGTGCAGATCGCGTTCGATGCGGCGCCGCTCGGCGTCGGCCGCCTCCGCCAGGTCGGCCCGGCTCACCGACAGGTCCGTGACCCGCCGCTCCAGCCGCTGGGCGCGGCTCGGCCCGAGCAGCGCCCGTGCCGCGCGGCTCTCCACCCGGGTCACCGTCCCGGCGCACCAGGGCGCGGCGGCGAGCAGCAGCAGCCCGGCGGCGGTGACGTACGCCGCCTGGACCGTGTACAGGTCGGCGACGCCCGTGTCCGGCACCGCCCACATCCACGCATAGACGGTGGCGCAGACGACGCCCGCGCCCCACACCGCGAGCACCAGCACCTCCGCGACGGCGAGGACCGGTCCCAGGAGGGTGTGGTAGGCGACCCGCCGCCAGGTCTCGGCGGAGACGAGCAGCCGCAACGCCCGCCGAAGGCGCGGCCCTTCGGCCGACGGGGAGCGCGGGATGTCCACGGCGAGGAGTTCGGCGTACCGCCACCGCTGGACCGCAGTCAGCGGGAGGGCGAGCAGCGGGAGCAGGAGGAAGACCGAGACGAGCCCGGGGAGGAGGACGCCCCACGTGTGGACCGCCTTGAGGACCGGCTTGGCGCCGAGAGACAGCCACGCCGGTACGGCGGCGAGATGCGGCAGCACGCCCGAGGCGAGGAAGGCGGTGTCCCGCCGGGCCGTCCCGATCCGGCGGCGCAGCAGACGGGCGGGCGGCCCCAGTGCGGAGGGGAGTGTCATGCACCGACCGTAGGACCCGGGGTGGGGCCCGGACCATGCACCTGTCCGCAGGATCCATGGTGAAGCAGGCACCACCCCGAACCCGGACCCGGCCGTTACCGACAGCCGCCGCCCCGACGCCCAGGCTGGTGAACAGGCCGTCGGACGGCGGCACTTGGCGAACACGAACGGGGTGAGGACGCCATGCACACAGCGCACACGGACGACTCGGGAGTCCGGCAGGCGGTGCAGGACCGCCCGCCGCTGAGGTCCCCTGCACCTCGCTCGGGGACCGGGCTCCGGTCCCGGTATCTGGGGCCGGCGTTCGTCGGCTGCGGTGTCGCGATGGTGCCCTGGCTCGTCGTCCTGGCGAAGACCCTGCCGGACACGGCCCAGGTCCGGCACTGGTCCGCCGCCTGGGTGGGGCTCGACGCCCTGGAGGCGCTCGGTCTGGCCGCCACCGGCCGGCTGTTGCTGCGCCGGGACCCCCGCTTCTGTCTCACGGCCACGGCGACGGCCGCGCTGCTGGTTGTCGACGCCTGGTTCGACGTGACGACCTCGGCGCCGGGCCCCGAACTCACCACGGCCGTCGCGATGGCCCTGGGTGCCGAACTGCCCATGGCCGCCCTGTGCACGGCACTCGCGGTCCGTGCGCTGCCCCGGAGGAACCACGGCTGACCCGACCCGGGGTCACTGGGCCCGGATGGCGTCGGCCGGCGGGGTGCGCAGGGCCTGGCGGGTGGGGAGTTCCGTGGTGAGGAACGCCGTGGCGGTGACCGTGACGGCGAGCGCGGGCAGCAGCCAGACCGGTCCGGACGGCCAGGGGCGGCCGAGGAAACCCTGGCCGAGCAGGGCGAGCGGTACGGCCGACAGCAGCAGGGCCGTGACGAGTGCCGTCGCGGCCGTCACCGCCGCCTCACGGCGCATCATCGTGCGGATCTGACGCGGGGTCGTGCCGTTGAGGCGCAGCGCGCCCAGCTCGACCCGGCGCTGTGCGGTCGCGGCGACCAGCTTGTTGGCGATGCTGAGCAGCAGGTAGACCAGCAGGACCACGATGGTGGCCAGGTTGATCCACACCTCCGGCGGGGCGTTCCGCAGGCCCGACGCGGGAGCCGTCTCCGCGAGCGTCAGCCCCGGCCGGGCGGCGGCGAGGGCGGTCAGGGCCTGCCGCGCGGCCGCCGTGCCGTCGGTCCGGACCAGCAGGCTCTGGTCGAGCCGCGTCGTGGTGTGTCCGGCGGCCAGGTCCCGGGACAGCGCCACCGTGCCGAAGCCCAGCCCGCGGCCGTAGACGGCGACCACCGTCGCCTCGACCGGGGTGCCGTCGCCGAGCACCAGCCGTACCCGCTTCCCCAGCCCGGCGCCCCGCGAGCGGACGACGTCGCTGCTGACGGCGACGGCAGTGCCGGTGAGCCGGTCCAGGCCGCCCTCCTTCACGTCCAGGTCGAGGACGTGCGCCGCGTCCGGGGTGAGGATCATCGCCGAGCCGGAGTCGGTCTCCGTGTCGCCGAGCATCCTGTACGGCCACACCACGGTCGTCGACCCGACGGGCGCCGCCGCCCGCACACCGGGCGTCCCGCGCACCGCGGCGAGTGTGCCCTCCGGCAGCCCTCCCAACGCCGGGGCGGTCAGCCGCAGTTGGGCGGTGGTGCCGGTGCGGGTGTCGTCGGCGGTGGCGGCCAGCACGGTGGTCTGGGTGAGGGTGTACGTCAGCACGAACACGACCGCCATCGCCAGCGTGCTGACGATCCCCGCGTTGCGCAGCGCGTAGGCCCGCACGTTGGCCATCGCCAGCCAGGTCGGCGCGGAGGCCCCGGTGCGGGTGCGCCGGGCCGCGACGGCGCCGATGCCCCGGACGAGCGCGGGACCGGACAGCGCCAGTCCGATCGCGCCGAGGATGCCCGCGATGGAGGTGGCGGTCGCGGCGATGACGGTGCGGGAGAACAGGGGGACGACCGACATGGTGGTCGCGGCGACCACGATCAGCAGGCCGATCCGGGTCCGGGTCCGCGAGGGGGCGCGGGGTTCGCTGCGCGACTCCGCGACCGCCTCGGTCGCCGGCATCCGCGAGGTGCGCCACGCCGAGCCCCGGGCGGAGAGCTGCACGGCCAGTGCCATCAGCAGGACGGTGGCGAGGGCGGGCAACGGGCTGACGGTGAGCGGGAGTCCGGAGGGGATGACCCCTTGGTCGGCGAGCAGCCGGCGGAACTGCCCGGCGAGCAGATAGCCGAGCCCCGCACCGGGAGCGACGGCCACGGCCGCGACCACCGTGGACTGGGCGGCGGCCAGCCGGCGGATCTGCTTCGGCGTGGCGCCGACGGCCCGCATCAGCGCGAGATCCCGGCGCTGACCGGCGATCGACACGGCGAGCGCGCTCGCGGTGACGAACCCGGTGATCAGCAGGATGACCCCGGCGAGCGAACCGGCCAGCAGGATCAGCAGCGAACGGGACGCGCCCTCGCCGGGCGCGACCAGGTCGCCGCGTCCGGCTCCGGTCGCGGTGACGAGGCCGGTGCCCTTCAGTTTCGTACGGACCTCCGCCGCGACCCGTTCCCCGGCGCCGGGCGCGGTGCGCAGGCCGACCAGGTCGACCCGGTCGCCGCGGCCGGAGAGCCGTACGGCCGTCGGGTCGGCGAAGTAGACGCCGGCGCCCGGGGCGTCGACGAGCGCCGAGACGTGGTAGGCGGCGGCCTGGCGTCCGGCGGCGACGATCCGGACGCGGTCGCCCGGCCGGACGCCGGCCGCGGCGGCCGTGGCGCTGTCGACGGCGACCTCGGCGGCCCCGGCGGGCGCGCTGCCGTCGATCCGGGCACTGGTCAGCAGCCGTGTCGAGGACCAGCCGTGCCCCGCCGACCGCGGATCGGCGGCCGGTACGGGGCGGCCGTGGGCGTCGAGGAGAGCGGCGGGGAAACCGAGGTCGCCGACGGAGGCGGTGACACCCGGCAGATGAGCGAGCTCGCCGACCAGCCGGGAGGGGACGGTACGGCGTTCGGGGAGGGCGATCGGCAGGTCGCCGGGCGGGTGGTACTCCTGGTCGGCGGCGACCACGACGTCCGCGCCCGCGAGGCGACCGGCGGGCAGGTGGGACCGCAGCCCGGACTCGGCGAGCACCCCGGTGGCGGTGATCAACGCGGCACCGCCGAGCACCGCACAGGCCACGGCGATCAGCGCGCTGAGCCGATGCCGGACCATCTGCGTGGCGAGACGAAGCATGGTTCATTTCCCTTTCGGTCGGGGGTGGGGCGGGCGGTGAGCGTCGTGCGGTGGGGGTCCGTGCGGTGAGGCGAGGGGGCGGTGAGGCGAGGGGGCGGCGCATGCCCCGGGCGCCGCGAGACGCTCGGCGGGCGGTCGTGGGGTGGCGCGGGCGGCGGCGCTTGTCTGCGCGGACATCCGTGGGATGGCTGGTCGCGTGGGGCTCGGCTCAGGACTCGCCCAACATGACCAGGCGGTCGGCCAGTTCGGGGGCCGTCGGTTTGTCGAGGGCATCGACCACGCTGCCGTCGGCCATCACCAGGACGCGGTGGGCGCGGGCCGCGGCGGCCGGGTCGTGGGTGACCATGACGACGGTCTGGTGGAGGTCCTGGACGAGGTCCCGCAGCAGGTCGAGGACCTCGTGGGCACTGCGCAGGTCGAGCGCGCCGGTCGGTTCGTCCGCGAACACGACGGCCGGCCTGGCCACCAACGCCCGGACCACGGCGGCCCGTTGCTGCTGGCCGCCGGAGAGTTCGGCCGGGCGGTGGGTGAGCCGGTCGGCGAGGCCCACGCGCTCCACCAGCGTGCGCAGCCAGTCGTGGTCCGGGGTCCGCCCCGCGAGCCGCAGCGGCAGGGTGATGTTGTCCTCGATGCTGAGCGAGGGGATCAGGTTGTACGCCTGGAACACGAACCCGACGCGCTCCCGGCGCAGTTCGGTACGGCGGGTCTCGTTCAGGCCCGCGATCTCCCGCCCGTCGATGCGGACACTGCCCGAGGTCGGCGAGTCCAGCCCGGCGGCGCAGTGCATCAACGTGCTCTTGCCGGAACCCGAGGGCCCCATCACCGCGAGGAACATGCCGCGTTCCACCGTCAGCGACACCTCGTCGAGCGCCCGTACGCCCCCCGGATAGTCCTTGCTGACCCGGTCCAGGGCGATCGCCGGGTTCACCGACGGCCCCGCAGGTTGCGCACGACGAGGGTGCCGCCGCACAGCACGGTGACCGCGCCGCACGCCAGATGGATCCAGGTGTTGGCGTCGCCGTAGGAGGCGGCCATGTTGGCGACGGCGCTGATCACCACCAGGCTCCACAACAGCGCGCGGGCCACCTCGCCGCGGCTCACGGTGGTGGTAGACGGTGTGGTGTCGGCGCTGGTCAGACGGTAGGGGTCGGTGTTCGGCACGGTGTTCCTCCCGAGGTCGGCTGTCGTCCTCGACGCTAGGGACCGGGCACCCCCCGGGCCGATCCCGCAGCCCGCCCGGTGCGAGGTACAGCAGGCTGTACTTCCCGGCCCCGCGGCTGACGGCGAACGGGCATGCGGCATAAGGTCCTTCGCGACGAAGGGAGGGCGCGCATGGCCGTCCGGACGGAGACTGCGCACACCGGGCTCAAGGACACCGTCGTACGGGCCCTGGGCTCCGCCGGTGCCGCGATCGCGCAGCTCGTCTCCGGGCTCGGCACCGCCTTCCTGGCCCTGCTCGTGCTGCTGTGGCTGGCCGTCGCCGCGCTGACCGGCGTGGCCGGCGTGGGGCTGCTCATGGCGCCCGCGCTGCTGCGGGCCCTGCACGCGCTGGCGGAGCGGGAGCGGCGGCGACTGGGCCGCTGGGGTCCCGAGGTCCTGGCACCCGACCCGCCGCCCACCCGGCTGCGCGCCGCCCTGGTCGACGCCACCACCCGACGCGAACTGCGCTGGCTGGCCCAGCACGCCACCCTGGGACTGCTGGTGGGGCTGCTCGGGGTCCTGCTCCCGATCTCCGCCGTGCGCGACAGCGCCTTCCCCCTGTACTGGAAGCTGGCGCCGAAGGACGCGACCGCCACCTCCATCGGGATCGGCACCGCGCACTCCTGGCCGGACGCGCTCGCGGTGGCCCTGCTGGGCATCGGCTGGATTCTGATCCTCCTCGGGCTCGGCCCCGGCATGGCCCGGCTGCAGGCCCGCCCGGGACGCGCGCTGCTGGCGGCCGGTCCGGAGACCGACCTCTCGCTGCGGGTCGCCGAGCTCACCGCCACCCGGGCCGCCGCCCTCGACGCCCACGCCACCGAACTGCGCCGTATCGAAAGGTCGTTGCACGACGGCGCGCAGAACCGCCTCGTCTCCGTCACGGTCCTGCTCGGCGCGGCCCGCCGTATGGTCGCCCGCGACCCCGCCGGCGCCGACGAACTCCTCGAACGCGCCCAGTCCGCCGCCGAACAGGCCCTCGCCGAGCTGCGCACCGTCTCCCGGAGCATCCTGCCGCCGGTCCTCGCCGACCGCGGGCTCGAGGGCGCGCTGTCCGGTCTGGCGGCCGACTGCGCGGTGCCGTGCCGGATCGTCGTCGACGTACCCGCGCGGTGCGCCGCCTCCGTCGAGGCCACCGCCTACTTCGTCGTCGCCGAGGCGCTGACCAACATCGCCAAGCACAGCGGCGCCGCGCACGCCACCGTCACGGCGCGCAGCCAGGGCGGACGTCTCACCCTGTGCGTCGAGGACGACGGCCGGGGCGGCGCCGACGAGCACGGCGGCTCCGGGCTGACCGGCATCCGCCGCCGGGTCGCGGCCCACGACGGCACCCTGTCCCTGGCCAGCCCGCCGGGCGGCCCGACCACCCTGAAAGTGGAGCTTCCATGCGGATCGTGATGGCCGAGGACGACCCCCTGCTGCGCGAGGGGCTCGCCCTGCTGCTGCGCGCCGAGGGCCTGGACGTGGTGGCCACCGCGGGCACGGCCGACGAGGCGCTCACCGCGATCGACGAGCACAAGCCGGACGTCGCCATCCTCGACGTGCGGATGCCGCCGACCCACACCGACGAGGGCATCGTCGCCGCCGTGCGGGCCCGGCGCCGCCGGCCCGACCTCGCGGTCCTGGTGCTCTCCGCGTACGTGGAGCAGAGCTTCGCCACCGAGCTGCTGAGCGAGGGCGTGGGCGGGCTCGGCTATCTGCTCAAGGAACGGGTGGGCCGTGTCGAGGAGTTCCTGGACGCGCTGCACCGGGTGGCGGGCGGTGGCACCGCCATCGACCCCGAGGTGGTCGCGCAGTTGTTCACGCGTTCCCGCCAGGACAGCCGCCTCGAACGGCTCAGCCCGCGCGAGCGTGACGTCCTCGCCCTGATGGCCGAGGGCCTGGGCAACGGCGCCATCGCCGAACGCCTCGTGGTCACCGACGGCGCGGTCCACAAGCACATCCGCAGCATCTTCGCCAAGCTCGACCTGGCCCCCACGGACCGGGTGGACCGCCGGGTGGCCGCGGTCCTGCGGTATCTGGAGGACCTGCGCCGCCTGACGTGAACTTGTGTGACCCACAAGGGAGTTGACCGTGCCACGATGCCGGCCATGGACTCTTTTCCAAACGGCGACGGACGGCCGGTCGCGATCGACACGAGCAGGCCGCATCCCGCGCGGATGTACGACTACTTCCTCGGCGGCACCGACAACTACGAGGCCGACCGGGCCGCCGCCGAGGAGTTCGTCAAGGCGGCCCCGGAGGTGCGGGAGGGCGTGCGGGCCAACCGTCGGTTCCTGCACCGCGCCGTCCGGCACGTCGTCGGCGAGGGCGGGATCCGGCAGATCCTCGACATCGGCACGGGCCTGCCGACCGAGCCGAACGTGCACCGCACCGCCCGCGCCCTCGCACCGGACACCCGCATCGCGTACGTCGACAACGACCCCCTCGTCAGCGCCCACTCCGCCGCCCTGCTGGACGGCACGGACACCGCCACCTCCGTCGTCCTGGCCGACCTGCGCGACCCCCGCGCCGTCCTCGACCACCCCGGCGTCCGCGAGGTGATCGACCTCTACGAGCCGGTGGCGCTGCTGCTGGTGGCCGTCGTCCACTTCCTCGCCGAGTCCGACGACCCGTACGGCGTCGTCCGCACCCTGCGCGACGCGCTGCCCGTCGGCTCGTATCTCGTCCTGTCGCACGCGACCGGTGACGTCCACGCGGACCGGCGCGCGGATGCCGCGGCCGTCTACCAGCGGGCGACCGCGAGCATGAACCTCCGCTCGCACGACGAAGTGACCCGGTTCTTCGGCGACTTCACGCTCCTCGAACCGGGCCTGGTCCCCGTCCCGCAGTGGCGTCCGGACGAGCCCCCGGCGCCGGACGCCCCGCCGATCGGCATCTACGGCGGGGTGGCGCGCAAGGACCGCTGAGCGCACGGCAGGTTCGTCACCCCGTGACGTCGCTCTGCACGTCCTTGCGGGACACGGCCAGGTAGGCCACCAGGACCAGGATCGCCGCCGTCCACGCGAGGGTCACCGGGCCCAGGCCCCACGCCAGGCCGCCCCGGCCGTGGCCGACCGCCATCCAGTCGGCCACCGAGGCGCCGAGGGGACGGGTGAGGACGTAGGCCGACCAGAAGGCGGTCACCGCGTTCAGCCTGCCGGCGCGGTGGGCGAGCGCGGGGACGGCGATCGCGACGGCGTACAGGACGGCGGAGCCCAGGTAGCCGAGGCCGAGGGTGGCGGAGAGGTCGCCGGCCGCGGTGCCGAGGGCGAAGGTGGCGAGCACCGCGGCCCAGTAGAAGACCTCACGGCGGCGGGTGTGGATGCTGTGGATGGACAGGGTGCGCTCGCTGCCGTACCAGAGCGCGAAGACGGTGGCGAGGGCGACCATGAAGAAGGGCGTGGAGAGCAGGTAGGGCACGCCCAGGCCGACGTGCAGGACGTCCGCGGCCATGGTGCCGAAGACGCTCACCATGACGATCGCCGTCCAGTAGATCCAGGCCACGTACCGGCGCACCGCGAACTGCACGGCCAGGGCCGCCGCGAGCGCCACCGCGCCGAGCGCGACCGCCGGGATGGGGCCGAGGAGATGGGCGAGCCAGTCCGAGGCCGTCTCGCCCATGCCGGTGGTCAGCACCTTGATCACCCAGAAGTAGACGGTCACTTCCGGGACCTTGCTCAGGGCGTGACGTACGGGGCCGGAATGCCGGCCGGGGGCGAGGCGATCTGTGCTCATGGCGGGCACGATCGCATGGCTCCGCAGTCCTGCCACAGACCCCTTTGCCATTGTTTTGGCGCTTCTGGAGGTTGTGTTGCCCGAGGAACGCCCGAGCCTGAACACAACCTGAAAGCCGCAGCCGTATCGCTGGCCAGGGGCCTGTGAACAGTGGTAAAAGCGGCCCTACTTCAGGCCGATGGCCGTGCAGTCCGCCGCGTACTTCGCCGTGCAGATGTCCTTGACGGTGTAGACGCCGTCCTTGATCACCGTGTCCTTGATGTTGCTCTTGGTGAGGGCGACCACCGGCACCAGCATCGCCGGGATGTCCTTCCGCGTCGGGCTGTCGATCGTGTCCTGCGTCATCGCGTCGAAGGCGATGTCCCGCCCCTGCACCTTGTAGACCGCCATCTCCGCGGCGCCCTGCGCCTCCAGCAGGAAGGACTTGTAGACCGTCATGGTCTGCTCGCCGGCGACGATCCGCTGCACCGCGTCGAGGTTGGCGTCCTGCCCGGTCACCGGCGGCAGCTTGGTGGCGCCCGACTGCTCCAGTTCGTCGATGACGGCGCCCGCCATGCCGTCGTTGGCCGAGTAGACGGCCGCGATGTTCTTCAGGCCGACCGACGCGATCGCCTTCGCCATGTTGGCCTTGGCGACCTCGGGCAGCCACTCCCTGGTGTCGTACGACTTGGCGATGACGACCCGGCCCTTGAGCTCGCTCAGCGCCCCCTCCTTGAACAGCGCCGTGTTGGGGTCGGCCGGCGAGCCGTTCATCATGACGATCTTGCTGGTGGCGGCCTTGTCCCCGAGCGCGTCGACGATCGCCCGCCCCTGCACCTCGCCCACCAGCTCGTTGTCGTGGCTGACATAGGCGTCGATCGGGCCCTGCGCGAGCCGGTCGTACGCGATGACGGGTATCCCGGCGTCCTTGGCCTTCCGGACGCCCGGCGCGATCGCCCTGGCGTCCACCGCGTCGACGAGGATCACGTCCACCTTGTCGGCGACGAGCTGCGCGAACTGCTTGTTCTGCCGGGAGGCGCTGGCCCCGGCGTTGGCGTACACGACCTTGCCCTTGCCGCCGGTGAGGGAGGCGACCCGGGACTTGATGAGGGGGTAGTCGAACCGTTCGAAACGGGCCGTGTCCTTGTCGGGCAGCAGCAGGCCCACCTTGATGTCCTCCCGCCGGGACGGGGTGGAGGAGTCGCCGCTGCCGGTGACGCCGTCGACGACACCGCAGCCGCCGAGCAGCAGCACACCGGCGGCGGCGAGGGGGAGGACGAGGGGGACGGCGGGGCGAAGTGCGGTGGTTCTGCGGGGAGTTCGTGCGTTCACGTGCGAGGTGCCTTCCGGGCGGGAGGGGAGCGGGCCACGGTGACTGAGAAGCCAACGGCGCTGTGAAGGTCAGGTCAAGACATCTGGATGTCTTTTCGCGAATACCCACGGAATCTCCCCGCCCTCTTATGGCGGCGCCGCGGTGGAACGGTTGGTCAGGCAACAGTAAAGAACCTTGACAGTGGAATGGTCTAGTCCAACTATGGGTCGCCATGAGACGACCCCGCGCGCTGCGTGCGCTGCTGTCCTGCATCTCGGTGACCGGCCTTGCGGCCGGTCTCGTCGCCCTCGGAGGAGGTGGCGCGCTCGCGGCCGAGCAGGCGCCCGCCCATCCCGTACGGCCCCTGCCCGCCCAGGTGGCGGCTCCCTACTTCGAGGCCTGGACCGGCGACAGCCCGGCCGCACTGGCGGCCGCCTCCGGCAACAAGTACCTGACCATGGCCTTCCTCCAGACGGACAAGCCCGGTTCCTGCACCGCGTACTGGAACGGCGACACCACCCAGCCCATCTCCAAGTCCACCTTCGGCGCGGACATCGCGGCCATCCAGGCCCGCGGCGGCAACGTCATCCCCTCGTTCGGCGGCTACGGCGCCGACACCACGAACACCGAACTCGCGGACAGCTGCACGGACGTCGACTCCATCGCCAAGGTCTACGAGAGCCTGGTGACGACGTACGGCATCACCCGCATCGACCTCGACGTCGAGGTCGACTCGATCACCAACGCGGCGGGGATCGACCGCCGCAACAAGGCGATCGCGCAGGTGCAGCGCTGGGCGGCGCGCACGGGACGGCAGGTGCAGTTCTCGTACACGCTCCCCACGACGAACACCGGACTCGCGCCCAGCGGGGTCGCGTTGCTGCAGAACGCCGTCGACAACCACGCCCGTGTGGACGTCGTGAACATCATGACGTTCGACTACTGGGACGGCGCCACGCACGACATGGCCGCCGACACCGTGACGGCCGCGACCGGCCTGCACAGCCAGCTCACCGCGCTGTACCCGAAGTCGGACCCGGCCCGGCTGTGGCACCGCATCGGTGTCACGGAGATGCCCGGCATCGACGACTTCGGCCCCGAGGAGACGTTCACCACGCAGGACGCGGTGAAGGTGGAGCACTGGGCCGCGGCGCGGGGCATCAACACCCTCTCCTTCTGGGCGCTCCAGCGGGACAACGGCGGCTGCGTGGGCACGGCGGGCGCCAACTCCTGCTCCGGGATCGCGCAGGACACGTGGTACTTCAGCCACGCGTTCGAGCGGTTCACCCGGGGCTGAAGGGTCCGTACAGGCGCACTTCCGGCACCGTCTGGAACTTCAGCGCCGAATGTGTGCAGGAGCCCCACAAGGACTCCATAGACTCTTGCGAATCCCTCGTTAGCGTTGCAGGCCGTTCGATCCCTCGTGCGAATGGTCAGGTAAACAGCGGATGGACTACTGCTCCTCGTGCCGCCGGCACCTCAACGGCGCTCTGGTGTGCCCCGGTTGCGGTGCCTATGCGCCCGATATCGCGCCGGTGACCGGGGCCGGCCGGATGGCCCCGGCTCTCGCCACACCGGCGAGCTGGCCGGAACCGGCCCCCGGGCCGTCCGCCGAACTCGCCGAACTCGCCGAACCCGAGGACATGTCCGAGCACCTGGAGGATGTGCCGTCCGCCCCGGCGGGCCGGGCGGCACGCCGCCGCCAGCGGGCGCGCTGGAAGAAGAACCAGCGCCGCGCGGTGGTGGCGACCGCCGTCGCGCTCGTCGGCGGCGGCCTGACGGTCGCCTCGATGGACAGCGGCTCCGGCGACCGCAGCCAGGCCTCGGCGGGCCCCGACCTCACGAGCATGGGCGCGGAGGAGCAGCCCGCGGTGGAGCCGACGGACGCCCCCGCCTCCCCGACCGCGCTCCACACCTCACGCGGCGACTCCTCCCGGCCCGCCACGACCGGCGGCAAGCACCGCCGCACCACGCCGACAGCGGCACACACCGACTCGGCGCACACCGCGCCGTACAGCGCCTCCACGTCACACACGTCCTCGACGGACACGCGGCCGCGGACGGCGAACACGTCATCGACGACGACCACGGGTGGTACGAGCGCGAAGTCGAACCAGTCGACGTCGTCTACGTCCTCTTCATCCTCTTCGTCGTCTTCATCGTCCTCGTCCTCAACGTCGTCCACGTCGGCCGGTGACACCGGTACGTCCGGAACGTCGTCCCAGTCCTCCGGCACGAGCTCGAACACGAACACCAACACGGCCTCGACGTCCCCGTCGGGCCTGTGCGTGCTCAATCTGATCTGCGTGAGCTGAAGTTCCGGCTGAGGGCGCGGACGACGAAGATGCCGGCGACGGCCGCGCCCACGATGGCGGCGTCGGACACCAGGAGCGTCCCGACGTTCGTGTAGGCGCGGGCGATGATCTGGTCCGTGGAGTCGGCGGACATCAGTCCGACACCGCTGAACAGCCCGATCAGCCAGAACACCCACCACACGTTCACGGACCGTGGCAGCCGCTCGCCGGGCGCGCTGTCACGGTGGACCTCGGCGACGATGCCGCGCGGGAACCAGAGGTTGACGACCGGGACGACCCAGCCGAGGAAGACCCACAGCCCGGAGTAGCGAGGCCGCTTCCCGGACAGCTCACGGGCGTTGTCCCGCGCGCGCCCCAGCCATCCGAGGAACGCCACCGCGCAGATGACCACGGCGATCCCGCAGACCGAGACGACCAGGTGGTACTGGTTCTCCAGCCCGGTCAGCGGTCGATGCACCCCGTTCCCCTGATCCGGCGCCCCGGACGCGGGCTCCCCCGTCACGGCCAGCCGTATCTCCCATATCGCCCGCACCGTCCACGCGGCCCCGGCGAGAGCGAGCGCCCCGACGGCGAACCGGGCGGCTCCGCCCATGGGGTGCGGGGCGGGGGTGGGGCGGGGGGCAGGGGGTGCTATGTGATCGTTCACCGGAGCATCCTGGCGCACAACGGCGTTGGCTGACCACCGCCAAAGTACGCCGACGGCACCCACTGCACCGCCCGGGTGAAGTAGTGGGCGTCAACGCGGCCTTGGTGTGGAGCCACATGCCGACCGACCTCGGGACGAAAGGACGGACAAGGAAACCGAGTTGGTCGGCGTCTGAGCCACGAGGGACAGACAGCCACGCTCCGGCTCGTCGCCCATGTCGGCGAGCCGGAGCGCCGTTCTGCTTGCATCGGATTGTCTCCGAATCGCGGCCGAGGCCGCCTGGCTGATCTAGTCTCGCCTCAGCGTCGAGACAAGAGACGGCGAAAGGACGAAGGTGCGTCTGTCTGTGAAGCGCTGCGCCCTTGCCGCCGTACTCACCGTGGCCGGCTGCGGCCTCGCCCTACGTCACCCGTGGCCCCCACGCCGCCTCGGTCGACAAACCCCCGAAACTCGCCTCGGACGGCATCACCACCCTGGTCAGCGGGTCGCGCCTCAAGGGCAGTGTCATCTATCCGATTCCGGGCCGAGCCAGGGCCGGTGAGGCCCTCGTCATCGCGGTCAACTGTCAGGGGCCCGGTCGGCTCGACGCGGAGGTGCGGGCGGTCGGTATGTCGTTCTCCCTTTCGTGCGAGAAGGGCACGGTGCTACCCGCGTTGAACGAGTTCCAGATGGATTCGAGCCACTCCCTGGGCTCGCTGCGGTTCACCGCGAAGCCGGATGTCATGTGGTCCTTCACCGTTGGCTTGGACCCGCACCCGCCCAAACCCCACTGAGCCGTCTGATCAGTCGAGCGAGCGGAGGATCAATGACGCGGATTCCGCCCGAGAAATACCCGGCCGAGGGCAAGCCCCTGGAACACGGTCCCGCCCACCGGTCGAGGACCCCGGTCACCTACTCCACCGAAACTCCTGCGCTGCGGAGGCTGTGGTGGCGGATCCGCTCCGCGGTCAAGTGGTCGCGAAGAGCATGAGGCGGGTCTCGCGATGGAGCATCGTGCACTGTCCGGACCATGCTCCGGACGGCACTCTCGGCATATGGCGAGTCGGCCTGCCCGGTCGGGTCGGCGGCTACTTCTTGGCTCTCGGCCCTGCGCTGGGCGCGGTGATCACCTGGCTCAGCGCTCTCATCCACCCGAGTGGCCAGAACGTCACCTCCGCGGGCATCGCGACCGCCGTCGCCGTGGGGTTCGGTCTCTTTGCCCGGTGGGTCCTGCTCCGCGTGCGCCTCGAACTCCACGAAGACGTGATCGTCATGGTCAACCCCTGGGGCACGCAGCGACTGGCGTGGTCGCGCGTCAGCGCGGTGATCCTGGGCAACTGGGGAGCGGAGTTCCACACGACGGACGGGTTCAAGTACACGGCGTACGCCCTGAGCGCGCTTGCCGGTGGTACTCGGCAGGACGGGCGGTTCGTCGAGGTGCGGCGGATCGCATCCACGCGACTCCGCTCCACTACGTGACGAAGCCCCTCTTCAGGTCCAGCTCCGCCCAGACCGTCTTGCCGACGATGAGCTTCTCCGTGCCCCAGCGGTCGGCCAGAGTGCCGACGATGAGCAGACCTCTGCCGAACTGGTCGGTGGGGGTGGGTGGTTGAGGGTCGGGGAGGCGTTCGCCTCTCGGGTCGGTCACCGCGATGCGCAGGGCGTCGGCGGTGAGGGTCGTCTCCAGGCGGAACAGGCGGTCACGCAGGCAGCCGTGCAGCAGGGCGTTCGTGCACAACTCACTGGCCAGCAGAGCGGCGTCGCCTGCGGCGTGGGGGTGGCCCCAGGAGACGGCGAGTCGGGCTACGTGGCTTCTGGCGCGGGGGATGTTGTGCGGGTAGGGGGTGTAACTGACGGCGTCGTGGCGGTCGTAGGGCTTGAGGGGGCGGGGAGGGCAGGAGTCCGTCACGCGGCATACCTCCAGGAACGGGGCCGGTCGGGGTGGCTTCGCCGTACGCGGTGCGAGCGGGCAGCACGGTGCACTTCCCCGACGCCGACTTCGCTGAGTGGGTGGTTGAGTACTGACGGTAGCGGCATCACGAGTGGGCCATCAACCTAGTTGGGCAGAAAACTTGATGGCCCTAGGCTGTCGAGTCGACAGGCAGGGAGGGACGGCGGGATGGCAGGCAGGGACCCCGACCGGGGGAAGACGGTCACCACTGTGCTGGGGCGGCGGCTCGGCGGTGAGTTGCTGCGGCTGCGCGAGGCGTGTGCGCTGCGTCAGGCACATGCTGCGGAAGCGTTGACAGCGTCCGTGGCCAAGGTCGCGAAGATCGAGCGGGGCCAGGTCCCGATGCGGGACCCGGATGTCCGTGCACTGTGTCGTCTCTACGGCGAGAGCGACGAGGTGGTGATCGGCAAGCTGTTGGCTCTGGCCAAGGCGGATCGGGAGCGACGTAAGGCCCGCGGATGGTGGAATCAGTACCCGCAGTTGCAGGCGATGGTCGAGTACGTCGCCCTGGAGGACATCGCGACCGGCGTCCGGACCTGGCAGGGCGCCATCGTCCCAGGGCTGCTGCAGACGCCGGACTACGCTCGGGCGCTCGCCGTGGGGAACGGGAACTGGGAGGATCCGGACGAGATCGAGCCGTTCGTCGAGTCCCGGATGGCCCGGCAGACCCGGCTCCACGGTGAGAGCCCGCTGGAGTTGTGGGCGGTCGTGCACGAGGGTGCACTGCGCCAGCTGGTGGGTGGACGAGACGTCATGCGGGCCCAGTTGGAGCACCTGCTGGACATGGCACGGCGACCGAACGTGAAGCTGCAGGTGCTTCCGTTCCTCGCCGGCGCCCATCCTGGGATGACCAGCGCCTTCACCATCGTCTCGTTCGCCGATCCGGGCGCGTTGGACGTGGTCCACGTGGACACCACCTCGTCCACCCTCTGGCTGGAGAGCGATACTGATGCCGACCACCACAACGGGCTCTTCGACCGGATCACGCGAATGAGCCTCGCGCAGCGGAACTCGGTCAGACTGATCGACGGAATCCACAAGGAGTTGTAGTCCTCGTGCCCGCGTTCGAGTTCGTCAGGTCCAGCTACAGCGGCGGCAACGCCGGCCAGGAGTGCGTCGAGATAGCCCGCAACATCCCCGGCACCGTCGCCGTCCGGGACTCCAAGAAAACCCGTGGGCCCGTGCTCCGGTTCGCCGTCTCCGCCTGGGGGTCGTTCCAGGACGGCGTCCGTGCCGGGGACCTGGGGTGAGGTCCCCGGCGCGGGCGGGCGGTGCTAGTTGGTGAAGTAGAGGTACTTCCAGTCGCTCAGCGTCGTCGTGTTGACCGTGTCGCCCGACGCGCCGTTGACGTACGCCGCCCGGACGCGGGCCTTGATGCCGGACTGGCCCGGGGCGCCGAGATTCACGGCCGACTTGCCGTTGGTGCCGAGGGCGAAGTACTGCGGGCTGTCCTCGCTCGGGTACCACGTGCCCTGGTAGTAGATCTCGAGCTCAAGGCGCTGTGCACGGCCCCGGTAGTACGTCATCGTCGTCGTGACGATCGGCGCGGTGTTCTTGTGGAACCAGTAGTACGTGTGCGAGCCGATCGCGGCCTTCTTGTAGTGCTTGGTGATGGCCGTGGAGACGCGGACCTTGGCGAAGGCGTTGACCTTGACGGACTTCGGCGCGTACTGGGCGTCGCCCTTGAAGACCGCCGTGACCGCGGTGTCGCGGGTCA
The DNA here is from genome assembly GCF_053593695.1 of Streptomyces sp. NPDC002144. Lineage (NCBI taxonomy): Bacteria > Bacillati > Actinomycetota > Actinomycetes > Kitasatosporales > Streptomycetaceae > Streptomyces > Streptomyces sp. NPDC002144. The sequence continues at coordinate 89,479 of NZ_JBSFDB010000004.1, forward strand.
TGTCGATGGTCACGGTGAGGTTGCCGCTGGAGTTGACCTTCGCGGACCTGACCAGCTTGTTGGGCTTGTCGGCGCCGAAGGGGTCGGCCCAGATCTCGACCGTGCGGTTCTTGTACGTCTTGCCGAGGTGCGCGGTGAACTTCACGTCCGCGCCGTACCCGTACACCTTGCCGTTGTTGTTGAGGCTGAGCGCGGTCGCCGTGCGGGAGACGGCGACCTTGTCGGACGCGGTCACGGCGGAGTGCTCGGCGTCGCCGGCGTAGGACACCTTGTAGGTGACCGTGCCGCCGGCCGGCGGGGTGTCGGTGAAGGAGTACGTGCCGTCCGAGCGCACCGTGACGGCGGGCAGCGCCTTGCCGTTGGGGGATTCGAGGTCGGTCCGGGTGACCTGGAGCTTCACCCCGGCCGGCAGCGCGACGGACGCCGAGATCCTGCCGGTGACCGTCAGCTTCTTGGCGCGGGGCGCGCTGGAGGGCGCGTTGACCGTGAGGGCCGGGTTGTTCAGGGTCGGGGCCGTGAGCGCCTTGAGGGTGTAGCCGCCGCCGTCCGAGCCCGTGCCGACCAGCGCGAAGACCCGGGAGAGGTCCGGGGCCCAGCGCAGGGCGGCAGGGTAGGAGGTGCCCAGGTCGTAGGTGTGCAGCGGCTGTACGGTGTCGGGCCGGTACGTCAGGACCTTGTGGTCCGACGCCTGGGCGACGACGCCGTTCGGCGCGATGTCGGCGAACTGTCCCGTCGGGTAGGAGCCGGCCGCGGTGAACCTGCCGTCCGCGTAGGCGTCCCGGTCCTTGCCGTTGACGAGGACCTGCTTGCCGCCGGGCACCAGGTCGATGTCCCCGATGCCGCTGTTGAGCGTGTAGTCGCGCTCGTACCAGGAGACCAGCTTCGGCGTGCCGCCGGAGACGTCCAGGACGGCCATCGAGTCGGTGGAGACGCCGGTCTCGCCGACGGCGAGGATGCCGGGCTGGCTCGCGTCGGTGTCCAGCAGGCCCTGGCCCCAGATGCCCGTCCCGGTGCCCTCGGTGGGGAACTGCTGCAGTGTCACCGGGTCGGTGCCGCCCCCCGGGGCCACCGACGGGTCCACCGAGCCCAGGTCGCCGTCCCACTGATCGCCGTAGGTGAACCACACCTTGCCGCCGCTGAAGGCGACATGGCGCGGGCCGGTGTCGGTGGCGACCGTGTAACGGTGCTGGATGTCGAGGGTGGCCGCGTCCAGGGCCACGATCTCGTGGGTGGCGGGCAGGGCCGCGTAGAGGGTGGCGCCGTCGTCCGACACCGCCAGGTCGGTGATGCCGGGGACCCCGCTCGTCGAGTCGACGGTGTTGCCGGAGTAGTCGGCCGCCGTGACCGTGCCGGCCGCCGCGTCGCCGACGAAGACCCGCTTCAGCGCGTCGTCGGCCACGATGCCGCCGGGCGTGGTGACCCGGGCGGCGGCCGCGGAGGCGGTGCCGGCCGCGACGACGCTCAGCGCCGCCGAGGAGAACAGGACAGCAAGCGCTGTCGCGGTCGAGATGCTGCGCGTACGCACAGTGGTGTAACCCCCTGAGGAAAACCCGGTGTACGACCGGGCGGGCGAGTGCGCCGCGCAGCACCCGGCGATGACACACGGGGCGCGGCTGCCCCGGCAGCCTATGTCATGCCTGTGACAGTCGTGGAGGGAATTTCAGCTGTGAGGAGGTTCCGTGACGGCGTCGAGCACGGTCACCCGGCGGAAGTTGCACACCGCGCGCTCGCTCGGCACGCTCCCCGGGCGTCCGCCGGAGTGCGCCTTGAGGGCCACGCTCACGAGGCCCAGCAGCAGGTCCACGTCGGCGTCGCAGTCGAGGTGGACGGTGACCCAACGCGAGCCGGGGACCAGGCGGATGGCGGTCGACTCGGCGAAGTCGTAGTGCAGCCGCTGGATCGCCCGGGCGGTCAGCTGGAGGTCCACATCGCGCTCGGAGTGGAAGTGGACGATCTCGTGGTGGGCGGAGCGCAACGCCCGGCCCGTCCCGCAGTCGGCCGGACACGGGCTGAGGTCGGGCCACGTCTCCAACTGCCGCATGGCTCTCTGGGCCGGTGTCATGTGCCCATGGTGCTGTGCTCACCGCCCGGCCACCAGGGATTGAGGGATCCGTAACCCTTAGGTGACGAAGGTCCGGTTGACCGGACGGCCGCCTCCACATCAGTCCCACCGAAATGACATCAGCCGTTCACCGGTCCTCCACATCCGACTCCTCGCGCCGACAGGAACCGGCCATTGACTTCCCCCGCGCGGCTCGAACACGAGGCCGCATGGGGAAATACCGTTTCCTTTGGGGGGCCCTCAGTGGTGTCCGCAGTGGAGGCTTCCGGCGAACCGGAGCCCGACAGACCCGTTCCCCGCCGGCTCCTCACGGCGCGTGGCCTGGGCGACCGTCTCTTCCGGTACCAGCTCACGGCCACCGGAGTCGCCGTCCTCGCCATCATGGCGGCCGTCGGACTCTTCCTGCTGCTGCGGGCCGCGCAGGCGCTGCGCGTGCGGGGCCTGAAGTTCCTCACCACCGCCGCCTGGCAGCCGGACGTCCACAACTTCGGCATCGCCGCCGTGCTCACCGGCACCCTGCTGATCGCCGCCGTCGCGGTGACGATCTCGGTGCCGCTGGCCGTGGGGACCGCGCTGTTCATCTCCGACGTGGCACCGCGCCGGCTGCGCCACACGCTGGTGACGATGGTCGACCTGATGGCGGCCGTCCCCTCGGTGGTCTACGGGCTGTGGGGACTGTTCTTCCTACAGCAGCACGTGATCGGTCTGTCGCGCTGGCTGTCCGACTGGCTTGGCTGGATACCGCTGTTCACGGTGGACGGCACCCGGCCCGGTGAGCCGCTGGCCTCCGAGAGCGTCTACACCGCCTCCACCTTCGTCGCCGGGATCGTGGTGGCGCTGATGGTCGCGCCGATCCAGTGCTCGGTGATGCGCGAGGTGTTCGCGCAGGCCCCGGCCGGCGAGCGCGAGGGGGCGTACGCGCTGGGCGCGACCCGCTGGGGGATGATCCGCGCGGTCGTCCTGCCGTACGGCAAGGGCGGCATCATCGGCGGCACGATGCTCGGGCTCGGGCGGGCACTCGGCGAGACCATCGCCGTGTACCTGATCATCTCGCCGGTCTTCGTGATCCAGCCGCACATCGTGCAGACCGGTTCCAACTCGGTGTCCTCGCTGATCGCCCTGCACTACGGCGACGCGTCCACCTTCGGCATGTCGGCGCTGATGGCGGCGGGCCTGGCGCTGTTCCTGCTCACCCTGGCGGTCAACTTCACCGCCTCCTCCATCGTGGCCCGCTCCCGGTCCGGCGCGCAGAGCGAGGCATGAGATGACCGTCGTCGAAGAGACCGGCCTGACCGAAGGCCGAGGAGAAAAAACCGACGTCCGGAAGGACGCCGACGGCCCGGTGGACGCCGTCCCCGGGTCCGGACTCCCCGACCGTCCCCGCCGTATCGGCGGCGTCAGCCGCTCCGGAGTGCTGTCCCTGGCCGGCGCCGCCGTCTCGGGCCTCTGTGTCGCCGTGCTGCTGTTCGGCGAAGTCGCCCCCTTCTCGGGCACGTTGGGCTTCACCGTCACCGCGTACGCGGCCTTCCTCGCCATCTACGCGGTGCTGACCGGCCTGGAGGAGGACCGGCAGGCGGTACGGGACCGGGTGATGACGGTCGTGCTGTGGACGGCGGCCGCGCTGCTGTTCACCGCGCTCACCCTCGTCGTCGGCTTCACCGCCTGGCGCGGCCGCGAGGCCCTGCCGCACGGCAACTTCTTCACCCAGGACATGCAGGCGGCGGGCCCCCTGGACCCGCTGACCAACGGCGGTATCGCGCACGCGATGCTCGGCACGCTCATCATGATCACGATCGCGCTGGCCATCACGGTCCCGCTGGGCCTGGCCTGCGCGGTCTACCTGAACCAGATCCCGGGCCGCTTCTCCCGGTTCGTGCGCACCATCGTCGAGGCGATGACCGCGCTGCCGTCGATCGTCGCCGGCCTGATGGTGTACGCGGTCTGGATCCTCGGTCTCGGCATGCAGAAGTCGGGCCTCGCGGCCGGGTTCGCGATCAGCGTGATGATGCTGCCGATCGTGATCCGTGCCTCGGACGTGGTGCTGCGCCTGGTCCCCGGCACGCTGACGGAGGCGGCGGAGGCGCTGGGCGCTCCGCGCTGGCGGACCGTCTGGCACGTCGTCCTGCCCACCGCGCGCTCGGGGCTGGCCACCGCGGTCATCCTCGGCACCGCCCGCGGTATCGGCGAGACGTCCCCGGTCCTGCTGACGGCGGGCTACACGGCGGCCCTCAACGGCGACCCGGCCAACGGCCCGATGATCTCCCTCCCGCTGGCCGTCTTCACCTTCGTCAGGTCCCCCGAGCCCACGATGATCGCCCGCGGCTTCGGAGCGGCGGCGGTCCTGATGGCCCTGGTCCTGGTGCTGTTCGCGATCGCCCGGGTGATCGGCGGAAGGGGACCGGGCCACCAGAGCAAGCGCCAGGCCCGCAGGACGGCGAAGGCGTCCCGCCGGGACGAGGAGAGGTTCGCCGAACTGCACGCTCCCGCACTGCAGTTGTTCGACAGCGGTTCCCAAGACGACACCGAGCAGACCAACGACTCCGGAGACAGTCACTGATGTCCAGCCCTGTCATCAACGCCCTCCGCCGGCTGGGCGTCCTCGCCGCGCTGCTGGGCATCCTGGCCGTTCCGACAGCCGCCACCCCCGCCTCCGCCGACAGCTACACGCCGATCGCCGGCGCCGGATCCACCTGGGCCGAGAACGCCGTCGACGAGTGGCGCCGGGCTGTCAACCAGTACGGCATGCGCATCAGCTACGCCGGCACCGGCTCCTCGGACGGCCGCCGTCAGTTCCTCTCCGGCACCGTCGACTTCGCGGTCTCGGACATCCCCTTCCAGACCCACCCCACCGACGGAAGCGCGGCCGAACGCCCCGCGCAGGGGTCGTACGCCTACATGCCGATCGTCGCCGGCGGCACCGTCTTCATGTACCACCTGACGGTCAACGGCCGGCGCGTCACCAACCTCCGCCTCTCCGGCGACGTCGTCACCAAGATCTTCACCGGGGTCGTCAAGACCTGGGACGACCCGGCGATCAAGGCCGACAACCCCGGTCTGCAGCTCCCGCACCGCCCGGTCGTCCCGGTCGTCCGCTCCGACGGCTCCGGCTCCACCGCCCAGTTCACGATGTGGATGGCCAACCAGCACAGGGCGCTGTGGCAGGCGTACTGCGCCAAGGTCGGCCGCTCCGGGGCGTGCGGACAGACCTCGTACTACCCGACCGTCTCCGGCATGATCGCCCAGTCCGGCGACCTCGGCGTCGCGGGCTACGTCGCGCAGAACTACGGCGAGGGCGCGATCGGCTACGTCAACTACTCCTACGCCCTCAACGCGCACTATCCGGTCGCCAAGGTCCTCAACCACGCCGGCTACTACACCGAGCCGACCCCGCAGAACGTGGCGGTCTCGCTGCTCAAGGCGAAGATCAACACCAACAAGAGCTCGCCGGACTACCTCACCCAGCAGCTCGACGGCGTCTACACCGACAGCGACCGCCGCAACTACCCGCTCTCCAGCTACTCGTACATGATCCTGCCGCTGAAGGTGCAGGGCACCTTCACCAAGGCCAAGGGCAAGACGCTGGGCGCGTTCTCGTACTACTTCATGTGCCAGGGCCAGCAACAGGCGCCGCAGCTGGGCTACTCGCCGCTGCCCATCAACCTCGTGCAGGCCGGCTTCGACCAGATCCGCCGCATCCCGGGTGTGCAGACGCAGAACATCAACATCAGGGGTTGCAACAACCCGACCTTCACCGCCAACGGCCGCAACAAGCTCGCGGAGACGGCTCCCTACCCGGCCGCCTGCGACAAGAAGGGCGCGGCTCCCTGCACGAGCGGCAGCGGCGGCGCCAAGTCCGGCAGCTCGAGCGGTGGTTCGGGCGGCAGCGGCACGGGCGGGTCCGCGGGCGGTTCGGCCGGCGGGTCCTCCGCCGGCACGGCGGCCGGGGGCGGTACGGCGGCCGGGGGCGCCGGTGCCTCCGCGCAGCCCTCCGTGGACCCCGACACCGGGCAGACCATCGCCGCCGACGGCACGGGTACCGGGGCGGCCACGACCGCGGGCGGCACCATCGCCCTCGCGCAGCCCGTCGCGGTGGCCGGACACAGCGGCTGGACGACCACGCAGACCCTGATGGTGCTCGCCGTCTTCCTGGTGCTCGGTCTGGTCCTGCTGCCCTCGCTGGTCTCCCGCCTCATCAGCCGCGCCTCGGACGGGGGTTCGCGATGAACCGGGTACGACGTCTGCTGCTGAGGGTCGTCGCCGGGACCGCCGTCGGCACGCTCGCGGGACTCGCGGTCGCCCAGTCGGCACCGCCGGCGACGGCGGCGAGCTCCTCCGCCGTCACGGTGCCGGGGCGCGGGGAGTTCAGCGCCATGAAGTTCACGGTCTCCCAGACCAGCCATCTCACCAGCCAGGCGATCACCGTCTCCTGGACCGGCGGCACCCCCACGACCTTCGCGGGCACGCAATTCAACACGGACTTCGTGCAGATCATGCAGTGCTGGGGCGACGACGACGGCACGGTGCCGGCCAACCCCGGTCCGCCGCGCACCCAGTGCCAGTACGGCGCCTCGCCGACCACCGACCGCACCAGCTGGCCGGGCAACGACTACGACGACACCCGCAGGGTCTTCTACAGCGCCGACCCCACCAACTACGGCCAGGACAACCGGTACGGCGCCGCCAACCCGAACGCGCCCGGTGAGGTCCCCTTCAAGTCAGTCGACGGCACCACGGTCACCACGAACACCCAGAACAACCCGTTCTTCAACCGCAACACCACCAACGAGGTCGACTTCGCCCGCACCGGCGCCGGCGGCACCGGCACCGAGTACTTCGAGGTGCAGACCGCCAACGAGGCCCCGCACCTGGGCTGCGGCCTGCCGGTGAAGACGAACGGCGTGACGAAGCCGCGCGACTGCTGGCTGGTGATCGTCCCGCAGGGCCACCTCGACCTCGACGGCAAGCCGTACGCCGACCACAGCCAGGTCAACGCGGGCTCCCCGGTGTCCTCCACCAACTGGCAGAACCGCATCGCGATCCCGCTGCACTTCAACTCGGTCGGCACCAACTGCGCCCTCGGCGCGAAGGAACGCCCCACCACCGGCAGCGAGCTGGCCGCCGACGCCATGACCAGCTGGCAGGCGGCGCTGTGCCCGGCCGGGAAGGTGTACAGCTACACCGAGCAGGGCGAGCCCGACGCCCGGGGCCGGCTCGGCAACGACGGCTCCTCCGGACTCGCCTTCACCACCCGGGCACTCGGGGCCGACGCCAGCTCGGCCGCGCCCCCGGACAAAACGACGTACGCGCCGGTCGCGCTCTCCGGAGCCGTCATCGGCTTCACCATCGAACGCAGACCGAAGGCGGGGGCGCCCGACTCGGTGACGAAGCTCGCCGGCACGAAGGTGGAGTCGATCCGGCTCACGCCCCGGCTGGTCGCCAAGCTGCTCACCGAGTCCTACCGCAACTCGCCCTGGGGAGCGGTGGTCGCCTCCACCGTCGCCAAGAAGTACGGCTGGGCGAGGAACAACCCTGCGGGCCTCGCGAGCGACCCCGAGTTCATCGCGCTCAACCCCGAGTTCGCGTATCTGTCGGTCGCCGAGACCCCGGCCACCGACACCGACCTGATGACCTCGCTCGGCCACAGCGACACCGCGCACGACCTGTGGCAGTGGATCCGGTCCGACAAGGAGGCCCGGCAGTTCCTCGCCGGTGTCCCCGACGACGACGGGATGCGGGTCAACCCGTACTACAGCACCAACGCCGACCTGAACCCGACCGGCGCCGCCTTCGACCCGTCGAACCTCGACGAGTACCCGAAGAGCGACCCCTGGTGCACGATCCCGCCCGGCACCGGCGCCACCCTCCAGCAGTGCATGACCGACTTCCACCCGTACGTCGACGACATGCACGCCGGTGCCCTGCACACCCGGCGCGCCGACATCCTGTGGAAGTCCACCTGGGACCCGCTGGCCAGCCCGCCGGCCTTCAAGAGCCCCGGCCCGCAGATGGTCGGCTCCCGCTTCGTCATCACCGTCACGGACGCGGCCTCCGCGGCCCGCTACGGGCTGCAGACGGCCCAACTGCGCAACGCGGCGGGCAAGTTCGTCGCCCCGACGACCGGCTCCCTGACCGCCGCCGCGAAGAGCGCCGCCGGGAAGACGGTCGCCGAGATCACCCCGGCGGGCGCCACCGCGAAGAACGCCTATCCCCTGTCCCAGCTGGTCTACGCGGCCGCCCGCCCGGCCAAGCTCACCGCCGACGCCCGCCGGGACTACGCGGCCCTGCTGCGGTACGCGGCGGGCAACGGGCAGCTCAGCGGCGCCGACCCGGGCCGGCTGCCCGCCGGGTACGCCCCGCTGCCGCAGCCGCTGCGCGCCCGTGCCCTGCAGGTCGCCGGCACGCTCGAGCACTACAAGGGCGGCTCCGCGGACGGCGGTTCCGGGTCGTCCGCGGGGTCCGGCGGCAGCGGCACGGGCGGCTCGACCGGCTCCGGGTCCTCTGGCGGCACCGGGACCGACGGCGGCACCGGTACGCCGAGCGCGGGCGCGAGCACCTCGCCGAGCCCGCAGGCCTCGTACGGCGGCGGGAAGGCCGTGCAGACGACGGCCGCCGGCAACACCCCCGCCGACCCGGCCAACCCGCTGCGCTACGCCGTCCCGGTCGGTGCCGCCCTCGGCGCCGTGGCCGGCGCGGGCGCCCCCTTCGCGGGCGGCGGCCGACCCCGCCTGCCGCTGCGGATGCCGCTGCCGGGCGGCCGGACGGTGACGCTCGTGCCCGACACCCTGCCGGAGCGGCTGCGCAAGCTGCTGCCGCCGGGCCGGGGGTGAGCACCGTGCCACGGACCGGGGCGAGCACCGGCCCGCCGCCGGGCGGCGGTTGACGCCCACCGCCCGGCGGACCGCCCCCGCGCCCCATGCCCCTCGGCGCGCGGCCCTCACCGGCCCGCGTCCCACCCTCCGAGCCGAGCCCCCACGGGGCCCGCGCTCCCACAGACGGCCGTCCGCCCCGAAAGGCAGTCGGGGCGGACGGCCCGTACCACCCTGCCAGATCCACCCCTTCGCACAGTCACGGAGACTCTCGATGCGCAGAACGCGCTCTACGGCGGCGCTCGTCGCCGCCGCCGTGGTGGCCGGCGGCCTGGCTCTCGCGAGCCCGGCGTACGCCGACCCCACCCCCGCGGGGACCTTCCGCCAGCTGGTCGGCGTGGGCTCCGACACCACCCAGGACGTGCTCAACGCCCTGGCCGGCGACACCGTGGCCGGCAAGAGCTACGCCGCCACCGCCGTGAAGTCGGCGAGCGGTGCCGGCATCGCCTCCTACGACGCGATCGAGCCCGGCACCGGCTCCACCACCTCGAACATCACGACCCGCTCCGGCGGCCCGTCCTTCCTGCGCCCGAACGGATCCGGCAAGGGCCGCCTCGCCCTGAGCGAGTCGCTGACCGGCGACAAGTTCCCGGACTCCTCCGGCGTCGCCATCAAGGGCCAGGTCGACTTCGCCCGCTCCTCCAGCGGGCCGTCCTTCTCCGGCAGCGCGCTCACCTACATCCCGATGGCGCGTGACGCGATCGGCGTGGCGGTGCGCGGCTCCGGCCTGGACACCCTGACGGTGGCCCAGCTGCACGACATCTACGTCGGCACGCTGACCACGGTGAACGGCCAGACCGTGCACCCGAAGATCCCGCAGAGCGGTTCGGGCACGCGGAAGTTCTTCCTGTCCATCCTCGGCCTGCAGGACGCGGACCTCGCCCCGAGCGTCCAGGCGGTCCAGGAGAACCAGGGCAACAGCGCGCTCACCGAGGCCGGCGCCCTCGTCCCGTTCTCCGTCGGCAGCTGGATCGCCCAGAACAACGGCGTGGCCCCCGACTACACCACGACCTCGGTCGCGGCCGGCGGTCACCTGGCCGCCATTCAGCTGCCGGGCGACGCCGGCGCCACCAGCCCGGTGACCACGGTCAACGGCAAGCTCGCGCCGGTCCAGCCGTACTACGAGAACTCCACCTTCGGCCGCGACGTCTTCAACGTCGTGCCGACCCGGGCGATCGACCCGACGAGCATCTTCTTCGACAAGGACCTCTACGACGTCTTCGTCACCAGCGGCAGCCACACCGCCGCCCTGGCCTCCGACGACGCCGAGAAGGTCATCGCCGCCTTCGGCTTCGTCAACGAGTCCTACAACGGCTCCGTCAACCTGGCCCGGCACGCCAAGCAGGGCGGCCTGGAGGAGTCGGGCATCTCCACCGCCGTGCCCGCCGCGCCGGCGCTGAAGGCCACGCCGGGTGACGCGAGCCTGAAGCTGAGCTGGACCGCCCCGTCCGCGACCGCGTTTCCGCTGACCGACTACCGGGTCACGGTGACCGACGCGGACGGCGGGGTCGTCGCCGTCAAGGACCTGCCGGCCACCACGACCTCGTACACCGTCACGGGTCTGGCCGTGGGCACGTACACCGCCACGGTCACCGGCAACAACATCAACGGCACCGGTGCCGTGTCCACCTGGACCGGCCCGGTCAAGTACAAGAGCGCCACCACCGCCGCGGTCGCCGCGACCCCGTACGGCAAGGCCCCGAAGGTCGCCGTCACCGTGACCGGCAGCCACGGCGTGACGCCCACCGGCAAGGTCACCGTGAAGGAGGGCGCCACCGTCCTCGGCAGCGGCACGCTGGACGCCTCCGGCAAGGTCACCGTGGCCCTGTCGAACCACCTCAAGGTCGCCACGCACTCCCTGACCGTCTCCTACGGCGGCGCCGCGAAGCTGAACGCCTCCTCGGCGACCGCCACCCTGAAGGTCACCAAGGCCACCGCCTCCCTCGCGAGCACCGCGCCCGCCACGGTCAGCCACACCGCGCGCGCCAAGGTCACCGTCAAGGTCACCGCGACCGGCACCACGCCGACCGGCACCGTGAAGATCTACGAGGGCTCCAGGCTGCTCGGCACCGGCACCCTCAGCGGCGGCAAGGTGACGATCACCCTGCCGAAGCTGGCCCGGGGCAAGCACAACCTGCACGCCACCTACTCGGGCTCGGCGACGGTGAACGCCAAGACCGGCCCCGTCTTCACGATCAAGTCCACCTGATCCATCTCCCACCGGGCTGCCGGGGAGGGCCCCTCCTCCCCGGCAGCCCCCCTCTCGAACTTCCCGAAGGAGGCGGGCCGCCGTGACACTCGCCGTACCCCTCACGCTCACGCGCGTCCGGAGCGTCACCGTCGTCCGCCATCTCGCCCGGGGCGGCCTGCTCAGCCTCGCCGCCCTGCTGCTCGGCATCACCGCCCAGCTGCTGCTGGTCAGCGGCATCCAGGAGCGGTCCGCGCAGCACTCCGCCTTCGACGAGCTGCGCGGCCAACTCGCCCTCGGGACCGCGCCGGTGGCGCAGACCGACCAGCAGGGCAGGCTGCTCGCGCCGGGCACGCCGGTCGCGATCGTCGGCATCCCCAGGCTGGGGACGACGCAGGTGGTCCTGGAGGGCACCGACTCCTCGGTGCTGACCGACGGGCCCGGTCACCGTCGGGACACCCCGATGCCCGGGCAGGCCGGCACCAGCGTGCTGATGGGGCGGGCCGCGGCCTACGGCGGGCCGTTCCGCGGGCTCGGCTCGCTGTCGTCCGGCGACCGGATCACCGTGGTCACCGGGCAGGGCAAGGCGACGTACCAGGTCCTGGACGTGCGCCGGGCCGGTGATCCGGCGCCCGCCCCCGTGGCCGCCGGCAAGGGGCGGCTGGTGCTGGTCACCGCGACCGGCGCCCGGTTCGTGCCGGCCGGGGTACTGCGCGTCGACGCCGACCTGGTCTCCGCGCCCTTCCAGACGCCGGCGGCGGTGATCCGCACCGGCACGCTGCCCGGCTCCGAGGAGCCGCTGGCCCGGCCCTCCGGGGTGCCGTGGCCGCTGGTGATGTGGCTGCAGGCGCTGCTGCTGGCCGCCGTCGCCGCCGTGTGGGCCTGGCACCGCTGGGGCCGCCACCAGACGTGGATCGTCTTCGCGCCCCTCGTCGCGGTGCTGGGCCTCCAGGTCGCCACGCGTACCACCGAACTCCTGCCGAACCTGCTGTGAGGTGTCCCAAGTGACCGAAGTGACCGACTCCGTGACCGACACGGTCGTCCTGCCGCCGGTGGGGACCGCCGCCGTGACCGCTCCCGCCACGATCGAGGCCCGGTCGGTCTCGGCCTGGTTCGGTGGGCACCAGGTGCTCAGCCAGGTGTCGCTGACCATGCCCGCGGGGCGGGTCACCGCCCTCATCGGGCCGTCCGGATGCGGCAAGTCGACGTTCCTGCGCACCCTCAACCGGATGCACGAGCTGATCCCGGGGGCGCAGTTCGGGGGCGAGGTGCTCTTCGAGGGCGAGGACATCTACGACGCCTCGTGGCGGCTGACGGACGCCCGCCGCCGTATCGGCATGGTCTTCCAGAAGCCGAACCCGTTCCCGGCGATGTCGATCTACGACAACGTGGTGGCCGGCCTCCGGCTGACCGGCGCCCGCGCGAGCCGCCGCGAGAAGGACGAGCTGGTGGAGGAGTCGCTCTCCCGGGCCGGCCTGTGGAAGGAGGTCCGCGACCGGCTGCGCAAGCCGGGCGGCGCGCTCTCCGGCGGCCAGCAGCAACGCCTGTGCATCGCCCGGGCGTTGGCGGTACGGCCCCGGGTGCTGCTGATGGACGAGCCGTGCTCGGCGCTGGACCCCACCTCGACCCGCCGTGTCGAGGAGACCATCCACGAGCTCGCCGACCAGGTGACGGTCGTGATCGTCACCCACAACATGCAGCAGGCGGCCCGCGTCTCCCAGCAGTGCGCCTTCTTCCTCGCCGAGCAGGGCACCCCCGGCGGCATCGTCGAGGCGGGCCCGACGGACGACGTCTTCGGCACCCCGAAGGACCCGCGCACGGCGGACTACGTGGCGGGCCGCTTCGGCTGACGGCGGTTTCCGACGGTCGTTGCGACACGTGGTTGTGTCGATCAGGCCCTGAGCGGTTCATGCAGGCGCCCGGCCGGGGTTTCCCCGCCGGGCGCTGTGCGTGGGCGGCGGGCGCGGCGGGCGTGAGGTCGATCATGGGCTTGGCCGCGAGGGTCGGGGCCGCGGTGGAGCCGATGTGCTCGACCTCTCCTTTCGCGGCGTTTGGGTCGATAATCGAGCCATGAGTACGGCGACGTTTGTCATGGCGGCCACGTCGGTGGACGTAAGCCACGTGGTCGGCGCCTTCATCGGTGGCCTGGTCATCGCCGGTGCCCTGGTCTGGGCCTTCTGGTTCGGCATGCGGGTGCGCGACCGCGAGCTGCCGCGGCCGCTCCCGGACGAGCAGCCCCACCTTCCCGACGGCGGGGCCGTCCGCGAGATGCGCGAGGTGCGCGAACCGGACGAGGTGCCGCTCTCCGAGGACGGAAAACGGCTGATGCCCCACGAGATGCACCGCGCGTCGAGCAAGACGGGCAAGGACCAGCACCGACGGCGCTGGATGCCCGGCTCCAGCGGCTCCTTCGGCAGCGGTGGCCTGGGCGTGCGCTAGCGCCTGTTGCGAAAGTCCCGCCTGCCCCGCGGCGGGAGCGGCCGGCTCAGGCCATCCAGAAGAAGACGGCCGTCATCCGCTTGTCCTCCAGCGTGCTGCCGGAGTAACCGGTCGCGCTGTGCACCAGGTTGGCGTTGTACAGCAGCAGCCGGTTGTACTTGTGGGGGACGCGTACGTCCTCCTCGAAGTGGTCCCCGGGCACGAACCGGGTGCCGAGCGCCTCGACGAGGTTGTTGTGCGGCGCCTGGACGATGTTGCCGCCGAGCCGTCCGCCGGGCAGCGACTGACGGTAGAACGCGGTGCCGCAGTCCTTGCCGACGCCGGGGTTGAGGTACAGCACGGCCGCGTACCGGCACAGCGACCGTGAGTCGGTGTGCGGCCGCGGCTCGCTCTCGCCCTCGCCGACGACCTGGACGCAGTTGTGGTTGAGCGTGCCGCCGCCGGGCGCCTGCTGCACCCACAGCTCCTTCGCCCCGGTCGCCTTCTTCACCAGGCGCTCGACGCGGGCGAGTTCGTCGGGCTCCAGGCCCGGCATGGTGCGCAGGCCCGGCCAGGTCTCCGAGGTGTACGGGTAGCCCTTGACCCAGTCGTCCTTCGCCAGACAGCGCTCCCGTACGGCGTCCACGTCCGGCAGGACGTCGTCGATGACCCAGTAGTCGCGGCCCTTGGTGGGCTTGCGGTAGGGCAGGACAGGAAGGGCCGCGGGGACCCGGGGCGGGGGCTGTGGGGGCATGGGCCGAATCTAGGTCGGGGATTCCCCCGCACTCTCCCGTGAACAGGTCAACATTCCGTCAACGACTTGTCATGACCACCGAAGGGCCGGACCGCCAACTCCCCGGAGACATGGCTCACATCCCCTGGTTTTTACCAAACCAAAAGGTTCCGCGCCGGGTCCGGTCCGTATTCCACACCGTCCTACCCCGCCGCACGACGGCGGATCCCCGACCGGGCAGGAGGCACGGTGCGCTTTTCGCGGAACGCGACGGGAACTCTCTTCGTGGGCGGTGCTCTGAGTCTGACTCTGGCCGCACTCGCCTATCCCGCGATGCTCGGGGTGAACACCGTGTCGGCCTCAGGGACCAGAGTCATCGCTCAGACCCAGTGGGGTCCGCTGACGGAGTCGGACCGCGACTTCGTGGTGAAGGTGCGCGCGGCCGGTCTGTGGGAGTACCCCGTCGGCCAGCTGGGCCTGCAGAAGGGCCAGAGCCAGGCGGTCAAGATCGCCAGCAAGCACCTGATCGACGGTCACGCGGCGCTGGACGCCAGCTGCCGCAAGATCAGCACGATGCTGAACATCACGATCCCCAACATCGCGAGCCCCCAGCAGGTGGGCTTCGTCAACACCCTCAAGGCGGACAGCGGCAAGCAGTTCGACACGGACTTCGCCAACATCCTGCGGGTGACGCACGGTTCGATCTTCAACACGATCGCGAAGATCCGCTCCACGACCAAGAACACGGTGGTGCGCGCCCTGGCCGACCAGGCCAACGCGACGGTCCTGGACCACATCACGGTCATGGAGCAGACCGGGCTGGTCAACTTCGACCAGGTGCTCTTCCAGGAGACCACCCCGCCGAAGCTGCCCGCCAAGGACCTGACCCCGCCGCCCCCGCTCGCGGGCCAGCCCCAGATCGTGCTCACCCCGCCGGTGGACACGACGACCCAGCCCCCGATCCTGCCCGGTGAGTCCTCGCCCGGCACGGGCGGCGCGGGAGGCACCGCGGTCAGCCCGAGCCCGACGGTGGGATAGCCCCCGCGGGAACGTTCGTACGGCCCCGCGGGAACGGTCGTACGGCCTTACGGGAAGGGTCGAACAACTCCTGTCGGTCAAGAGGTTCGGGCGGTCGAACGGAAGCGGATCCGCCCGTTCCTACTGTGGCGTAATCGTGATGGCTGGTTGAACTTTCGGCGCGTCACCGCAGGTTGACAGTGTTCGGCCGGGAGATCCACCATGTGAGCGCACTGAGGCGCATGTGACCAATGGGCCCGGTGTTTTCACAGACCATTCTCCCCGGCACGGCCGGCCGCCGCATGCTGTCCCGCGCCGCCGTGCCCGGGTCACGCACGCCAAGATGGGGATCCGCATGTCCATAGTGAGACGTGTCACCGTGCGCCGCCTCATGGGGACGGGCGCCGCGTCGCTCGCCCTGTGCGCCGCAACCGTCGCCGCCGCCTCCGGCGCCTGGGCCCACGGCGGAACTCCGGGCGGTGACGGCTGGAAGGCCGGCGGTTCCTACAAGCCCGGCACCGGTGCGGGCACCAAGACGGAGGCCGACCGCTGCCAGTTCTCGCTGGACGGCACGGACTTCTACGACTCGGTGAAGGTCGACGACCAGACGCTGAAGCCCACCGACGACGGCAAGGTCCACATCAAGGTCCGTACCGCCGGTGACGCCTCCACCTGCACCGCCTCGCTCGCCTCCTACCTCGCCCACGGCGCGAGCTTCGCGACCTCGGGGCAGCAGGTCTTCGTCGACTTCGACACCGTGACCGTCAAGCCCGGGCAGACCGACTCGCTGGACATCGCTGTGCCGGACGCGGGCTGCTTCGCGCAGATCGACCTCTACCGCGGCGCCACCAAGTTCGACGGCAAACTGGACGCCAAGGACGGGTTCCAGCACGGCGACCTGCCGGCCGGCCCGGACCACGCGGTCATCAAGGACAAGCTGATCGCGTCCTGGAACGGCGGTACGAAGGACTGCACGACCGAGTCGCAGCCCCCGAGCACCCCGCCGGCCTCCACGCCGCCGTCGACGCCCCCGGCCTCCGAGAGCGCCACCCCGACGCCGAGCGCCTCCGAGTCGACCCCGGCCTCGACCGACACCCCGGTCGCCTCGGCGTCCACCACCGTCCCGGCGGCCACGCCGAACGGCGGTGGCGGCGGCCTCGCCGAGACCGGCGGCGGCAGCGACTCCGGCCTGATCGCCGGCGGCGCGGCGGCGCTCCTGGCGGGCGGCGCGGCGATCGTCGTCGCGAGCAAGCGCCGCCGCGGCGCCCGCTCCTGAACCACCCCCGAAGACGAACGCCCCGGAGATCCCCCGCTCCGGGGCGTTCGTCACGCGCGGCACCGGTCGTGCGGTGCTGGTGATGTGCGGTGCGGGTGCTGGTCGTGTGCCTTGAAGGTCATGCGCGGCGTGCCGTCGGCTGCTACGCGCCGTCAGCTGTCACGTGCCGTCGGCCGTGCAGTGTTTGAGGAGGAGGCGGGTGTCGTCGTCGACCAGGCGGTAGCGGACGACGCGGCCCTCCTTATCGCCGGCCACCACCCCGGCCGCCCGCAGCAGGCGCAGGGCCTGGGAGACGGCGGGGTCGTTCATGCCGGTCGCGATCGCGAGGTCGGAGACGGCGAGCGGGCCGGTGCGGTGCAGGGCGAGCAGCAGCGCGAGCCGTTTGGGGTCGGCGAGCAGCGAGAAGCGGTCGGCCCAGGTGCGCACATGGGCCTCGTCACCGATGGCGGCGATGGCGTCGCACACCCGGTGGCCGTCGATGGTGCGGCGCTCCGCGCGGTCGGCCGGGACGAGATGCATGCACACATCCTCGCAGGCGTGCCTCTGTGATCTTCGATACCTGCACAGGTACGCAGCTATGCAGGAAGGGCCGCTCCCCCCTACGGTGGGCGGGCCGTGGTGTTCGGGAAGTCGGTGCGATGCCGACGCGGCCCTCGCCACTGTGATCGGGAAGTCACCGGTCCACGTCCCGCAGGGGACAGCCACTGGCCGTTTCACCACGGCCGGGAAGGCGGACCGGGGACGCACGACCCGTCAGCCAGGAGACCGGCCACGGCATCTCACGAAGTGATCCACGAGGTGCTGGAGCGTGAACATGCCCGACGCTGCTTCTTTCCGCTGGCGGCGCGAGGACACCGTCAAGACCGTGGGGCTGGTGGCGGTGATCGCCGCCCTCCACGTCGCCGCCTTCGGGATCCTCTTCCTCCTCGTCGTCCCCGGCCACTACGAGGTCGGCTCCAAGGCCTTCGGCATCGGCCTCGGCGTCACCGCCTACACGCTGGGCGTGCGGCACGCCTTCGACGCCGACCACATCGCCGCGATCGACAACACCACCCGCAAGCTGATGGCCGACGGCAAACGGCCGGTGTCGGTGGGCTTCTGGTTCGCGCTGGGGCACTCCAGCGTGGTCGTGGTGCTGGCCGCGATGATCGCCGGCGGCACGGCGCTCGCCGGCAAGGTCATGAACGAGAACTCCGGCACCCACAAGGTGCTCGGCTTCCTCGGTACGACGATCTCGGGCACGTTCCTCTACATCATCGCCGCGCTCAACCTGGTGGCCCTGATGGGCATCCTGAAGGTCTTCAGGGCGATGCGGGCGGGGACGTACGACGAGTCGGAGCTCGAAGCCCACCTGGATTCCCGGGGCTTCATGAACCGGATCCTCGGCCGCCTCACCAGGTCGATCACCCGCCCGGGCCAGATGTACCCCCTGGGCTTCCTCTTCGGGCTCGGCTTCGACACCGCGACCGAGGTCACGCTGATGGTGATGGCGGGCTCCGGCGCGGCGGCGGGACTGCCCTGGTACGCGGTCCTGTGCCTGCCGCTGCTCTTCGCGGCGGGGATGAGCCTGTTCGACACGCTGGACGGCACGTTCATGAACTTCGCCTACCAGTGGGCCTTCTCCAACCCGGTCCGCAAGGTCTTCTACAACCTGACCATCACCGGTCTGTCCATCGCCGTGGCCTTCTTCATCGGCACGATCGAGCTGGTGGGCGTCCTGCACGAGAAGTTCGACCTGACCGACTCGGTCACGGGCTGGATCGCCGGCCTCGACCTGGACAACGTCGGCTACGTCATCGTCGGCCTGTTCGTGGTGGTGTGGGCGGCGGCGCTGACCTACTGGCGGGTGGCGAAGGTGGAACAGAAGTGGTCGGTGCGGGCGGCGGAAAGCCCGTGACCCGCACCGTCTTCGCCGGCCCGCGCGCCGTCACGGCCTCTCGACCGCCGACAGCCACAGCTTGACGAAGCGGGGCACGTCCACGTCCAGGGCCACGTCGACCAGGGGCTGTGCGCGGGCGCCCTCGTGGATCTCGGACTCGCCGGGGCGGGCGCGGCGGTCGACGATCGTCTGTCCCCGGGTGGGTCCGGGGGCGAGGGAGACCTCGACGGGGAGCAGGCTGGTGGTGATGCCGGCCGGGTCGGCGACGGAGCAGACCGCGCCCGCGTCCCCGAGCCCGCCGGCGATCTCGTCGCTGTCCGGGTCCGGCGAGGACGGGCGGTGGGCGAGGAGTTCACCGGCGAGACGGGTGCCGGGCTCCGCGCTCGCCCGCAGCCGTCGTACGTCCGCGCCCGGCACCACGACCCGCTGGAACACGTCGAGGCCGTACATCGTGATGGGCACGCCGGCGGTGAGCAGGACGGCGGCGGCCTCCGGGTCGTGCCAGACGTTGAACTCGGCGACCGCGGTGGCGTTCCCGGTCGCGACCGCGCCGCCCATGAAGACGATCCGCTCGATGTTGCGGACCACGTCCGGGTGCGTCCGCAGCAGCAGCGCGATGTTGGTCAGGGGCGCCGTCGGGACCAGCGTCACCGGGCGCGGCGAGGCGAGGATCTCGCGGCGCAGCAGCGTCACGGCGTCCACGTCGGCCGGGGCGCGGGTCGGCGCGGGCAGACCGATGTCGCCCATGCCGTCCACCCCGTGCACATGCCGTGCCGTGCGCACCGGCTCGATCAACGGCCGCTCGGCGCCCCGTCCGACGGGGATCTCCGGGGCGCCGGCCTGCTCCAGCACCGTGAGGGTGTTGCGCACGACGCCGTCCACGTCCGTGTTCCCGGCGACACAGGTCACCGCCCGCAGATCGATCCCCGGGTGCCGCACGGCGAAGAGCAGGGCGAGGGCGTCGTCGACACCGGTGTCACAGTCGATGATCACCGGAACGGGCTGACCGGTCACAGCGGACCCCCCTCTTCGCCACACCATCGGTACGGGACCGACCTTAATCCCTGGCCGACCTCTCTGCGGGCGCCCACAACGCGGTGCTCCTGGCTGCCACCTGCGCGTCGATCCGGCGCAGTAGTTCCTCAGCCGGCAGGGCTCCGGGGCGGGTTCCGTCCCGCAGGCGCGGGGCCGCCAGGCCCTCGGTCGCCTCTTGTTCGCCGATCACCGCCTGGTAGGGGACCAGACGGGCGGCTCGGACGCGGGCGCCGAGGGAGCCGTGTTCGGGGCCGGCGAGCTCTGCCCGCAGACCACGGGCGAGGGCTCTGGTCAGGAGGTCCTGCGCCTGCGGGCGCTGCTGCTCGGACACCGGAAGCACCATCAGCTGGACGGGGGCGAGCCAGGCGGGGAAGGCGCCGCCGTGCTGTTCGACGAGGTGCGCGACCGCCCGCTCCATGCTGCCGATGACGCTGCGGTGCACCATGACCGGCCGGTGCCTCGCCCCGTCCGCGCCGATGTAGTGCAGGTCGAAGCGTTCGGGCTGGTGGAAGTCGATCTGCACGGTGGACAGGGTCGACTCGCGCCCGGCCGGATCGGTGATCTGCACGTCGATCTTGGGGCCGTAGAAGGCGGCCTCGCCCTCGACCGCGTCGTAGGCGACGCCGGCCCCGTCCAGCACCTCGCGGAGCAGCGCGGTGGCCCGTTCCCAAAGGGCCGGATCCGCGACGTACTTGCCGCCCTCGCCCGGGAGGGAGAGACGGTGACGGGCGGCCCGGATGCCCAGGTCCGCGTAGGCCCGCCCGATCAACTCCAAGGCCCCGCGCGCCTCTTGCACCGCCTGCTGAAGGGTGCAGAAGACATGGGCGTCGTTGAGCTGGATGGACCGCACCCGGGTCAGCCCGCCGAGCACCCCGGACGGCTCGGAGCGGTACATGCCGCCCAACTCGGCCATCCGCAAGGGGAGTTCCCGGTAGCTGCGGGAGCGGTAGCGGTAGATCAGGGCGTGGTGGGGACACAGGCTCGGGCGCAGCACGACCTCCTCGCCGCCCAGCCGCATCGGCGGGAACATGTCGTCGCCGTAGTGCGCCCAGTGCCCGGAGATCTCGTACAGCTCGCGTTTACCGAGGACCGGCGAGTACACGTGCCGGTACCCGGCCGCCCGCTCCAGCCCCCGCACGTACTCCTCCAGCACGTGCCGCACGGTCGCGCCGTCGGGCAGCCAGTACGGCAGCCCCGCGCCGATCAGCGGATCGGTGTCGAACAGCGCCAGTTCACGCCCGAGACGTCGGTGGTCGTGCATGGTCCTACTCCTCACTCGGGAGGGACGGGCGACCCGGGCGACGCATGACGAAGCCCCGGGGCACTCGCCCCGGGGCTTCGGACATCCAGTCCGGTGTTCAGCGCGCCGGGACGTTCTCCGGCGTCGTCGTGGAAAAGGCTTGGGCACGCTGCATGCGGCGACCGTAGCGCGGGGGCGGCCGGGGCCGCGAGGGATTATCGGTGCCCGTAACCCGTACGGCCCGGCTCGGTGGTGGGCCGCCGGAGGCGGTGGTCCCGTGGGAGACGTACACCGTCCTGTACGTCGGTCAGGAGCCCCCGATGCCCCGCACCCCCGCCCGCGTCCTCGCCGCCTCCGCCCTCACCGCCGCCGTCCTCGCCGGCGCGAGCGCCTGTACGGCTCCGACGGACGGGGCGGAGCAGCCGGTGCGGGGTGCCTCCTCGACCGCGAAACCCTCGCCGACCGCCCCTGCCGCGCCGCCCGCCCTCACCGAGGCGCAGGCGCAGGCCGCGCTGGTCACGGCCGCGGACCTGGGGGATCCCTGGGTGCCCACGCAAGGGGCGGCGACCTGGCGGGACGGGGTGCTGAAGGCGACCACCGACGCGCCCGACTGCCGTCGGCTGCTGGACGCCCTGTACGCCGACGACCTGTTCGGCACCGACGCCCGGATCCGGGCCGTGGTGGGGCTCGACGACGCCCCCGACCAGGCCCAGTTGCGCTACCAGGTGCTGACGCTGGACGCGGCGGACGTGTCGCGGACCCTGGACTGGATGCGGGCGCTGCCGCGGACGTGCGGACGGTTCACGGCCGTCACCCAGTACGGGGCCGTGCAGGGCGTGCAGGTCGCGGAGGCGCGGCTGCCCGAGGTCGGGGACGCGCGGCAGGGGCTGCGGGTGACGCTGACCGGCGCGACGGCGGACGGCGAGCCGACCGTGCTGACGCTGGACGTCGCCGCGGTCCGGGCCGGTGAGGACACCGTCGCCGTCACCGACGGCGGCCTCGGGGACGTCTCCCCCGACGTGACCGCGACGGCCGTGCAGAAGGGCCTCCAACGCCTGGCCGACGTACGCAAGCAGGGCCGCGCACAGGTCTGAGGGGCGCACGGGCCCGCGGAGCGCTCAGAGGGGATCCGGGGTCTCCTCCACCAGTTCCCGTGGGTCGAGTCGGCGTTCGGCGAGGGCGCGGGTGACCGTCGACAGGGAGAGCTGCCGTATCTCCGCGTGTCGGCGCAGCAGTTCGTGGGCCTGGGTGAGGGAGACGCCCGCGGTCTCCGCGAGCAGGCCCTTGGCCAGTTCCACGGTCGCCTTGGCGGAGACCGCTGCCTGCAGGGACGTCAGCAGGTCGTGCGGGCGCCTGGGGGCGGCCGGCCAGTGGGTCAGGGTGAGCGCGGCGACGTCGCTCATGCCCTGGGCGACGACGAGATCGGCGGCCGGCAGCACGTCGCTGTGCCGGTTCGCCAGCGCCACCGCGCCGATCGGACGCCCGTCCAGGCGCAGCGGCAGCACGTGCATGGAGGCGTAACCGGCGGCCAGCGCGAACTCGGTGTACTCCGGCCAGCGGCCACCGGAGCGCAGATCGTCCGCGGCGACCGGTTCCCCGGTGCGGTAGCAGTCGACGGACGGCCCCTGGTCCCGCTGCACCTGGAACAGGTCGAGGCGGCCGAGCGCGTCCTCGGAGGCGGACATGGGGCGCAGCTCGCCGCGCGAGTCCGCCATCACGATCCCGACGGCGTCCACGGCCAGCAGACCGAGGCAGTGCTCGCCGAGCCGGGCGAACAGGTCGAGCGGGTCGAAGTGCGCAGCGAGGGTGTCCGCCAGATCGACGAAGGCACGCGTCAGCCGCAGCTCGCGGTTCATCCGGTCCTCCTCACATCGCACTACGCCTCTTCGCCGGTCGTCGTGCCGGAGCGTCCTCAGGCACGGTCGAACCTATTCCTGTGCGAGACGATGTCGCGCGCCACCTCGAGCGCGGTGCGGTTCTGCGCGAACGCGCGGGCGCGCAGCCGGGCCAGCGCCTCGTCGGAGTCGACCCCGAGCTGCGCCATGATCATGCCGAGGGCCTGGTAGACCTCGTCGTGATCGGTGGCGAGGCCGCTCAGCCACGATTCGTCTCCGCCCGACGGCCCATTCTCCGCCTGCCGGGGCAGCGCCATCAGCGCGATGGTCATGACGCTGGCGACCAGCAGCGCGGTGCGCATCTCGCGCTCGGTCAGCTCGCCGGGGGTGTCGCGGTACAGGTCGAGCGTGCCCACACAGACGGCGTCGTTGCCCAGCGGCACCGAGTACACGGCGGAGACGCCGAGGGAGATCGCCTCGTGCGCGAACACGGGCCAGCGGCGCGCGTCCGGGCCGTCCGTCAGATCGGAGGCGAGCACCGGGGCGCCGATCTCGGCGGCGTACATGCACGGTCCGTCGCCCAGGGTGGCCTGCACCTCGGCGAGGTGGGCCGCCTGGTCGTCGCTGGCGCTGAGCTGTATCGGCATGCCGTCGCTGCGCAGGGAGACGCTGGCACCGACCACCGGCAGCAGCTTGACCGCGACCGTGCAGAGCCGGCCGGGGATCTCGCGGGGTTCGGCGCCCCGCACCCCCTCGGCGATCACGTCGGCGGCCCGGACCCGGTCGATCCTGCGCTCCGCCGGTGCGTCGGCGCCGCCGCGACGCGGGTCGTCGCCCGGCCCGTCACCGGGGAAGCCGTTGCGGTCGTCCCTGGGCCGCACGGCCACCGCCTCCTTCGATCGCAGCGCGGCCATTGTCGTCCACGGGCCCCGGGGGCCGCGTTCACCCGGAGGAGGGTCGTGGCTCGTGCCGAGCCCTCAGGGGCGCCTCCCGACTACCCGTCGCCCGAGGAGCGAAACGTGGTCGTGTCCTCGCCGCCCAGCGGTGACCTGCGCGGTGCCGGAGGGCGCGGGGAAGGAGGCTCGCCCGTGACACCGGTGACGAACTCGGCGGCGACGTCGCGCAGCTTCATGTTCCGGCGCTGGGAGGCGCGGCTGAGGAGCTCGAAGGCCTCGTCGGCGGTGCAGCGGCGGCCGGCCATGATCACGCCGAGGGCCTGGTCGATGACGGCGCGCGAGACGATCGCGCGCTGCAGATCCATGCTGAACTGCAGCTGGCCCGCGAACTTCAGGGCGACACCGAGCGCGCCCGAGGCGTGACCGGCGAGCACGACGGCCTGCTCACGCACCGGCTCGGTGAAGGAGCGGGTGCCCGTGGAGTACAGGTTCATCACGCCGGCCACCCGCCGACGCGGCGGGGACAGGGGCAGCGCGAGCATGCTGCGCATCCCGATCTCCCGGGCGAGGTCGGGAAAGGTGCCGAAGCGGTCCTCGTGGTCGACGTCGTCGATGCGGTGCGGCACCCCCGTGCGCAGGGTGCGCAGACAGGGGCCCTCGCCGGCCTCGTACTGGCGCTGGTCGAAGCGTTCCACCAGTTCGTCGCTCGCGGCGGCGGTGTAGGGGTGGGAGTGGTCCTCGGCGGTCAGGGTGACCGAGCAGTGCGCCGGTACGGGCAGCGAGGTCGCGGCAAGGCCGACGAGTTCCCGCAGGAACTCGTCCAGCCGGTCGGCCTCCAGGAGCAGGGTCTGCAGGCAGGCCAGGAGCCGCTCGCCGTCGCCCGGTCCGGCGGATCGCGGCTGCGTCATGGGGGGGGAGCCCCTCTCGTGGCAGGGAAACGGAAGTCTCCCCCCAGTACCCAGGACTCGCGGAACCAGCCGGGAAGCAGCTTCCCGGGCCGGTCTTCACAGCGCGGGCACCGCTCGCTACCGTCGGCTGTGGTGCGTGTCAGGCAGCGGCCGCACGAGGGCGAGCCCGGTGGCGCCGCTCCCGGGCGGGCGTTCACGGGCGGTGCGCCGGCCGGTGGCCGGATCCCGTTGCGAGCGCTTCTCCCGGCACGGCCGCACGGTGCGCTTCCGCACCGCCGGCCCGACCCGCCGGACCGCCCCCGAGCCCTCGTCCCCGTGACCGCCACGCCGACCGGGGCGTCTCCCGCCGTCCCGAGCGGGCACGGGGACCTTCCGGGCGAGCGCGCGTACGGGGAGCGGCGCGCCCTCGCCCGGCGGGCCACCGCCCACCACCAGGCGGTGGCCGCCACCACCCCTGCCCGCGTGCCGTGCGGGCGCTCGTCACGGGTGCCACGCGGGCGCTCGTCACGGGTGCCGTGCGGGCCTTCGTCACAGCGGAGGCTGGGCCGGGGCCGGGCCCAGGGTGGTGGTGCCGGGGGCCGTGCGATGGCCGAGGCCCGTGCGGTAGGCGTCGAGGGCGGCCTCGACCCGGCCCGTGCGGCGGAGCAGGTCGCCCAGCAGCCGGCACAGGTCGGCCAGGTCGCCGGCGGCGCCCGCCCGCTCCAGGAGGCTCAGGGCGCGTACGTAGTGCTCCTCGGCGGCCTCCGTGTCGCGGGCGTCCTCGGCGATGATGCCGAGCAGACGGTGGGCGGCGGCGGAGTGCAGGGCGCCGCGCTCGGAGTTGAGGGTGCTGAGCACCTCGTTCAGCAGGTCGGCGGCCTCCTCCGACTTGCCGCGCCGGTGCAGCACGTCGGCGAGCTCGACGGCGGCCTGGCTGCTGTAGAGGGCGGCCCGGCCCGCGGAGAGCATCTTCAGGGCCTGCCGCAACTCGCCCTCCGCCCGCTCCAGTTCGCCGTTCTGGGCGCAGACGTACCCGCGCATCCAGTGGCAGTTGGCGAGCTCGGTGCGCAGCTGCAGGGTCCGGTACAGCTCGGCGGCCCTGGCGAGCGAGGCGTCGGCCTCGGCGATGCGCCCCTCGGCGAGCAGGGTGCGGGCGACCGAGCGGTGCATCCGGGCGACCAGCGCGGGGTCACCGGCCTGCGGGGCGAGGGCGAGCGCGAACTCGGCGGCCTTGGCGGCACGGGCGTGGACGCCCATGTCCATGTAGGGGCCGATGATGCTGGCGTAGAGCAGCAGCAGCGCGTCGGGGTCGTGCAGCCCGCCCCGGTTCAGCTCGTCGAGGGTCGACTCCAGCAGGTAGACGGCGTAACGGAGTTCACCGGCGAGGTAGTGGGAGACGGCACGCCCGCGCAGGGCCGGCACCCGGGCGGGCAGCGGCGCGTCGGCGAGGGCCTGCTCGGTGCGCTCGAAGTACCCGCGGGCGGCGGTCAGTTCGCCGCTCTCCAGGGCGCACTCGCCGAGTCCGAGCAGGGCGGCGGCCCGGACGTCGGCCAGGTCGTGCTCCTCGGCCTCGGCGAGCAGGTCGGTGTACCGGTCGGCGGCCTCCTCGACCTCGCCGGCCGCGAGGGCGCGCTGCGCCCCGGTCAGCCTGAGCCGCAGGTCGGTGGCGAGGTGGGCCGGACGTCCGGTGACCAGCTCCTCGTACGCCACCCCGAGCCGCTCGGCGATGTGCCGCAGCGCCTCGTCCGAGGGCCGCACCCGGCCGGCCTCCAGGGTGGAGATGTAGGCGGGCGTGTACGCGGGCTCCGCCAACTGCCGCTGCGTCAGCCCACGTTCTCCGCGCAGCTGTTGCACCCTGCGCCCGATGGTCTCCGGATCGTCACGTTCCGCCATCCCAACTCCCCCTGGCCCTCTTGCTGTTGTCCGCTGGAGCCCCTAGGTTAAGCGGCACCTTAAGCGCGTTTAATACAACACTGTTGAAACGCCATTGAGAGGTTGCCGTGCTCCGAAACATCTCCGAGCGTTACGCCCGAGGTCTCGGCGCAGCCATCGTCGCGGTGGCCGCCCTTCTGCTGGCCGCCAACGCGGTCCCGGCGAAGGCGGACGACGCGCGGGATGTCGGCCAGGTGCAGCAGCTCCACGACGCGGGCCGGTGACCGCGGCCCCGGCCCCCGCCGTGGAGCGGGCCCCGCACGACATGGCCCAGACGCTGGTGCGGCAGCGTTGGTACAGCGGTGATCGGTACCGAGGTGGAGCGGTCGGTCCGGAAGGTGATGTCGAAGCGCAGCGGGGAGCTTCGACGGCACTCCCACCTGCCGTCGGCGGCCGCCTTGCGTACGCTGCCTGACGTGACCTCAGCCGCCGCGCGCACCGCCCTCGACCTCACCGGCCACCTCCCGGTCGCCGACCTGGCCGACTTCTACCGGGACCTGCATCGCCATCCCGAGCTCTCCCTCCAGGAGCACCGCACGGCGGCCCGGTTCGCCGAGCGGCTGAGGAAGGCCGGGTACGAGGTCGAGGAGGGCGTCGGCGCCACCGGCGTCGCCGGGATGCTGCGGAACGGCGACGGGCCGACGGTCCTGCTGCGCGCGGACATGGACGCCCTGCCGGTCACCGAGGAGACCGGGCTGCCGTACGCCTCCGAGGTGCCGGGGGTGATGCACGCCTGCGGACACGACCTGCACATGACCTGGCTCGCGGGCGCCGCTGAGGCACTGGCCGCCGGGCGGGACGCCTGGAGCGGCACCCTGCTCGTGGTCGGCCAGCCCGCCGAGGAGACCGGCGAGGGCGCGGCACGGATGGTGGCGGACGGCCTGTACGAGCGGCTCGCCCGCCCGGACGTGCTGCTCGGACAGCACGCGGCGCCCGGCCCGGTGGGCTTCTACGCCCACACCCCGGGGCTGATCATGTCCGCCTCGACCGACATCGACATCGTCGTGCACGGCCGGGGCGGGCACGGCTCACGGCCCGAAACGACCGTCGACCCGGTCGTCACGGCCGCCTACCTCGTCACCCGTCTGCAGACGGTCGTCTCCCGCGAGATCGCCGCCCGTGAGTCGGCCGTGCTGACCGTCGGGCGGATCGAGGCGGGCACCCGGCACAACATCATCCCGTCCGAGGCGCGCATCGCCCTCAATCTGCGCACCCAGTCCGACGAGGTGCGCGAGCGGATGATCGCGGCGATCCGGCGCATCGCCGCCGGCGAGGCGCTCGCCGCCGACTGCCCCCGCGAGCCGGAGATCCGGGTGGGCGCGACCTTCCCGGTGACCGTCAACGACGCGGACACCGACCGCCGGGTGGCCGCCGTGCACGAGGAGGTGCTGGGGGCGGGGACGGTGCTGGACTTCGGCCCGGTGATGGGCAGCGAGGACTTCCCGCGGCTGGCCGAGGGCGGGATCCCGTACGACTACTGGTTCGTGACGACGACGCCGGCCGAGGTGTGGGACGCGGCCGAGGGCGCGGACCTGATGGAGAAGTTCCTCGCCGTCCCCAGCAACCACAGCCCCCGTTTCGCCCCCGACCTCGCGACGATCACGCCGGGCGTACGGACGCTGGTGTCGGGGGCGCTGGCGTATCTCGCCTGACGACCGGTCCTCAGCCCTGGGTCTGCAGCTGGCGCAGCTGGCGCTGGACATGGTCGAGGGCGCCCTGCCGGCGGCCGGGCACCCGGGAGCGCAGGTCCGCCAGCCGGGACCCGAGTTCGCGGGCCGCCTCCGGGTCCCGGATCCGCCCCCACTGGTGGTGCGCCCGGTCCACCGCCGTCTCGACCTCCGGCGCGTCGGCCGCCTGCCCCGCCGTCAGCCGCGCGGCGGCCACCCCCAGCCAGGTACGGCAGCTGCGCACCGGATCCCCGGCGAACATGGCCAGGTCCGCCCGGACCTCGGCCCAGTGCAGCGCGGACTCGGACCCGGGACCGTGCGCCCTCAGGGCCGCCTGCTCGTGCCGGGCGGCGAGCGCGTCGGCGTCGGCGTGCCGTCCGGAGCGGACGGCGGCGGAGATGACGGCGTGCGGGTCGTCGACGGCCGGTGGTTGTCGGGGCGGCACCGCCGGCGCGGTCAGCACCAGTCCCGGTGCCTCGTCGGCGATCCGGCTCAGGGCCTGCTGGTGGAGCTGTTCCAGGGGCGGACGCCGGCCGCTTCTGAGCAGGGTCGCCACCGCCTTCATGTACGTCGGCACGGCCACCTCCCTGCGGGCGGGCGGCGGCGCGATCCGGCCGTGGACCACGGCCGTGCGGCCGCAGTCCAGAGCGTTCGCCCGCAGCCACTCCCAGGTCTCGGCGTCTGCGTGCAGATCGAGCAGCAGGCTCGTCGAACCGGCGGGGCGCAGCCGGACCTCCTCCCGGATCCAGTGCCAGGGCAGGCCGGTGTAGCGGACCGTGGAGGGGGTCGTCCGGGCCAGCGCCAGGTGCGGAAGCCGCTGGCGGCGGTCGAGTTGGAGCTGGCCGGTGACGAAGACGGTGAGCGGGCCGGGAGCCGCCGCGGCGGCCCGCAGCCGGGTCAGCACCGCCTGCGGTTCCAGGGGGTCGGCGAGTTCGACGACGTTGGCCGTGTCCGTGCCCGACAGCACCGACGGCGGGACGGCGGCGAGAACGGGGAGCACGGAGGCCGCGTCCACCAAGCACCCCTTGCCCGCCGGGGCGGCGGCGAGCAGCAGCACGGTTCCTGGCATCGGTCCCTCCCCATCCCCCGTCGATCACGTACGGCAGCACCGTAACCGCTGCGGCTGCAAAGGTGGGCCTCAGGACTGCAAACGTGCCCTTCCGCCCCCGTCCGCCGCCTTGCCCCTTCCCTTTCCCATGTGTCAGGCCCCTCCCACTTGCCAGGCGCCTTCCCCAGGTGTGCATTGGTAGGGGACGAGGCGAGAGAGGAGCGCTCTCATGGCTCATGCGGCATCCACGTCCGGCGGGATGATGGGGCGGGTCCGGGCGAACCGGGCCGCCCGCCCCACCCGTACACCCGACCTCTTCGACGAACGCGTCCACACCGCGGGGCGGTACGGCATCCCCGTGGTGCTCGGACTCCTCTACGGCTTCTGGGCGGCCGCCAACCGCCGTGGCGGCGGTGAGATCACCGGCTGGAACATCCTGTTCGGCTTCGTGACGGCCGCGGTGTTCATCGTGCTGTGCATCGCCGTCGCGACCTTCGCACCGCTGCTCAGGCGGGAGCTGCACTCCCTGGTGAAGTCCGCCTTCGCGGGCGCCTCGATCGGCTTCCTCTACAGCCAGACCGGCGAGTCGGTCCTGCGCTCGGTCGCGCTGGGCGTGGTGGTGACGGCCGGCGTCTTCCTCGTCTTCTTCTACCGCTACTACACACGCGAGGACGCCGTCGGCAACCGCGTCCGCTGACCGGGCGCGACGGCGCCGGTACACCCGTACGGAGTCGTCTGGCTCGCGGGTCAACCGCCCGGGCGGTTGCCTGGGAGCGTGCCCTCACGCCTCAGGAGCGCCCTGTCGGCCGCTCTGATCGCCCTCGCCTGTCTCCTCGCGCCCTGCGGCGCGCTGGCGGCCTGGGCGGCGTACGGGCTCGCCGACACCGGCGTGTACGTCACCACGATGGCGCCGCTGTCCGCCGACCCCAACGTCCGCGACGCCATCGCGGACACCGTGGGCGCCGGGATCATGGACGAGGTCGGCGACCGGGCCGACGTACGCCCGATGCGCTCCGCGGTGCGCCCGTTCGTGCAGGACGCGGTGCGCTCCTTCACCCGCACCGAGGCCTTCCGCGCCGCCTGGGACGCCGCCAACCGGGTGCTGCACGACGCGGTGCTGCAGGCCCTGCGCGACGACCGCGAGGGCGACGTGACGGTCGACCTCGCGCCCGTCACCGCGCAGGTCAAGCAGCGGCTGGCCGACGACCACATGCCGCTGGCGACCCGTATCCCGGTCGAGCACACGGCGGTCAACGTTCTCCCGGCCCAGGACCTGGACCGGCTCCGGAAAGGGTTCCACGTGCTGGAAGTCGCCGGTTTCTGGCTCCCCGTGGCGGCCGTCGCGTTCGCCCTCTCGGGCATGGCGATCGCCGTCCGCCGCCGCCGCGCGCTCACCGCGACCGCCCTCGGCACCGCGCTCGGCGGCGCCCTGCTGGGCCTCGCGGTGGTCGTCGGCCGCAATCTGACCCTGGCCGACCTGCCCGAGGAGGCCCGCCGTCCGGCCGCAGGCGCCGTCTACGACGCCCTCACCGAGACCCTGCGCGAGGCCGCCTGGCTGCTGGTCGCGATCGGACTGGGGGTCGCCCTGACCGCCTGGCTCAGCGGCCGCTGGGTCCACCTCGTGCGAGGGCGGCGAGTGTCGCCAGCGCCCGTTCCAGATCCGGCACAGCCGCCGACGCGAGTCCGAGCCTGACGGCGTCGGGCGTCCGGCCGGGGTCCACGGCGAAGGCGGGTCCCGGGGTCACGGCGATCCCGTGCTCGGCCGCCGCGGCCGTGAAGGTGTCCGCCCGCCAGGGTG
Organism: Streptomyces sp. NPDC002144; assembly: GCF_053593695.1. Classification (NCBI taxonomy): domain Bacteria; kingdom Bacillati; phylum Actinomycetota; class Actinomycetes; order Kitasatosporales; family Streptomycetaceae; genus Streptomyces; species Streptomyces sp. NPDC002144. Next base: position 120,256 of record NZ_JBSFDB010000004.1, read on the forward strand.
CGGGCAGTTCCCACCAGGCGTAGTAGGCCCGCGAATCGCACCGCACCCGGAAGCCGCCCAGCCACCGCCGAACCAGCCGCTGCCGGTGCCGCGCGTCCTCCCGCTTGGCGGCCACCAGCCGGGCCACCGTCCCGTCCTCGATCCACCGCACCGCCGCCTCCAGCGCGAACCGCCCCGCGCTCCACCCCCCGGACCGCACCACGTCCGCGACCGCCTCCGCCCGGTGCGGCGGTACGACGAGAAAGCCGACGGTGAGCCCGGGCGCGACACGCTTGGAGAGCCCGTCGACGACATGGGTGAGCCCGGGGGCGTGGACGGCGAGCGGTTCCTCCGCGCCGTCCGCCAGGAAGGACCAGATGCGGTCCTCGACGACCGGGATGTCCAAGTCCCGCGCGACCGCCGCCACGTGACGTCGGCGCGCGCCGCTCATGGTCACCGAGGTCGGGTTGTGCAGGGTCGGCTGGACGTAGAGGGCGGACAGGGGAGCACTGCGGTGGGCCGCGGCCACGGCGTCCGGGAGCAGTCCGTCCCCGTCCGTGGCGAGCGGCACCAGGGTGACGCCGATCCGCGCCGCGATCTCCTTGACCAGCGGATACGTCAGCTCCTCGACGCCGACCCGGCCGCCCGGCCGGACCAGGGAGGCGAGGGCGGCGGCGATGGCCTGCCGGGCGTTGCCGGTGAACAGGACGCGGCCGGGGAGGCCGAGCAGGGCGGACGCCGCCTCGCGGGCCGGCGCGGTGCCGTCGGCGGGGGCCGGGCGGAGGGCATCGGTCAGGACGTCGGGACGGGTCAGTGGCGCGAGGGCCGGGGCCAACAGCTCCGCCTGGCCCGACGCGGAAGGGTAGTTGAGCTCCAGGTTGACCGGTGCCGTGGTCGCCGGTTCGGTGAGCGCGCGTCCGCCCGGCCGCGGGGGAGCGGCCCGTACGAAGGTGCCGCGTCCGACCTCGCCGACGACCAGACCCCGCCGGACGAGTTCGCCGTACGCCCGCTCCGCCGTCGACGCGGCCAGTCCGTGCCGGCGGGCGAACGTCCGCTGCGGAGGCAGCCGTTGACCCGGCTGAAGGCGTCCGGCGGCGATGTCGGCGGCTATGCGGTCGGCGATGCGCCGGTAGTCGTGTCCCATGCGAGGCCCCCCTGACCTGTACGGATCGATTGCACCGAGGGCAAAGATCTTATTGCACCGAGGAGTTGGGCCGACCTAGGGTCGCGGTCATGGCGATCCCCCTGGTGCTGATCCACGGCCACCCCTTCGACCACACGATGTGGAACCCGCAGCTCGAGGCGTTCTCTCCCGGCCGCCGCGTCATCGCCCCCGACCTGCGCGGCTACGGCGGCGCCCCGGCCGGTCCCGAGGTGACCCGCTTCGAGGAGTTCGCCGGGGACATCGAGGCGCTGCTGGACCGGGAGCGGGAGGAGACCTGCGTGATCGCCGGGCTCTCCATGGGCGGCCAGATCGCGATGGAGTGCTACCGGCGGTTCCCGGACCGCGTCCGGGGCCTGGTCCTCGCCGACACCTTCCCGGCGGCCGAGACCCCCGAGGGCGTCCGCACCCGCCACGCCATGGCGGACCGTCTGCTGCGGGAGGGCATGCGCGGGTACGCCGACGAGGTCCTGGAGAAGATGGTCGCCCCGTACGCCGACGCCCGGGTCAAGGCGCACGTCCACCGCATGATGACGGGCACGTCCCCGGCCTCCGCCGCGGCGGCCCTGCGCGCCCGCGCCGCCCGCCCCGACTACCGCGACCTGCTGACGAGGGTGAGCGTCCCCGCCCTGGTCGTCGTGGGCGAGGACGACGAGTACACGCCGGTCCGGGAGGCGGAGGCGATGCACGCGGCCCTGCCGGACTCGACCCTGTGCGTGATCGAGGGCACTGCCCACATGCCGAACCTGGAGCGGCCCAAGGAGTTCGACGAGGCGCTGCGGCGGTTCCTGGCGCGGATCGACGACCGCCCGTAACCTCGGGGTTCGTGACCTACTCAGCCCGGCGGCTCGGCGCCTGGTGCGCCGGGCTGCTGCTGGCCGCCGTCAGCGTGGTCGTGGGCTGCAGAGCCGCCGGCACCGACGGCGTCACGCCGATCCCCCAGGTCCTGGCGTTCCTTCCGTGGCTCCTCGCGCCCACCGCGGTGGCCGTGTTCCTCGCCCTCCTCGCACGGTGGCGGATCGGCCTGGTGTGGTGTCTGGCCGTCCTCGCCCTGCTGGCGTGGTTCATCCGGCCGTACGGGCCGTCCGGCGAACCGCACGGCACCCCGCTCGCCGACTTCGAGGTGCTCACCTCCAACGTCGAGTTCGGGCGCGGCACCGGATCCCTCGTCCCGGTCATCCGCGTCAGGAGACCGGACATCGTATTCGTGGAGGAGTGCGAGTACACCTGCCAGGCCACCCTGCGCCGGGAACTCGGCACCGCATACCCCAACCGGCAGGCCGTCGAGGCGGGCGGCTCCGGGGGCTCGGTCATCCTCAGCCGGTTCCCGCTGCGGGGCACGGCCCCCGTCACCGGCACCATGGGCATGCCCGGCGCCGTCGCCGACGTGCGCGGACACGCCGTACGGCTCCAGCTCGCGCACCCCATGCCCCCGCTGCCCGGCCAGGTCGGCCTGTGGAGCCGCGAACTCGGGCGGCTGCGGGACACGGCCGCCGCGACCCGCGCACCGCTGATCCTGGCCGGCGACTTCAACGCCTCCCAGGACCACGAGGCCTTCCGGCGCATCCTCGACACCGGTCTGCGCGACGCCGCCCGGCTGGCCGGCCACGACCGCACCCCCAGCTGGCCGGCCCGCACCGCCCCGGTGATCGGCGCCCAGATCGACCATGTGCTCGTCTCCAAGGAGTTCTCGGCCAGCGACGCCCGGTTCCTGCACCTGTCCGACACCGACCACCGCGCACTGCTGGTGCACATCACACTCCACCAGCGGGGATGACCTGCCGGGAGCGTGCGGGTGGGGAGGGCCCACGACCGCTGGCTGGAACTGGAGGGTGCGGGGGCCGCACGGCACCCGCGCACCCCGGTCCCGGCACTCCCGTAGCCACTTTTCAGCCGCCCGAGACGACCAGGACGACCGCGCCCCCTCGTAAGGCTCCGTCGGGGGGGAGGAGGTGCGGGGGCATCGCCGAGGGATGAACCATGAGTGAACGCCCTTGAGTCCAGGCGCTATTGACACAGACCGATTTCCCTATTCCGCCCCTGCCCAAGATCGCCATCTGGGGCCGCTAACCTTACGTGTCCGTCCTGGCCAGCGATTGACGGGCTTCAACTCACGCGAAGGGTTGCGCACATGGGCATTCTCACTCTCCTGCGGAATGCGTTCGGCAGGTCACGCAAGGGGCGTGCCTCCGAAACAGAGGGTGCCGACGGAACGCCTTCGCAGACACCGGAACCCACGGTCCCGTCCCCCTCCCCGGCCCCGGAACCGACCCCTTCCGCCCACGTCCCGGAGCCCCGCACGGAGACCCCGGAACCGCCGAAGGACGACGAACACGAACTGGTCGCGGCGGCCTTCGACAACGTCGCCGTCCCGAAGCCGGCCACGGAGCCGGGGGGCACGGAGCCGACGGAGCCCGCAGAGCGGGCGCCGGAGGAGCCGACGGTGACTGCTGCTCCGGCGGTCGAGGAGCCGGTGGCGGAGGAGCCGACGGAGGCTGCGGAAGCGGCGCCTGCGGAGGAGCCGACGGAGGCGAAGGCTGCGGTCGAGGAGACCGCGGTTGAGGAGCCGGCCACTGAGTCTGCTGAGGTTGCTGAGGTTTCTGAGGCGCGGGTGACGGCAGAGCCCGAGGCAGTCGAGCCGGTAGCCGAAGAGACACCGGAACCGACGCCGACCGAGCCGACGGCTGAGGAACCGGTCGCGGAAGAGCCCACGGCAGCGGAGGCCGAAACTGCCGAGCCGGAGGCCGAGGCTGCGGAGGTTCCCGATGAGACCGCTGACGAGGTGACCGCCGAACCCGAGCCCGAGCCGACCCCGGCCGCGGCAGCGGACGAACCCGCGGTCGCCGACGGCGAGGAAGCCCCACAGGGGCCACCCGCACCCGACGACGAGACTGTCACGGGTGGTGCGGGTGGGAACGAAACCGCCGAAGGCGAAGCCGAGGCCGTGGCCGGCAACAGCGGCAGCGACGCCGCGTCAACCGCCCTCACCAAGGCCAACCTCACCGGCACCCGAGCCGCCGTCTACCTCGTCCTGGACCGCTCCGCGAGCATGCGCCCGTACTACAAGGACGGATCGGCCCAGGCCCTGGCCGACCAGACCCTCGCCCTCGCGACGCACCTCACCCCCGACACCCCCACCGTCCACGTCGTCTTCTTCTCCACGGAAGTGGACGGCACGACCGACCTCACCCCCGCCTCCCCCGAGAACGCCATCGACGAGGCCCACGCGAACCTCGGCCGCATGGGCCGCACCAGCTACCACGCCGCCGTAGAGGCCGTACTCGCCCACTACGACAAGAACGCCACCCCCGGCACCCCCGCCCTGGTGGTCTTCCAGACCGACGGCGCCCCCGACGCGAAGACCCCGGCCACCCAGGCCCTCACGGACGCCGCGAAGAGCCACCCCTCGGTGTTCTTCTCCTTCGTCGCGTTCGGCGAGCACGACAACAAGGCCTTCGACTACCTCCGCAAACTGAAGACCGACAACACGGCCTTCTTCCACGCGGGCCCGACCCCCCTGGAGCTCACCGACGCGGAGCTCTACGACGGCATCCTGATCGACTGGCGCCCGTAAGCACACCGGGTAAGCACACCGGTAAGCCACCCCACACACAGCAGCACCCATGCCGCCCGCTTCTCAGCCCGCAAAACGGGAAGCGGGCGGCATACACATGTCGGCTACGATTTCAAGGTTCGCCAAACCAGCAACGAAACCGACCTGGGAGCAGCCCCCGATGGCTCGACACCTCATCACCAGCGCCCTTCCGTACATCAACGGAATCAAGCACCTGGGCAACATGGTGGGGTCCATGCTCCCGGCGGACGTGTACTCCCGGTACCTCCGCCAGCGCGGCCACGACGTCCTCTACATCTGCGCGACCGACGAGCACGGCACCCCGGCCGAGCTGGCGGCGAAGGAGCAGGGCCTCCCCGTGGCCGAGTTCTGCGCCCAGGCGCACGACGCCCAGAAGGCGGTCTACGACGGCTTCGCGCTGGCCTTCGACTACTTCGGCCGGAGTTCCTCCCAGCAGAACGTCGAGATCACCCAGCACTTCGCCCGCCGCCTCAACGAGAACGGCTTCATCGAGGAGCGGGCGATCCGCCAGGTCTACAGCCCCGCCGACGGCCGCTTCCTCCCGGACCGCTACGTCGAGGGCACCTGCCCCCACTGCGGCTACGACAAGGCCCGTGGCGACCAGTGCGAGAACTGCACCCGCGTCCTGGACCCGACCGACCTGATCAACCCGCGCTCGGCGATCTCCGGCTCCACCGACCTCGAGGTCCGCGAGACCAAGCACCTCTTCCTGCTCCAGTCCAAGCTGCAGCACGAGGTCGAGGAGTGGGTCTCCCGGCACGAGGACGACTGGCCGCAGCTGGCCTCCTCCATCGCCCGCAAGTGGCTGAACGAGGGCCTGCACGACCGCGCGATCACCCGCGACCTGGACTGGGGCGTCCCCGTCCCGGCCGACACCTGGCCGGAGCTGGCGGCGGAGGGCAAGGTCTTCTACGTGTGGTTCGACGCCCCGATCGAGTACATCGGCGCCACGAAGGAGTGGGCGGACCTCGACCCGGAGAACCGGGACTGGAAGTCCTGGTGGTACGAGGCGGACGACACCGTGCGCTACACGGAGTTCATGGCCAAGGACAACGTCCCCTTCCACACGGTGATGTTCCCGGCCACCGAGCTCGGCGTCCGCGAGCCGTGGAAGAAGGTCGACTACGTCAAGGCCTTCAACTGGCTGACGTACTACGGCGGCAAGTTCTCCACCTCCCAGAAGCGCGGTGTCTTCACCGACCAGGCCCTGGAGATCCTGCCCGCCGACTACTGGCGCTACTTCCTCATCGCGAACGCCCCCGAGTCCGACGACTCCTCCTTCACCTGGGAGCACTTCACGGCCACGGTCAACAAGGACCTGGCCGACACCCTCGGCAACTTCGTCAACCGCGTCCTGTCCTTCTCCCGCAAGCGCTTCGGCGACGAGGTGCCCGCGGGCGGCGAGCCCGGCGAGGCGGAGCGGAAGCTGGGCGAGGAGATCGCCCGGCTGCTCGCCGAGTACGAGGCCCAGATGGAGGCCCTCCAGTTCCGCAAGGCCGCGGCCGCGCTGCGTGCCCTGTGGTCGGCCGGAAACTCCTACCTGGAGGAGAAGGCCCCCTGGCTGGAGATCAAGACCGACAAGGAGGGCGCCGCCCTCACCCTGCGCACGGCGATGAACCTCATCCACCTCTACGCGGTGGTCTCGGAGCCGTTCATCCCGACGACGTCGGCCGCCATGCGCGAGGCCTTCACCCTCACCGAAGACACCGCCACCTGGGTCACCGCGGACGAGGCGAACTCCCTCACCTCGGTCCCCGCCGGCACCCCCTTCACGGTCCCCCCGGTCCTCTTCGCCAAGCTCACCGACGAGGACCTGGAGAACTACAAGGAGCGCTTCGGCGGCGAGGCCGCGTAGCGTCACCCGAGGGTGCCGCCGTCTTCGGAGCGGCGGCACCCTCGGCACAGCACCGTCAGGACAGCACGCCCGCCCCCGTCGTCGACGTCAGTTCCGTCAGCAGGTTCTTCGCCGAGGACTCCAGGCCCGCCGTCAGAGTCGGCGTCCAGTTGACCGTCGTCCTGATCTTCTTCGAGTGCGCGGCGTTGTACGCGGCGACCAGGTCGGTCGTCGTGCCGTTGACGACGTTGCCGCTGCCCTTGATCGAGCCGGTGCCGTCGCCGCTGAGGAGCTTCGAGATCTTCTGGCCCGCGGGGATCCGCCAGTAGTTGTTCTGGGCCACGACCTGGGCCTTCGCCCGGGAGTTGATGCTGTACTGCAGGGCGTAGCCGTTCAGCGTGGCCGTCTCGTAGACGTTGTTGTAGATGTGGATCTGGCCGAGGCGGGACAGCGGCGCGCGCTGGACGATGCCCTTCCAGACGTTGTGGTGGATGCTCACCCGCAGCTTGCCGGTGCTGTCGCTGTCGTTCGCGCCGATCAGCATGGTCTTGTCGTGGTTGGTGAACTGGTTGCGCTCGACGGTCACCAGGTCGGAGCCCTTGGTGATGTCCAGGGCCCCGTCGTGGACCTGGTACTCACGGCCGTAGTACCTGGGGTTGGCGCTGTCGAAGTGCCCGGCGTCCGTGAAGGTGTTGTGGTCCGCCCAGACATGGGTGGCGCCGCGCAGGGTGACCGAGTCGTACTGCGAGTTCCAGTTGCCGCTGGAGCCGTCCTTCGGGTCCCACTGCGGGAAGCAGTCCTCGGTGTGGGAGAAGGTCAGGTTGCGGACGATGACGTTGTCGACCTTCTGGATCTGCAGCATCCCGCCGGTGATGCCGGCCTTGGTGCCGGGCACGCCGACGATCGTGGTGTTGGCGGGCACCTTGAAGACGATGGTCGCGGCCTGCTTCTTCTGCGCGGCGGCCCGCGCCTTCTCCAGCGTGCCGGAGGGCAGCCTGGAGCGGCCGTAGGTGGCGGGGTCGTACGCCTTCAGGTACGACGCCAGTGAATATCCGGTGCCGGACGCGTAGTTCGCGCAGGTCAGCTTCTTTCCGGACGCGTCGGTGTTCGCGTCGATCGTGCCCTTGACCTTGATGATCCGCGGGGTGGTGTCCGACACCGAGCCGAGCGCCTTCACCAGCTGGGCGCGGGTGGAGACGGTGAAGGTGTGCGCGGAGTCGGCCTTCGCGCCGCCGGTCGTTCCGGAACCGGAGGACGCCCAGCCGTCCTTGGCGGCGAGCGTCCGGTGGTACAGGTCGACGGTGGTCGTCCCGGCGTTCGCGTTCATCACGAGCACACCGGCACCGACACCGGCGGCCACGACGGCGGCGGAGACGACGAGGGTGCGCCGCCTGCGGAGGGACCGGCGGTGGGAGACAGAGGCCACGGGGACTTCCTTACGGACAGTTGCGGGACATGTGCGGTTCGTGGAGCACTCGTGAAAGAGCACTCCCCCCTCAAGTGGCCGCCGGGATCAAGGAAGTTGCCGTCCCCGATCACCTTCTTTTCCCCACCGGACCCCCACCCGCTTCCCATGCGTGGCCCATGCACTGTTAAAGTCCGCTCACTTGTGCGAGGGCGGGGGCCCTCGCGGGGAGGGAACCTCACGTGGGCAGACACGCCCTGGGACGGGGCGGTCGGCACGCCCTGGTCTCGACGCTCGCGGTCGTCCTGGCGGCCGGCTCGATCACCCTGTTCTCCGGCACGCGTGACGGGGGCGCCGCACAGGCCGCCACCACCGCGGCGGCCGGCACCGCCGAGCTCGTCCTGGACGACCCGCGCACCGATTCGCCCCGCACCGAGCAGCTGCTCGCGGCGGGCAGGACGGGCTTTCTGCACCGGCAGTCGGGGGTCGCCGGGCTGCTGTGGACGGACTACGACGACGGGGGCACGGTCACCGTCGAGGGGCCGTCCGGCATCTACAAGCCGACCACGACCAGCTGCTACGACATCGAGACGCGCTGCGCCTCGGGCGTCTTCGGGCAGGCCGCCGACACGGTGGCGCTGCCCGACCGCACCTACGGCGACCCGGTGTCGCTGTGGAGCCCGGGCGGCGGCCCCCTGCGCACCCTCGACCTGAGCCACTCGGCGGACCGGGTGGGGACGTACGGCGAGACGAGCGTCACCGTCGAGTACAACGGCGTCGTCGACGGGCAGGAGCTGGAGGGCCACGTCCTGCACCTGGTCGACCTGGTCGACGGCGAGCAGCGCGACCGCGTGGTCACCGGCTACCCGGCCGACGGCACCTGGGAGTGGAACAACGCGCGCACCGGCGACGAAAAGGGAGCCCTGTTCGCCTACCCCGACCGCGACGCGGACGGCCGGTTCACGACGTACAGCGTCGGCTACCTCGACTTCGCCGCCGCCCGCTTCACCCCGGTCTTCACCGGCCTGTCCCGGGACACCGTGCCGGAGGTCGTGCTCACCGGCGACCGGGTGGGCTGGTACACGCAGTCCGCGGGCCTCCACCTCAAGCCGCGCGCCGACCTCTCGGCGGCGGAGACGGTCCCGCTGGCCGGCGAGGAGAGCAACGTCGCCCCCAAGCCGGTCCCGGTGCTCGTCGGGGACTGGGCGCTGCTGACGGGCGCCTCCGGCGTCCAGGCCGTGTCCCTGACCGACGGCACCAGGAAGACCCTGCTCGGCGCGTGGTACGGCACCCCGCTGGCCACCCCCGACGGCGGCGCCCTCGTCACCGGCGGAACCACCGCGGCCGACTGGTGGGTGCAGCGGGTCTCCCTCGGCGCCGACGGCACCCCGCGGCTGACGAAACTGGTCAAGATCCCGCCGTACGAGAACCCCAAGACGGGTCTGGCGCTCAGCCGCGGCAGCCTGCGCGTCGCCGAGGACAACCCGCGCAGCACCTCCGACACGACGTCCGTGCGCACGCTCACGACGAACGGCTCGGCCGGGCTGACGGCGTCGGACGCCAGGGACGGCGACTCGATCGCGCCGGTCTGCCCCTACCCGGGCGTCTCGTGCTCGGTGCTGTGGGGCAACACCGGCGACGGACCCCAGGACGTCTTCCAGAACACGTACTACAACGACAACGGCCCGGAGAACACCGACCAGTTGGTCGCCATCGGCGACGGCACCTCCGACGACAAGCTGAGCTTCGGCACCGCGGGCGGCGGGATCGTCGACGTGTCCGACGGGTACGCGATCTACAACTCGGGCGGTGCCACGCCGACCCAGTACGTCGGCGAGTTCGGCTACGGCGAGCAGCTGAAGCGCTCCGTCCGCGCCGCCGCCCTGAACGGCTCCACCCTCTGGAGCGCCGACACCGCCGGCCGGCTCACCTCCTACAGCCTCACCGAGAAGAAGACCCTCGCCACGGTCACCGTCCCCTCCCTCGCCTGCGTGCCGAGCGAGCTGCAGGCGGCGGGCCGCTGGGTGTACTGGGCCTGCGGTACGGCGTCGGCGGGCGTGTACGACACCAAGGCGGCCACGTCCGTCGCGGTGACGCCCGGTGACGTCCTGCTCGGCGACGGCTTCACGGTCCGCCACGACCACGAGGCGGACCGGCTGGTGCTCACCGACGCGACGACCGGTGCCATCCGGGTGATCGCCTCCGACCTGCCCGACACGGGCCTCGCCGTGGACCGCCGCTTCCGCTGGACGGTCGACGAGTACACGGGCCTGGTCGCCTGGTTCGACCGGTTCGAGCAGACGCATGTCGCCACCACCGGCGTCGCCCCGTCCGCGCCGACCGCCTTCCGCACGGAGGCCGACAGCTATGTGCAGCCGGGCGGCTCCACCGCCTGGACCGGCGCGTGGCTGCTGTCCCGTCCGGTCGCCTCCTGGTCCCTGACCTTCACGTCCGTGCAGAGCGGTCCGAAGGGCCGGGCCACCCGCACGATCACCGGCGGGACGGTCACGGCACAGCTGTCGGCGGGCTGGGACGGCAAGACCGCGAGCGGTGACCGCTTCCCCAACGGCGACTTCACCTGGACCCTCAAGGCCACCGGCCTCGCCACCGCCACCCCGGTCACGGTGGCCTCCGGCGAGGGCTTCCTGCAGCGGGGCAACCCCGTGCGCCACGACTTCGCCAGCGTCGACGGCCCCGACGGCCGCGGTGACCTGCTCACCCTCAGCTCCTCGGGCGGGCTGACGTACCAGCACGGCACCGGCACGGGAAAGTTCGGGCAGAAGACCACCGGCACCGGCTGGCCCACCAGCGCGCGGTTCGTGCCGTTCGGCGACCTCAGCGGCGACCGCTGCAACGACGTCCTGGTCCGGCTGAGCAGCGGCGCCCTGCGGCTGTACAAGCCGGGCTGCAACGCGGCCCTCAAGCCGTCGACGTCGTACACGACCCTCGGCAGCAGCGGCTGGAACCAGTACGACGTCCTGACCTCGCCCGGCGACATCACCGGCGACGGCCGCGCGGACCTGGTCGCCCGCAACTCCTCCACCGGCGCCTTGTACCTGTACAAGGCGACCAGCACCGGCAAGCTGTCCGCCCGGGTGAAGCTGTACGACGGCTGGAAGGGCTACAAGAAGATCGCGGGCGTCGGTGACATCACCGGCGACGGCATCGGCGACCTGCTCGCCCAGGACGGGGCGAACACCCTGTACCGCTTCAACGGCAAGGGCGACGGCACCTTCGCGGCGCGGACCAAGCTCTTCACCGACTGGGGTGGTTCCTACAACGCGATCGTCGGCGTCGGCGACATCACCGACGACGGCCGGTCCGACCTCGTCTCCCGTGACTCCGGCGGCAACCTGTACCGCAACAGCGGTGACGGCAAGGGGTCGTTCGGGGCGCGGGCGAAGATCGCGAGCGGCTGGGGGTCGTACAAGAGCCTTTCCTGAGCCGTCTCAGGGGTGGGCGGAAATCGCCGTCGGTTTCGAGCCGTTGTTGGTCAGGGCCCCGGGAAAGGCTTGCCTTACCCGGGGCTCCGGCATGGTGGGGACGGGGTGGGGGGACAGGCCGAGGGCCTCGCGGGCCGCGTCGACGTGACGCAGTCCCTCCTGGGCGGTCCGCGTCACGCGGCCGTACTCCGCCGCCGTGCGGGCCTCGGCGAGCAGGGCGCGGGCGGTGCGGTGGCACTCGGCGGCCTCGGTGAGCGCCCGGCCCGCCGTCTCGCCGGCGCTCGCCCAGGTGGCGGCGCCGGGCGGGATCAGGCCGGCGCCCAGCCGGATCAGCCAGCGGTTGGCCTCGGCCTCCGCGTCCAGCCCGGACGTGCCACGGCCGGCCCGCGACCGCCGCAGCGCGACGACCGCGCCGGCGGAACCGGCGACCAACAGCGCCGCGAGCGCGATCGCGTACCCCATGACGTCCTCCTTGCCCGGGCGGGCCCGGGGGCCGCACCACCTGCGATGTCACCACCCATGACACGACAGGCTTCTGTGCCCCTCCCTCGCACTTCCTGTGCGCCTCCGGTGAGGCTTCCAGGCCGACGCCGGCGTGGGTCAGCCGTCGTGGGTCTGGTCCGGGGTGACTCCCAGGGTGAGGCGGGCGTGGACGCCCCGGGCGATACGGCGGCGGTCGTAGTCGAGGTACAGCAGCCCGCCCTCGTGCCCGTTGCCGGGGTAGATGCCGTCCTCGTCGAGGGTCGTCCGGGTCGTGGTGTTGCTCGCGTACGGCTCCACGGCCGCCGTCAGCAGCACCGACCGCTCGTCGAAGAACAGCTGTCCGGTGTGGCAGGTGTGCCCGCCCTCGTAGCCGGCGTCGGTCCAGACCCCGTCCACGTGGACCTTCACATGGATGTGCACGCAACGGCCCTGGTACCAGCCGGGGAAGACGGTACGGAAGGCGACGTCCCCGTGCCGGTCGGTGCGCCAGGTGCCGCGCAGGTAGCGCTTGTCGTCGGTCGGCTCCTGGTGGCCGCCGCCACCGCCGGGCGGGGGAGAACCGGTCGGGACGCCGGTGGGGGAGTCGGTCGGCGTACCGGAGGGCGGAGGACCCGACGGACCGCCGCCCCCGCCCCCGCTGCCCGTCTCCTCGTACCCGGAGTAGACGCCCGTGGCGTTGCAGTGCCAGATGTCCACGGCCGCGTTCCGCACCGGTCGGCACGTCTCGGCGTCGATCACCTTCAGCCGCAGCGCGAGCGGGATGCCCGGCTGGTCCTCCGTGACGTCCTGCCGGATCTTGTCGGCGTCGATGTAGTACGGCCCCTCGACCAGCTCGGAGGTGAGGGTGTAGCAGGCGTCGCCCTCCCGGTCGGAGGCCTCCGCGCCCGCCGTGAAGGCCCCGCCCACCCCGATCGCGGTCACGGCCACCCCGCCGGCCGCGAGGACCGTACGGCGGGCCACCTTCCTTCTCTCTTCCGGTGTCTGCGTGTCTGTCATGGCCAGCGACCGTAGGCGTGGGACGCCTGGCAAAAACATCGGAAAGAGCTGTGAATCAAGGGGCTCAAGCGAAAGGGCTCGAAACCGACGTCGGTTTCGAGCCCTTCGGGTCCGCCGGGTTACTTCGGCTGCGGCTTGCGCACCTGGAGGTGCAGTTCCCTCAGCCGGGCCTCCTCCAGCTCCGTCGGCGCGCCCATCATCAGGTCCTGGGCGTTGCCGTTGAGCGGGAAGGCGATGGTCTCGCGGATGTTGGGCTCGTCGGCCAGCAGCATCACGATGCGGTCGACGCCGGGGGCGATACCGCCGTGCGGCGGGGCGCCGAAGCGGAAGGCGCGCAGCATGCCGGCGAACTTGTCCTCGACGGTCTCCCGGTCGTAACCGGCGATCTCGAAGGCCTTGAGCATGATGTCCGGCTCATGGTTCCGGATCGCGCCGGAGGACAGCTCGACACCGTTGCAGACGATGTCGTACTGCCAGCCCAGGATGTCCAGCGGGTCCTGGTTCTCCAGGGCCTCGAGCCCGCCCTGCGGCATGGAGAAGGGGTTGTGCGAGAAGTCGATCGCGCCGGTCTCCTCGTCCTTCTCGTACATCGGGAAGTCGACGATCCAGCAGAAGCGGAAGACGTTCTCCTCGAAGTGCCCGGCGCGCTTGGCGGCCTCGACCCGCACCGCGCCCATGATCTTGGAGACCTCGTCGAACTCGCCCGCGCCGAAGAACACCGCGTGCCCGGCGGCCAGCGACAGCCGCTTGGTCAGCTCGGCGACGTTCTCCTCGGTGAGGAACTTCGCGATCGGGCCGGTGAGCGAACCGTCCTCGGCGACCCGCACCCAGGCCAGGCCCTTGGCGCCCAGCGAGACGGCGAAGTCACCGAGCTGGTCGAAGAACTTGCGCGGCTGGTCCTGCACGGCCGGCACCGGCAGCGCGCGCACGTGCTTGCCGGCGAACGCCTTGAACTCCGAGCCCTCGAAGACGTCGGTGATGTCGACGAGCTCCAGCTGGGCCCGCAGGTCCGGCTTGTCGGAGCCGTACTTCAGCATCGCCTCGCGGAACGGGATCCGCGGGAACGGGGAGGTGACATGGCGGCCGCCGCCGAACTCCTCGAACAGCTCGGTCATCAGCTGCTCGATCGGCCGGAAGACGTCCTCCTGCTCGACGAAGCTCATCTCGACGTCGAGCTGGTAGAACTCGCCCGGCGAGCGGTCGGCGCGGGCGTCCTCGTCACGGAAGCAGGGCGCGATCTGGAAGTAGCGGTCGAAGCCCGAGATCATCAGCAGCTGCTTGAACTGCTGCGGCGCCTGCGGCAGGGCGTAGAACTTGCCGGGGTTCAGCCGGGAGGGGACCACGAAGTCACGGGCGCCCTCGGGCGAGGTCGCCGACAGGATCGGGGTCGCCATCTCGTTGAAGCCGAGCGCCGTCATCTTGTGCCGGATCGCCGAGATGACCGCCGTACGCAGCATGATGTTGCGGTGCATGCGCTCGCGCCGCAGGTCCAGGAAGCGGTACTCCAGACGCCGCTCCTCGTTGACCCCGTCCTCGGCGTTGATGGTGAAGGGCAGCGGGGCGGCCGCGCCGAGCAGCTCGACCTCGCCGACCTCGACCTCGACCTCACCGGTCGGCAGCTCCGGGTTGACGTTCTCGGCCCCACGGGAGACGACCTTGCCGTCGACGCGGACCGTCGACTCCTTGGTCACCTTGTCCAGGGCCTCGTAGGCCGGGGTGCCCGGGCGGGCGACGAGCTGCGTGATGCCGTAGTGGTCGCGCAGATCGATGAAGAGGATGCCGCCCAGGTCGCGCCGATTGTGCAGCCAGCCACTCAGCCGGACGTCGGTGCCGACGTCAGAGGCGCGGAGCTCGCCGCAGGTGTGGGACCTGTACCGATGCATCGTCGTTCATCCAGTCTTCGCGGATAGGGGGCCGTGTTTCACGTGAAACACCACCCAAGCGTACCGGGCACCGTAAGATCGGCTCCCCACCATTAAGGGCGGTCGTCCTGCGGCCTCCAACCGCTCGGTTCCGGGCATCAAACCGCACGAACTGTCGATGATCGGTGGCACGCCTCGATCACCTCTTCATAAAGTGGGGCAATGCGCACTGGCGAGCCTCTGCCGCCCGTGGGGGAGGTTCTCGCCACCCTCGCGACCGGTCTGTGGCACTGGGACACCGCCACCGAGCTGGTCACGGTCGACTCCGAGGCGGCACGGCTGCTCGGCCTGCCCGCCGTACAGACCACCCTCACGGAGGCCCAGGCCCGGTCCCGGCTGCACCCGGTCGACTGGAACGAGATCATCAGCGTGGTCGGTCTCGCCGTCGCCGAGCGCACCCTCGCCGAGGTCCGCATCCGGATCATGGACGAGCACGGCCGGGTGATCCGCGTCGTCCGCTCCCGCTCCAAGCCGTCGTACGACAAGGAACGGCAGGCCTTCCAGCTGATCGGCACCCTCCAGGAGGTGACCGAACCGACGCCCGGCACACCGGCCGGGCGCAGTGCCGTCACGGGCGACTGGCGGCGCTCCCGGGAGGCGTTCCTGCTGGACGCGGGCCGGGCGCTGGCCGAGGCTCGCTCGACCGCGGAGGTGCTGCGCGTCGCGGCGGGGCTGTCGATGCCGGGGTTCTCGCCGGACGGGCTCGCGGTGTTCGGCGTCGAGGGCGACCGGCTGACCATCGTCGGCCTGTACGGCTACCAGCCCGGCGACGGCGACCCGTTCTCCCCCATGCCCCTGGACACGGACCATCCCGCCGCCGAGGTCATACGTACCGGCCGTGCCGTCTATCTCTCCTCCCCCGCGGACTACAAGACCCGCTACCCGGTGATGTGGCAGCTGGTGGAGGGCTTCGGCCGCCAGTCCTGGGCCTTCCTGCCCCTGACGGTGGCCGGACGCACGATGGGCGCCTGGATGGCCTCCTTCGCCTATCCCGTCGCCTTCACCCCCGACGAACGCTCGGTGCTGACGACCGTCGCCCGGATGCTCGCCCAGGCCCTGTCCCGGGCCGGCGCCCAGGAGACCGAACGCGCCCTGACCGACGGCCTCCAGCGCTCCATGCTGCCGACGCTCGGCCCCCAGATACCGGGCATGACCGTCGCCGCACGCTACGTCCCCACCGGCGGCGGCCTCCAGGTCGGCGGCGACTGGTACGACATGATCCCGCTGCCCAACGGCCGGTTCGCCCTGGCCATCGGCGACGTCCAGGGCCATGACGTGCGCGCGGCGGGACTGATGGGCCAGCTCCGTATCGCCCTGCGCGCCTACGCCTCCGAGGGCCACCGCCCGGACGCGGTCCTCTCCCGGGCCTCCCGCTTCCTGCACGGCATGGCGGACGGCGACCCCGAGTCCCCCGACCTGCGCTTCGCGACCTGTCTGTACGTCGAGGCGGACCCGGTGACCGGCATCCTGGACATCGCCCGGGCCGGCCACCCCGACCCGGCGATCCGGATGGCGGACGGCACGGTACTGACCCGCCCGACGGCCGGCGGCCTCCCGCTCGGCATCGACCCGGACGCCGACTACCCCACCACCCGCATCACGCTGGAACCCGGCGAGACGATGCTGATCTGCACCGACGGCCTGATCGAGACCGGCGGTCACGACCTGGACAGCGGCTGGCAGCGCATCCGTACGATCCTCGAGGACCACAAGGGCGACCTGGAGGAACTGGCCGACGCCCTGGTCCAGGGCGTGCACGGCCCGTCCTCCCACTACACCACGGGCCCGCTCGCGGACCGGCGCGAGGACGACATAGCGGTGATGCTGCTGTGCCGCCCGGGGGACGACGGCGGCCTCGACCACACGCTCGCCCCGGCGCCCACGGTCCGCCGCACGCTGCTCTCCGTCGCGCAGGCCGAACCCGAACGCGTCGCGGTGGCCCGCCAGCACCTGCGCGAACTCCTCCACGACTGGCCCTCCCAGGACCAGGTCGACTCGGCGGTACTGCTGCTGTCCGAGATGCTGACCAACGTCCTGGTGCACACGGACGCGGACGCGCTGATGCAGGCCGAGGTCCGGGGCGAGCCCGGGGGCCGCCGGATGCGCGTCGAGGTCACCGACACCAGCGACGACCTCCCGCACAAACGGCGCCCCGGCGAGATGGCCTCCTCCGGCCGCGGCCTGGTCCTCATCGAACTCCTCGCCCACTCCTGGGGCGTGGACCCCCGGGGTGAGGGCAAGAGCATCTGGTTCGAGTTCCACGAGGACGCGTAGCCGGCGCGCCGGGGAGCTCGAAATACCGCTCAAAAGCGGGTCTGCACCCCCTGCTGAACACCGAACAATCGGAAATATTAATTTCCCAACGCCTCGCGCATTCGAGGGCTTAATTCTCGGAAATCCCGACTCTCTTTCATTTCCTGTTGGCGGTGGGAGATTCCTCCGTAATATGCACGACCAGATCAGGGCTCCCGGGCATTCGGTTAGGGTCCGGCACGCCACGACCCCCACAGGAAATGGCATTCCGATGAAGCTGAAGATCCCGCGAACAGCCGGCCGCCGCAGCTTGCCCGGCTTGCTCGCCTCAACCCTCGCCGCGACGGTCGCCGCCGCGATGGTCGTCCTGACACCCGTCCAAGCAGAGGCCATCGCCACGCCAGTACCGCTGGCCACGGCCGCGAGCTTCTCCGTTCTGGCGGGTGCCGGAGTCACCAACACCGGCCCCACCGTGATCAGCCACGATCTCGGAACGCACCCGAATCCGGCCATCACCGGCTTCCCGCCCGGCCAGGTGCTCGGCGCAGTGCACGCCGCCGACGCCGTCGCGCTTCAGGCCAAGTCCGATCTGGTCACGGCGTACAACAATGCGGCGGGTCAGGCGACCGACTTCGCCCTCGCGGCGGGGATCGGCAACGGCACCACGCTGCTCCCGGGCGTCTACACCGCTTCCTCCGGCGTCGGACTCACCGGCGACCTGATCCTGGACGCCGGTGGAAACCCGAATTCCGTCTGGGTCTTCCAGATCCCGGCGGCCCTCACGACAGCGTCCTCCAGCCGAGTACTCCTGACGAACGGCGCTTCGCCGTGCAATGTGTACTGGCAGGTCGGTAGTTCTGCCACCCTCGGCACCAACTCCACCTTCGTCGGCACCATCATGGCTCTGACGGACATCCACGTGACCACGGGGACGAACATCGAGGGCCGGGCGCTGGCCCGCAACGGCGCCGTGACGCTCGACACCAACCGGATCTTCCTCAACTCGTGTTCGACCGGCACCACGACGACCGGCACCACGACGGGCACCACGACCGGCACCACGGGCGGATCGACGACCGGCACCACCGTCGGTGTGACCGGTGGGGGTCTGGTCAGCGGCGGCCTACTGGGCGGCCCCATCGCCAACGTCACGACCGGCGGCGCTGTCGGGAACACCTCGGGCAACACGGCGGGGAACAACGTCACCTCCGGGAACACGGCCGGGAACACCTCGGGCAACACCGCCGGAAACGTCGCGGGCCAGCAGGGCGGCAAACCCGGTGGGCCGGACCACGGCGGCGGCCACGACAACCACGGCAAACCGGGCTACGAGCATCAGGGTGGCCCCGGCAAGCCGGACCACGGCCAAGGCGGTAAGCCCGACGAGCACAACGGCCACGGCTACGGCGGCTACGGCTACGGCGATGCCCCGAAGCCAGAGGGCCAGGACGGCCAGGACGGCCAGGACGGCTACGAAGGGTAGTCGGCGAGCGGTGAGAGGTCCGTACACCCGATGACGGCGCGCGGCGGGAGCCCCCTGGGCTCCGCCCCGCGCCGCCGGTGTCGATCCGCACGGACCTCGGAAGCATGGCAGCGGCACGAGAAAGCAAGGTGGGCGGTGTCGAGCGGAATTCATTCAGCGCGTGTGGGGGAAACCGAGCGATCCGACGCCGGCCCGCTCCGGTGGGAGCGACGGGACGACGCGGACCCACCCTCCCGACGGACCGCAAGCGCGAGGATCCTGAGAGCCGGCCTGCACACCACCGTCCTCCTGTGCCTGATGACGACCTTGGTCCACGTCGGTGCCGTCTTCCTTCACGTGGCACCTCCCAACCCCGTCTCGAGGCGGTACAGCCGGCAGGTCGACGCGTGGGTGTATCCCCTCTTCGAACAGAACTGGCGGCTCTTCGCCCCCAACCCCGACTCCGTCAACCGGCGGATCATGGCGAGAACCGCGCACACCGCGTCCAACGGGTCGGTGCGGGTCAGCCCCTGGATCGACCTGACCGCCCTGGACCGTACCGCCGTCGAGCACGATCCGTTTCCGAGCCACACGGCTCAGAACCTGCTGCGCCGCGCCTGGGCCTCGTATGTCGACACCCACGGAGAGGACGACACCGCACGTTCGCCACGGGCCGTGATGATGCAGAAGTACCTGAGCAACATCGCCGCGGAGCGCGTGGCGCGCCATCACGGCGGCACGTTCGAGTTCGTCCAGCTTCGCGTCGTCACTCTGCCCGTCGACGCGCCCGGCACCGCGGCCGGGCACCTGTCCCCGACACCGGTGGAGAACCGGCTCCTGCCCTGGTGGAAGGTGACCCCCCGTGGGAAATGAGCAGGTCCACGCACTCCCGGCAGCGGCCGTCACGCCGGACCGGCCCGTAGGCCCGAGGACATGGGTCCCCGGCCCGGTCCACCGGTGGCTCCTCGACCGAACCGATGCCTTGTGGACCCTTGTCACCGGTCGGCCGGTGTCCCTGTACGCCACGGCCGTCCTGCGTATCGGTTACGGGCTGCTCTACCTGGTCTTTCTCCTGCGTGAGTTCCCGCATCGGGACGAGATCTGGGGTCCGGGCTCTCCATGGACACCCGCGTTGGCGGCACAGCTCTTCGACCAGACGGGCTGGTACAGCTTCCTGATCGTTTCGGACAGCCGTGGCTACTTCGAGTTCTGCTATGTGCTGGCCCTCGTGACGTCCGCGCTGTTCATGCTGGGCTGGCGGACCCGCGCCATGTCCGTGCTCTTCGCCGCCGTGGTGGCCTCCTTCCACGCCAGGGCGATCTTCATGACGGACGGGGGCGACAACCTCCTCCTCCTGATGACCCTCTACCTCGTGCTCACGGCGTGCGGTCGTCGCTGGTCCCTGGACGCGCGCAGAGAGCGGATCAAGGCGGCGCGTGCGGACGTCGCGCCGACGCGGGAGCGGAGCCTTGCCGGTCGGCAACTCCGGGCGGCCCACGTCACCTTGACCATGGTGGTGCACAACTGCGGCGTCTTCGTCATCGCGGCGCAGGTCTGCATCCTGTACGGATCGGCCGGCCTGTACAAGGTCCAGGGCTCTTTCTGGGACGACGGCACCGCTCTGCACTACGTGCTGAACCTCGACCTCTTCCAGCCGTGGCCCGCGGTCTCCCACGCCGTGGACCAGTACCCGCTGGTGATGGCGGTCGTCGGTTACCTGACCGTCCTCACCCAGGTCGCTTTCCCGTTCGTGCTCTTCGGCAGGCTCAAGTATCCCGTCCTCATCGCGCTGTTGGGCATGCACGTCGCCATCGCGGTGGTCCTGGGACTCCCGCTCTTCTCGGGCACGATGATCATCGCGGACGCCGTGTTCCTTCCCGACCGGTTCTACACGTTCCTGCCCGGTCTCCTCCGGCGTGCCGTTCTTCGACGCGGCCTGCGGACGCCTGCGCAGCCGGAGGAGACCGGGCTCGGCTCCGTGCCGGCGCAAGGTGGTCACCCGGGGAGCCGGGGAGCCGGGGAGCCGGTGGGCCGCCCGGCACGGCACGGTGGTCCGTCACCGTCCGGTCGGACGGTCCCGGACGGGAAGCCGTCCGGCCAGACGTTCACGGACCGGAAGCCGTCCGGCCCGACGGTGGCGGAGTAGAAACCGCGCCCGCCCGGCGTACCGGCTTCCTCCGGGACCGTCCGGTGCCGCGGGACCTTCGCCCGCGGCGCTCAAGCGGTGTCAGGCCGGGCGGCCAGCCGGGTCACCGTGACCGTGACGGTGACGGACTCCGGGACACCGAGAGCGCAGAGGCGGGCGACGACGGCGGCGACCACCCGGTCGTGGACGTTCCGGGCGATGTCCACCGCCCGCGGTCCTTCGGCCAGGACGCAGCGCACCTCGATGTCCCATCCCCGGCCGTCCGGCGCCCGGTCGGCACGGACGCCGGCCTCGGGCGGCGTGCCGCGGGGCGCGGTGTCCGTCCACGTGGGCGCGGTGACCGCCGCGAGGCGGTGGGCGAGGCGTGGTTGCAGGCCGACCACGCCGGGAACCGCGAGGGCGGCCTCGGCCGCGGCGCCGAGGAGCCCACCCGTGCCGATGGCGGTCATCGCGCACCACCGCCCGCCGGAAGAGCGGGGCCGAGGGCCGACGGCTCCAGTACGTCGACCACGGTGATGTCGACATCCGTCACCGCGAGCCCCAGGTCCCGTGCGGCCGAGTCGAGGACCGACAGGCGTACCTGGTGGACCCGGTCGGGCAGCGGGGTGTCGAGGGTGGCGGCCAGGGTCATGGTCACCCGTACATCGGTGCCCTCCCCCTCGGGTTCGAGCCGGCAGCTCGCCGCCCTGGCACCGGGAACCCTGTCCGCGGCCTGCCGAAGGACCTTCGCCGCAGCGCTCTCGGCGATCCGCAGGTCGCGGTCAGGGTCGGCCAGGGGCAGCAGTCGCCCGAGCCGTGCCTCGGC
The DNA here is from genome assembly GCF_053593695.1 of Streptomyces sp. NPDC002144. Taxonomy (NCBI): domain Bacteria; kingdom Bacillati; phylum Actinomycetota; class Actinomycetes; order Kitasatosporales; family Streptomycetaceae; genus Streptomyces; species Streptomyces sp. NPDC002144. The sequence continues at coordinate 141,741 of NZ_JBSFDB010000004.1, forward strand.
CCCGACGACGTTCATGACGCGGTCGACGAGTGCCTGCAGGTCGAGCGGGGCCTCGTCGCGCAGCCTCAGGGCCGCCCGGTTCACCACGGTGAGTCCCTCGACGGCCTCACGGCAGTACGGACAGGCCGCCGTGTGCGAGTCGGCGCCGGGCTCCGTGTCCTGCGCCTGCTCCCAGACCCGGCTGAGCAGGCGGCCGCAGGGCAGAACCTCGTCGCCCGCGAGCGGGGGCACGTCATCGGCGGCGGACGGCCCGCCACCGGGCTCGCCTGCCGGGTGCGGTACGGGAGGCCGCGCGTGCGGGTCGTCTAGCGCCATGGGGCCATCGCCTCCTGCAGGGATCGGCGTGCCCTGAACAGTCTGCCGCGCACCGTCTGCTCGGTGGTGTGTGTCACGTGGGCTATCTCCTTGTAGGGCAGGCCCTGTATTTCCCTGAGGACCCAGCAGAGCCGCTGTCCGGCGTCCAGTCCGGCGAGCGCGCAGGACAGGGCGACCGTGGCCGCGTCCTGTTCGGCGCACCGGGCGGGCTGACTCCACGCGTCGCCCGTCGCGGGTTCGGCGACGGTCTCCAAAGAGAGGGGCGGCGGCCGACGCCGGCGCATGGTCAGGCAGCGGTTGACGGTGATCCGGTACATCCAGGTGCGGAACTCCGCACCGTGCCGGTATTCCGGCAGACGCCGCCAAGCGCTGAGGAAGGCGTCCTGAACGGCCTCTTCGGCGTCCTGTGGATTGCCGACCATGCAGCGGGCCAGGCCCAGGAGGGACCGGGTGTGCCGCTGGACGAGAAGCTCGAAGGAGTCCTCGTTCCCCTCGGCCGCCCGTACGGCCAGGATCCGGTCCGGCAGGTCGCAGCCCGGCTGTGGCGAAGCAGTGCTGTGGGTCATGGCTCTCCCGCTCAGCTCGGAACGGACGAGTACCCGGACTTCTATGTGATGCACATCACATATCGAGCGTGTGAGTAGTCCGCCGCACCACCCGTCCAAGCTCTTGACGGGCACCACCCCGATGCCCGGCAGACCGATCGAGGCGAGCGCCATGACGGACAACATGACCAGTGTCGGCGGGGGCAACCGACCCGACTCGGGCGTGAGCGCCCTGAAGGGCCGCACCGGGGCCGGGACTCCGGCCGAGACGCGCGGGAAGACCACGATCGCGGACGGCGTGGTGGCCAAGATCGCGGGCATGGCCGCCCGCGAGGTACCGGGCATCCACAGCCTGGGGGCGGGGATGGCCCGCGCCTTCGGCGCCATGCGCGAACGCGTACCCGGCGGTGGCGGTGGCGCCGTCAGCCGTGGAGTGAAGGTCGAGGTCGGCGAGCGGCAGACGGCCGTGGATCTGGACGTCGTGGTCGAGTACGGCGTCTCCATCGTCGAGGTGACCGGCGCCGTGCGCGCCAACGTGATCAGCGCCCTGGAGCGGATGACGGGACTCGAGGTCGTCGAGGTGAACATCGCCGTCGACGACGTCCACCTCCCCGACGAGGAGGAAGAGGCCGCACCCGACGAGGGCCGCGTGAGGTGATCCAGTGCCGCGTCCAGGCGTGCGCGGCCGATCACGCGGACGGCGACGTCCGTCCGCGAGACGGGTGAGTGCAAGATGAACGCAGCAACGACGGGCCTCGCGGCCGGAATGGCCCTGGGCTTCGCCGGTTACTTCGGCGGCTTCTGGGCGTTCCTCCTGGTCCTGGTCCTGGGAACGGCGGGGCTGATCACAGGCCTCGTCGTCCAGGGCGACCTCGACGTCCGGTCACGGAGACAGCGGTGAACACCCGGCCGGGTTTTCCGCCCCTCGGCGAAGGCTCCGGCCCCTCGACGCGGGCCGCCGGCCTCCCGCCGCCGGCCGAGCGGGGCGCCACCGTCATCCCGGACAGGGTGGTCGCCCGTATCGCGGCGCGGGCCGCGCGCACGGCCCAGTCCCGGCGGGCCGCCGTACCGCCCGACAGGGACGGACCGGCCGCGCCCGCCGCCTCGGCGGCCGTCCGCACCGGATCGGTGCGCCTGCACCTGGCCATGGACCTGCCCTACCCGGCCGACATCCCCCAGGTCTGCGAGCGGATCCAGCGCGACGTCGCCGACCGAGTGGCTCAGCTGACCGGCCTGGAGGTACGAGAGGTCACCCTCACCATCCGCCGGCTGGTCACCGCCGTCGACGCGGACCGGGGGCGGGTCCGGTGAGCGGCCGTACGGCCCGGGTCCTCGGGCATGCCGCTCCGCGAGGAGGGCACCGATGACTTCCGACTCCGATTCTCCCGAACGCGGTCCCGCGCCGTCCGCGCACCGCGCCACAGTGCCGCTGACGAAGGAGCCCGGCGCGTCCGCCCACGAAGTGCACACGCGGCACACACCCGGTGAGCGGGACGGAGGGCACCGGACCCGCCGCCCGTGGTCGGCTCGCCGGCTGCCGGCCATGCTGGTCGCCTCGGTGGTTCTCGTGGCGGCGGGCGCGGCGCTGGTGGATGTCGTCGCCGTGCGGGCGGGACGCCCGGCGGCAGCCTGGCGGCGGCACCTGGCCGACGAACTGGCCACCCGCCCTGTCGACGACGTGTGGATGCTCACCGGAGCCGCCGTCGCCGCCGCCGCAGGCGTCTGGCTGCTCGTCCTGGCCCTGACCCCCGGACTGCGTCACTGGCTGCCCCTGCGTTCCCCCGCACCCGGGTTGCGTGCCGCCCTGGACCGCGACGGCGCCGCCGACCTGCTGCGCGACGCCGCCATGCGGGTCCCCGGAGTCGGCGCGGCCCGCGTCCGGGTGCGCCGCCACCGCGTCAAGGCCCGCGCGGACGTCCGCTTCCGTGACCCCCGGCAGGTGAAGGACGACCTCGCCGCCGCCCTCGACGAGGAGCGCGACCGACTGGACCTCGCCCGCCCTCTCCGCATCGTCGTACGGGTGCGGCGACGCACCGACTGACCGGAAAACCCCAGCCCCCGGAGCCCGCACCATGACGCCGCGAACCGCACTCAACCGCAGCCTGCTGGCCCTCGCCGGACTGGTCCTGCTCGGCGGTGGTCTGCTGATCCTCTTCGCCGGGTTCGACGTCTACCGGCGACGCGATCTGGTCCCGCCCGCCGACTGGCCCCTGACCACCCCCAAGGACGTCCTGCTCGGCTCCGCCGACCGAGTCCGCTGGAGCGGCCAGGGCTGGTGGTGGTGGCCCGCGGTCATCGCCGCCCTCGCCCTCGCCGCCCTGCTCGCCCTGTGGTGGCTGATCACCCAGCTGCGCCGACGCCGCCCCGGCTCACTGCCCGTCGGCGGCACACCTCCGCAGGAAGGCGTCGAACTGCGGGGCCGCGCGCTCAGCGACGCGATCGCCGCCGAAGCAGGTGCCCTGCCTGAGGTCGCACGCGCGGCCGTCCACATCACCGGCCGCCCCACCCGCCCCCACACCCACGTCGACCTCGCTCTCACCCCTCGGGGGGCACCCGGCGCGGCCCTCCGTACCCTCTACGAGGGTCCGCTCCGAACCGCCCGGCGGTCCACCGGCTCCCCTTTCCCGCTCACCGAGGTCCGCCTGCGGATCGCCCGCCACAAACCGCACCGCGCGGAGTGAGGAGGAGACCTGCCGTCCCGGACGAAGCGCCCCTCAGAGCCAGTCCTTGCGCTTGAACGTCAGATAGAGCACGGCGGACAGGAGCACGATGACGACGGCGGAGGTGATGTAGCCGGACTGGCGGCCAAAACCGGGATAGGGCAGATTCTGGCCGTAGTAACCGGTGATCGCGGTGGGCACGGCGATGATGGCGGCCCAGCTCGTCACCTTCTTCATGATCAGGTTCATGCGATTGGCCTGGACCGAGAGGTTCGTCTCCATGACCGAAGCCACCAGGTCCCGCAGCGAATCGGTCCATTCGACGGCGCGCAGCACGTGATCGTAGACGTCCTGGTAATACGGGACGAGAGGTTCGGTGATCACGTGCAGGCCGGGACGCATGAGCGCGTTGACCACCTCACGCATCGGGAGCACGACGCGGCGCAGCCGGACGAGCGATTTCCGCAGTGCGAACGTCCGGCGTTGCACGGCCTCGACCTCGCGGCGCCCGGTCGCGAAGAGCAGACCCTCCAGCTCCTCGATGCCGTCGTCCAGCCGCTGGACCGCGGCGAAGTGACCGTCCACGAGATGGTCGAGGAGGCCGTGCAGCAGGAATCCGACACCGTGGCCGGCCAGGTCCGGGCTCTCGTCCCAACGCCTGACGACGTTGTCGATGTCGAAGCCGTCGTCCTGACGGACGGTGATCATGGCCTGACCGGTGAGTAGTACAGCGATCTCGCTGAAAGAGAGTTCCGCGTCGTCCGGGCTGACGGCGACGGCATAGGCGCTGAGGAACTCGTGGGTACGGTAGCGGTCGAGCTTTGGCCGCTGCCCACGCTGTACGGCGTCCTCCAGAGCCAGTTCATGGATGCCGAACTCGTCGCCGAGCAGGGTGAATTCGGCGGCCCCGGGCCGGTACAGGTCCAGCCACACCACCGACGCCGGATCGGTGAGATGCCCGGAGACGTCGCTGACGGGAAAACCCTCCAGCACGAGACTGCCGCCGTGATACAGCCGGGTGCGCGTCACCATGGCCCGAGGCTAGTGCGTCGGGCCCCGATCAACCCGATGCGCCGGTCACCGGCGCGGCAGGCTCCGGACCACCGGGTGGTGGGCCCACGTCGCACGCCCCGCCCGATGCATGCCCCTGCCTGCATCCGGACGAGTCCCGTCCCTGTCCGAACCGGGCCCGTCCGGATGTGACCCCCGCAAGCCCTACAGTCCGCCCTCGGACATCCCGTGCACGGCCGGGATGGTGCCCAGCCGCCCCTTCTGGAAGTCCTCGAACGCCTGCTGGAGTTCCTCGCGGGTGTTCATGACGAACGGGCCGTAATGGGCCATCGGCTCACGGATCGGCTGTCCGCCCAGCAGGACGACCTCCAGTTCCGGCGTGTGCGTGTCCTGCTTCTCGTCCGCGCGGACCGTCAGGGAACCGCCGGTGCCGAAGACCGCCGTCTGGCCCAGGTGGATCGGACGGCGCTCCGCGCCGACCGAACCGCGGCCCGCGAGGACGTACGCGAGGCCGTTGAAGTCCTCCCGCCACGGCAGGGTGATCTCCGCACCGGGGGAGAGGGTCGCGTGGATCATCGTGATCGGGGTGTGGGTGATGCCGGGGCCCGCGTGACCGTCCAGCTCACCGGCGATCACCCGCAGCAGGGCGCCGCCGTCGGGGGAGGTCAGCAGCTGGACGTGGCCGCCGCGGATGTCCTGGTAGCGGGGCGTCATCATCTTGTCCTTGGCCGGGAGGTTCACCCACAGCTGCAGACCGTGGAAGAGACCGCCGGACATGACGAGGGACTCCGGCGGGGCCTCGATGTGCAGCAGGCCGGAACCCGCGGTCATCCACTGGGTGTCGCCGTTGGTGATGGTGCCGCCGCCGCCCTGGCTGTCCTGGTGGTCGAAGATCCCGTCGATGATGTAGGTGACGGTCTCGAAGCCGCGGTGCGGATGCCAGGGGGTCCCCTTCGGCTCTCCGGGCGCGTACTCCACCTCACCCATCTGGTCCATCATGATGAACGGGTCCAGGTGGCGGTAGTTGATCCCGGCGAACGCTCGGCGCACCGGGAAGCCCTCGCCCTCGAAACCGCTGGGCGCGGTGGTGACGGCGAGTACGGGACGGGCCACGGCGTCGGCCGGGGCGGCCACGCGCGGCAGGGTCAGCGGGTTCTCGACGGTCACAGCGGGCATGTCGGTACCTCCTTGTGCGGCCATTTTAGTTGAGCGTTGAACTTTCTGCTACCCCACAACAGAGAGAGCCCGGAGGGCATTCCCTCCGGGCTCCCGGCTGCGCGAGCGGTTCAGCCGTACATTCTGCGCATCGCGAAGTCGACCATCTGTTCGACCGCCTTCGCGTCGAAGACCATCCGGTGCTCGCCCTCCATGTCGAGGACGAAGCCGTAGCCGGTGGGCAGGAGGTCGATGACCTCGGCCCCCGTGATCACGAAGTACTTGGACTCCTTGCCCGCATACCGGCGCAGCTCCTTCAGCGAGGTGAACATCGGGATCACCGGCTGCTGGGTGTTGTGCAGGGCGAGGAAACCGGGGTTGTCGCCGCGCGGGCAGTAGACCTTGGAGGTGGCGAAGACCTGCTGGAAGTCCTCGGCCGACATCTGCCCGGTGGTGAAGGCGCGCACCGCGTCCGCGAGAGACGGCGGCGACGGCTCGGGGTACAGCGGCGGCTGCTGGCCGTACCCGCCCGGCATCTGCTGCTGCGGCGGGACGCCGTACTGCTGCTGGGCCCCAACGTTCTGGTCGTAGCCGTACATGCACCACAGAGTACTGACCTCGCACGAGGGCTCGGTCACAGATGGCCGGATCGGGGTTGCTTCTTATTACCGACGGGTAGCATCATCGTAGCCACTTGTTGGTACGTGAACTAGCGCGAGGATCCACCAGTGCCTCGCCGATCTCTTCTTACGGAGCCGTCGCCATGGGGCACTACAAGTCGAATCTCCGCGACATCGAGTTCAACCTCTTCGAAGTACTCGGACGCGACAAGCTGTACGGCACCGGACCCTTCGAGGAGATGGACACCGAGACCGCCAAGAGCATCCTCGAGGAGCTGACCCGCCTTTCGGAGAACGAGCTGGCGGAGTCCTTCGCCGACGCCGACCGCAACCCGCCGGTCTTCGACCCGGAGACCAACACCGCGCCGGTCCCGGCGTCCTTCAAGAAGAGCTACAAGGCCTTCATGGACTCCGAGTACTGGCGCCTGGGCCTGCCCGAGGAGATCGGCGGCACGACCGCCCCGCCCTCGCTGATCTGGTCGTACGCGGAGCTGATCCTCGGCGCCAACCCGGCGATCTGGATGTACTCCTCCGGCCCGGCGTTCGCGCGCATCCTCTTCGAGGAGGGCACCGAGGAGCAGAAGAAGTGGGCGCAGATCGCGGTGGACCGCACCTGGGGCTCCACGATGGTGCTCACCGAGCCCGACGCGGGTTCCGACGTCGGCGCCGGCCGCACCAAGGCGGTCCAGCAGGAGGACGGCTCCTGGCACATCGAGGGCGTGAAGCGGTTCATCACCTCCGGTGAGCACGACATGGAGGAGAACATCCTCCACTACGTGCTGGCCCGCCCCGAGGGCGCCGGCCCCGGCACCAAGGGTCTGTCGCTCTTCCTCGTGCCGAAGTACCTGTTCGACTGGGAGACCGGCGAGCTGGGCGAGCGCAACGGCGTGTACGCCACCAACGTCGAGCACAAGATGGGCCTGAAGGCCTCCAACACCTGCGAGATGACCTTCGGCGACAAGCACCCCGCCAAGGGCTGGCTGATCGGCGACAAGCACGACGGCATCCGCCAGATGTTCCGGATCATCGAGTTCGCCCGGATGATGGTCGGCACGAAGGCCATCTCGACGCTGTCGACCGGCTACCTGAACGCGCTGGAGTACGCCAAGGAGCGCGTCCAGGGTCCGGACCTGGCGAACTTCATGGACAAGACCGCGCCGAAGGTCACCATCACCCACCACCCCGACGTGCGTCGTTCGCTGATGACGCAGAAGGCGTACGCCGAGGGCATGCGGGCGCTCGTCCTCTACACCGCCTCGATCCAGGACGCGATCGCCGTCAAGGAGGCGAACGGCGAGGACGCCAAGACCGAGCACGCGCTCAACGACCTGCTCCTGCCGATCGTGAAGGGCTACGGCTCCGAGAAGGGCTACGAGCAGCTCGCCCAGTCGCTGCAGACCTTCGGCGGCTCCGGCTTCCTGCAGGAGTACCCGATCGAGCAGTACATCCGCGACGCCAAGATCGACACCCTGTACGAGGGCACCACCGCGATCCAGGGCCAGGACTTCTTCTTCCGGAAGATCGTCCGCAACCAGGGCGCGGCCCTCAACTCCCTCGCCGAGGACATCAAGAAGTTCCTGGCGCTGGGCACCGGCGGCGAGGAGCTGGCCGGCGCCCGCGAGCACCTGGCGAAGGCGGCCGTCGAGCTGGAGGCGATCGTCGGCCTGATGCTGACCGATCTCGCGGCCACCGAGCAGGACGTCAAGAACATCTACAAGGTCGGCCTGAACACCACCCGCCTGCTGATGGCCTCCGGTGACGTGGTCGTCGGCTACCTGCTGCTCAAGGGCGCCGCGATCGCCGCCGAGAAGCTGGAGACGGCCTCCGCGAAGGCTGTGTCTTCCAAAGATGTGGCGTTCTACACCGGCAAGATCGCGGCGGCGAAGTTCTTCGCGGCCAACGTCCTGCCGGGCGTGACCGGCGCGCGCAAGCTCGCCGAGGGCGTCGACCTGGACCTGATGGAGCTGGACGAGGCCGCGTTCTAGTCGCGGCTCCGGTCCCGCCGGTTGTGGGTTCCGTGGCCGCCGGATCTGGGTAGCCAAAATTCCACATCGCCCTCACGAGGGCCCGCTCCCTGTACGCGGAGTGGGCCCTCGTACGTCGTTAAGGTGAACCCCATGAGCGAACCCCCCCGCTTCGACCGCGGCCACACCGACGACCTCATGTCCTTCCTGACGGCGAGCCCGTCGCCGTACCACGCGGTGGCGAGTGCCGCCGAGCGGCTGGAGAAGGCAGGGTTCAGGCAGGTCGCGGAGACGGACGCCTGGGACGGGACGAGCGGCGGCAAGTACGTGCTGCGCGGCGGCGCGATCGTGGCCTGGCACGTCCCCGAGGGCGCGGCGCCCCACACGCCGTTCCGTATCGTCGGCGCGCACACCGACTCCCCGAACCTGCGGGTCAAGCCGCTGCCCGACACCGGGGCGCACGGCTGGCGCCAGGTGGCCGTGGAGATCTACGGCGGCCCGCTGCTGAACTCCTGGCTCGACCGTGACCTGGGGCTGGCCGGCCGGCTGACCCTGCGGGACGGCTCGACCCGGCTGGTGAACGTCGACCGGCCGCTGCTGAGGGTGCCGCAGCTCGCCATCCATCTGGACCGTTCTGTCTCGGCGGAGGGCCTCAAGCTCGACAAGCAGCGCCACATGCTGCCGGTCTGGGGTCTGGGCAACGACGTGCGCGACGGCGATCTGATCGCCTTCCTGGAGGAGAGCGCGGGGCTCGCGGCGGGCGAGGTGACCGGCTGGGACCTGATGACGCACCCGGTGGAGCCGCCGGCGTACCTGGGCCGGGACAAGGAGCTTCTCGCCGGGCCGCGCATGGACAACCTCCTGTCGGTGCACGCGGGCGTGGCCGCGCTAGCCGCCGTCAGCGGCACCGACCTGCCCTGCGTCCCCGTCCTCGCCGCCTTCGACCACGAGGAGAACGGCTCGCAGTCGGACACCGGGGCGGACGGGCCGCTGCTCGGAAGTGTGCTGGAGCGGTCGGTGTTCGCGCGGGGCGGGTCCTTCGAGGACCGGGCGAGAGCCTTCGCGGGCACGGTGTGCCTGTCGTCCGACACGGGTCACGCGGTGCACCCCAACTACGCCGAGCGGCACGACCCGACGCACCACCCGCGGGTCAACGGCGGGCCGATCCTCAAGGTCAACGTCAACAACCGCTACGCCACCGACGGTTCGGGCCGCGCGGTCTTCGCCGCCGCCTGCGAGAAGGCGAACGTCCCCTTCCAGTCCTTCGTCTCCAACAACTCCATGCCCTGCGGCACGACCATCGGCCCCATCACCGCGGCCCGGCACGGCATCAAGACCGTCGACATCGGCGTCGCGATCCTGTCCATGCACAGCGTCCGGGAGCTGTGCGGCGCGAACGACCCTTATCTGCTGGCGAATTCGCTGGTGGCGTTCCTGGAGGGGTAGTCAACCGGGCCGTGGCGCATGGGTGATGTCCGTCCGGGTACTCGGGTTCTACGCAACGACCGGACAGGGAGGCGACACTCATGGGCCTCGGCGGGTGCATCATCCTCATCGCCGTGGGAGCCATCCTCACGTTCGCGACCGACTGGCACATGCAAGGGGTCAACCTCGACCTGGTCGGGATCATCCTGATGATCGTCGGCCTGATCGGGATCAGCACCTTCAGCGGCATCGCCCGGCGCCGGCGCGTCGTGGTACCGCCGACGACACCGGTCGTGGAGGAGGAGGTTCGCCACCGTCGCACGGACGGATACTCCGACGGATACGGCATGTAGACCGGATACCGCACGTAAGGGACACCTCCCCTACTGACGGATACTGACGGACGCACAGGGCAAGCGACGACAACCGTGAGCATTCCGTGATCAGGGATGTCTTGTTGACTTGTGTGAAAATAGTGAAGACTCCGGAGTGTTGTAGTGCCCGGGGGGTCGCACGTGCCGGGCGTGAACCATCAGCACACCCGGAGGGCTCCCCGTGCACCACCCGGCGGAGACGACCGCCGTGGCGCCCGTCGCGGGGCCACGGCCCTCGCGACGGCACGCGGCCCGTCGCGCCCATGCCGCACCCGACGAACTCGACGGACCGCTGCGGCTCGTGGTGCTGATCCCGGCCCACAACGAAGAGGACCGCATCGCCGATGCCGTTCAAGGGCTCTGGCGACAGACCCGGCGTCCCGACCTGATCGTCGTCGTGTGCGACAACTGCACCGACGCCACCGCCGAGATCGCCGCCGCCCACGGCGCGCAGGTCTTCCACACCCAGGGCAACACCCACAAGAAGGCCGGCGCCCTCAACCAGGCCATCGCCTGGGTGCTGCCCCATCTCGAGGAACGCGACCTGCTGCTGGTGCAGGACGCGGACACCGTGCTCGACCCGTGGTTCAACGAGACCGCGATGGGCACCTTCAACCGCAAGGTCGGCGCCGTCGGCGGGGTGTTCTACGGCGAGGAGGGCGGCGGCTTCCTCGGACTGCTCCAGCGCATGGAGTTCCACCGCTACGCCTGGGAGCTGGAACGCTCCGGCGGCAAGGCACAGGTGCTCACCGGCACCGGCACGATGTTCCGCGCGCGGGTGCTGCGCGAGGTCCGCGCCGCCCGCCGCGCCGGGGTCATCGGCGGCGGCAACGGCTACTACAGCCTCGCCTCGCTCACCGAGGACGACGAGATGACGAAGGCCGTCAAGACCCTCGGCTACCGCGCCATGTCACCGGCCGGCTGCGCGGTCACCACCGAGGTCATGCCGACCCTGGGCAAGCTGTGGCACCAACGGCTGCGCTGGCAGCGGGGCGCGCTGGAGAACCTGCGCGACTACGGCTGGACCCGGGTCACCGCGCGCTACTTCCTGCAGCAGTTCATGATGGGCTTCGGCGCCCTGTGCTTCCTGGTCTACCTGACCTACATGACCACCTACACGACGCTGTACGGCTGGCCCGGATTCTCCCCGTTCTGGACGGCGATCGGGCTGCTCTTCGTGGTCGAGAAGACGGTCTCCGTACGGCGCGCCGGACCTCGGGCGGTGCTGGTCGCCGCGCTGATGGTCCCCGAGATGCTCTACGACCTCTTCCAGCACGCCGTCTACTTCACCTCGCTGTGGGGGCTGGTGCGCCGCAGCGAGGAGAAGTGGGTGGCGACCTGACACCCCCTTGACCCACCCCCCGCGAACCAACCCCCGCACACCCGCTAGGAGAAGCACGACATGTACGGAAGAGTGATCGGCGCCGGGACCACGGGCGCCGGCGGCGCCACCCTGGCCGCCACGGGCATGTGGATGAACAGCATGGCGCTGCTCGTCACGGCCACGACCCTGATGGCCGCAGGGGTGGCCCTGTTCAAGCTGGCGCCGCGCCCGCGCCGTCGCTGACCCCGGTCAGCCGGCCGAGTCGTCCATCCCTGCCAGCACCAACGGCAGCCGGTCCGCCCCGCCCTCGGTGAGGCGGACCGGAACTCCCCAGTCCTGCTGGTGGACATGGCAGGCCGGGTAAGGGTTGTCCGTGTCGTCGTCGCAGGACGCGGCCATCGCGGAGACGTGCAGGACCCCTTCCGTGATCCCGGGGTCGAGCTCCAGGGTGCGGGAGAGGTCGGTGTCGGCCCCCTCGCCCTTCAGCAGGAGCCCGGGGGGCGTCGACGACACCAGCAGGCGGGTCGAGGGGCCGTACCGGGTGTCCAGTTTCTGGCCCGCGGGAGCCTGGAAGATCACGTCCAACCGGAGCCTGCCGGGGGCGACTTCGGTGGCTGCTCGCCGCGTGCGGTGGGCGACCGACTCCACCCGGACCGCCTCCTCCGGCAGACGCAGCCGGGTCAGCCTGTGCCGCGCCGACTCGACCACCACGATGTCCTCGCCCACCAGCACCGCGTCGCTCGGTTCGCGCAGGTCGGTCGCGAGGGTGGTGACCTCAGCGGTCGAGGGGTCGTAGCGGCGCAGGGCGTGGTTGTAGGTGTCGCTCACGGCCACCGAGCCGTCGGGGAGGGCCGTCACGCCCAACGGGTGCTGGAACAGGGCCTGTCCGGCCGGGCCGTCGCGGTGACCGAAGTCGAACAGGCCCGTGCCGACGGCGGTGCGGACCGTGCCGTCGAGGTCCACCCAGCGCAGGGCCGAGGTCTCGGAGTCGACCAGCCAGAGCCGGTCGGCGGTCGCCGCGAGGCCGGAGGGCTGGGCGAACCAGGCCTCCGGACCCGGCCCGTCGACCAGCCCCTCGTTGGTGGTGCCGGCCGTGACGGCGACCGTCCCTCCCCCAGAGCCGAAAGCCTGGGCGGTGCCCCCGGCCGGGTCGTACGCCCACAGCTGGTGGACGCCGGCCATGGCGATCCAGACCTTGCCGCCGAAGAGGGCCACGTCCCACGGGGAGGAGAGGTCGATCTCGCGCGCGGGACCCGACGTGGGCGAGCCCTGCCACCACTGGCGTCCGGTGCCGGCGAGCGTGGTGACCTCGCCGGTGGCGAGGTCGAGGCGGCGCAGCGCGTGGTTGACGGTGTCGGCGACGACGACCGCGGCCTCGTCGAGGAGGGCGAGGCCCTGCGGCTCGTTGAACGCCGCCACCTCCGCCGAACCGTCGGCGAACCCTCTCGCACCGGACCCGATGCGCCGCACCACCGTCTCCCCGTCCGCCTCCAGCTCCACCAACTGATGCCGGGTGGTGTCGCTGACCAGGAAGGTGCCGTCCGGCAGGACCAGCGCCTTGCCCGGGAAGCGCAGGGTGGTCGGCTCCGGCTCCGGCGCCACGTACGGCCCGTCGCCGCGCCGCAGCGTCCCCTTCGCCTCGTGCTCCGCCTCCAGCTCCGTCACCAGCCGCTCGATCGCGTGCACATGCCCCTCACCGGCGTGCTGCGCGACGACGTACCCCTCGGGGTCGATCACCACCAGCGTGGGCCAGGCCCGCACCGCATACTGCTTCCAGGTCGCGAGCTCCGGATCGTCCAGCACCGGATGCTCCACCCCGTACCGCTCCACGGCGTCGACCACCGCCGCGTGCTCGGCCTCATGCACGAACTTCGGAGAGTGCACCCCGATGACCACGACGGTGTCGGCATGCTTCTCCTCCAGCTCCCGCAGCTCGTCGAGGACGTGCAGACAGTTGATGCAGCAGAACGTCCAGAAGTCGAGCACGACGATGCGTCCACGCAGGTCGGACAGGGTGTACTGCTGGTCGCCCGTGTTCAGCCAGCCGCCCTTGCCCACCAGCTCGGGGGCTCGGACGCGGACGCGCCGGGGAGTGGAGTCGGTCATGGCTCAAGAGTGCCACCCGCCACTGACAGTCACGAAAGCGCGTGGCCCGTCGTCGCGTCCACGTGGCTGGGGATCTCCTCGTGGTGGTCGCCGACCGTGAGGGTGCCGGTGGGTTCGAGCATGAGGATCTCCGTGGGGGCCGGGGCGTAGGGCTTGTGGTGGGTGCCGCGGGGGACCGTGAAGACGGAGCCCTTCGGGAGGACGACGGTGCGTTCGCCGGAGGGTTCGCGCAGGGCGATGTGGAGTTCGCCGTCCAGGACCAGGAAGAACTCGTCGGTGTGGTCGTGGACGTGCCAGACGTGCTCGCCCTCGACCTTGGCGACGCGGACGTCGTAGTCGTTGACGGCGGTGACGATGCGCGGGCTCCAGCGGTCCGTGAAGGACGCGAGGGCGGCGGACAGGGCGATGGGTTCCTTGGTCATGGGTCCATCGTGGGGGTGGGCCGGGACGGTGCGTGAGTGCTAGAAATCGCATATGGCGCAAGGATCCTCTCAGCCCCCTCCACACCGGGTCGCGGTGATCGTCGACGAGGGCACCAACCCCTTCGAGGTGGGCGTGGCGACCGAGTTGTTCGGGCTGCCCCGGCCCGAACTGGGGCTCGCGGGGCCGCTGTACGAGGTGACGGTGTGCGCGCCCGCGCGTGAGGTGCGGATGAACCACGGGTTCTTCACGCTGACCGGGGTGCCCGGGCTGGACGCGGTGGACGGGGCGGACACGCTCGTCGTCCCGGGGCGGCCCGACAACGTCGTCCCGCGCGCGGAGGCGGTACTGGAGGCGATCCGCCGCACGCACGCGCGTGGCGCCCGCGTCGTCAGCTTCTGCACCGGGACCTTCGCGCTCGCCGAGGCCGGACTGCTGGACGGGCGGCGGGCCACCACCCACTGGCGCTGGGCGGACCTGTTCCGGGAGCTGCATCCGAAGGTGCTGCTGGAGCCGGACGTGCTGTTCGTCGACGAGGGCGATCTGCTCACGGCGTCGGGCAGCGCGGCCGCGCTCGACCTCGGGCTGCACATCTGGCGCCGGGACCACGGGGCGGAGCTCGCGAACGCCGTCTCCCGGCGGCTGGTCTTCGCCTCGCACCGGGACGGCGGGCAGCGGCAGTTCGTGGAGCGGCCGGTGCCGGACGTGCCCGACGAGTCGCTGGGACCGCTGCTGGCCTGGGCGCAGGAGCGGCTGGGCGAGCCGCTGACGGTGGCGGACCTGGCGGCCCGGGCCGCGGTGTCCCCGGCGACCCTGCACCGCCGTTTCCGCGTCCAGCTGGGCACGACCCCGCTGGGCTGGCTGACCGGGGAACGCGTCGCCCTCGCCTGCCGTCTCATCGAGCGCGGGGAGGAACGGCTGGACGTCGTCGCCGCGAGGAGCGGCCTCGGCAGCGCGGCCAACCTACGCGCGCGCGTGCGGCGCGAGACGGGGCTCAGCCCGTCGGCCTACCGGCGGCGTTTCGGGCCGACGCCCGGGGAAGAGGTGGGGACATGAGATTCCAGGTACGCGACCGGCTCCTCGGCATCGGCGAGGACTACTGGATCGAGGACGAGCACGGCGGCAAGGTCTTCCTCGTCGACGGCAAGGCGATGCGCCTCAGGGACACCTTCGAGCTGAAGGACACCCAGGGGCGGGTCCTGATCGACATCCACCAGAAGATGTTCGCCCTGCGCGACACCATGGTGATCGAACGGGACGGCGAGACCCTCGCCAAGATCAAGCGCAAGCGCCTGTCGCTGCTGCGCCACCACTACCGGGTGACGCTCGTCGACGGCACCGAACTCGACGTCAGCGGCAAGATCCTCGACCGGGAGTTCGCCATCGAGTACGACGGTGAGCTGCTCGCCGTCATCTCGCGCCGCTGGCTGCACATCCGGGACACGTACGGCGTCGACGTGGTGCGCGACGACGCGGACCCGGCGCTGCTGATCGCGGTGACGGTGTGCGTGATCCATCTGGCGGAGAAGGAACGCGAGGAGGACTGAGGCCTTCCGGAGCGCGGCTGAGGCCTTCCGGACGCTCGGAGCGCGTGACCGAGGCCTTTTCGGCCGGCCTCAGAACGTGTGCGGGGGCTCCAGGCCCAGGACCCGGTCCTTCAGGGCCGGGAACTGCTCCCGGGTCGTCGCCACCTTCGCCGGGTCGAAGTCGACGGTGAGGACCTCCTCGCCGGGCCCCGCCTCGGCCAGCACCTCGCCCCACGGATCCACCACGATCGAGTGACCCGCCTGCGGAACTCCGGCATGCGTCCCGGCCGTTCCACAGGCGAGCACGAACGCCTGGTTCTCGACCGCCCGCGCCTGGGCCAGCAGCGTCCAGTGCGCCCGGCGGCGCTCCGGCCAGCCCGCCGGGACGACGAGGGTCTCGGCGCCGGAGTCGACGAGCGAGCGGAACAGTTCGGGGAAACGGAGGTCGTAGCAGGTGGCGACGCCGAGGGTGGTGTCGGGCAGACGGACCGTCACCAGTTCGCGTCCGGCACCCATCAGCACGGCCTCGCCCTTGTCGAAGCCGAAGCGGTGGATCTTGCGGTAGGCGGCGGCCAGGTCGCCTGAGGGTGAGAAGAGGAGGGAGGTGTTGTAGAGAGTGCCCGCAGGGTCCTGTTCGGGGATCGAGCCCGCGTGCAGCCACACGCCCGCGTCGCTCGCGGCCTTCGCCATGGCCTCGTACGTCGGCCCCTGAAGCGGCTCGGCGTCGGCGGCGAACCGCTCGTACGCGAAGGCACCCGTGGTCCACAGCTCGGGCAGGACGACGAGATCGGCCCCGGCCTGCTCCCGTACCAGCGAGGCCACCCGACGCCGACGGGATTCGACCGATTCGCCCTCGTTCACGTCGATCTGGAGCAGAGAGGCGCGCACACTACCACCGTCCTGGCATTCGAGCCGTCCACACAGGCCTACGATCGTCACACGAAAGCACTGCCGGGGTGCCTCACAGCAGCGTAACTTAGCGTTCCACGACACCCGCCGACAGCAGCCGCCACCTCCCACTGGCAAAGCCGCCACCACCGCCCGTGTACCGACCGCCGAGGGGTCCCGTTCCGTGAGTCTGCATCCCACCCTCCAGCCCTACGCCGACGCCTGGACCCACTCCATCGAAGCCATATCCGAACTGGTGGGCCCGCTCGTGGAGGGAGAGTGGAACCGGCGCACGCCCTGCCCCGGCTGGTCGGTCCGGGACGTGGTCTCCCATGTCATGGGCCTGGACTGCGAGATGCTCGGCGACCCGCGTCCCATCCACACGCTGCCGCGGGACCTGTTCCACGTCACCAACGACCTCCAGCGCTACATGGAGATGCAGGTCGACGTCCGCCGCCACCACACGGCGCCGGAGATGACCTCCGAGCTGGAGTACGTGATCATCCGGCGCAACCGTCAGCTGCGCAACGAGTCGCGCGACCCGGGCACCAAGGTGCGCGGTCCGCTCGGCACCGAGCTGACGCTGGAGGAGGCCATGCGGGGCCACGCGTTCAACGTGTGGGTGCACGAGCAGGACCTGCGCGCCGCGCTGGGCCGTCCCGGCAATCTCGACTCCCCCGGCGCGCACATCGCGCGGGACGTGCTCCTCGGCGAACTGCCCGCGGTGGTGGCCGAGCGGGCGAACGCGCCGCGCAGTTCGGCGATCGTCTTCGACGTGCACGGGCCGGTGGAGTTCCTGCGCACCATCAGGGTCGACATCCAGGGCCGCGGCACGCTGGAGACGGCCCCCGCGCTCGGGCCCGCCGCGACCTTCACCCTGGACTGGGAGACGTTCGTACGCCTGGCCTGCGGCCGGGTGACGCCGGAGGCGGTGGCGGACCGGGTGAAGGCGGAGGGCGATCCGGAGCTGACGGCGGCCGTCCTGCGCAACTTCACGGTGACGCCGTAGCCCGGCGTCGCTTCGTTCAGCGGTCCTCGGTGACGGAGGTGGCCACGCCGTCGGCGATGACGACCTTCGCCGCCACGCCCTTCTTGGCGGCGGTCTCCAGCTGGTCGAGGGTGCACGTGGACATCGCCTGCGACATGGGGCTGCCGCAGATACCGCCGGCGCCGTGCACGACGGTGTCGTTCGCGACGTAGAAGGCCTGCGGGGTGCCGCCCTGCTTCGGGGCGACCGTGTACTTGCCCGGGGCGAGGTAGGAGACGGTGCCGTCGTAGGTGGCGTTCACGCCCGAGCCACCGGTGCCGCCGCTGTCGACGTCGTGGCGTTCGCGGACGACGGTGGCGACGCCGTTCCTGATCGTGACGTCGGCGGTGACGGGGGCCTTCCTGGTGGCCGTCTCCAACTGGTCGAGGGTGCAGCGCGGACGGGCCTCGGAGCGGGGGCTGCCGCAGATCTTTCCGGCGCCGTAGACCTCGGTGTCGGTGGCGGTGAAGAAGGCCTGGTCGGTGCGGCCGGGGACATGGACGGTGTACTTGCCGGGGGCGAGGTAGCCGACCGTGCCGCCGGTGACGGTCGTGCCGGCGCCCCGGGCGGTGCCCGAGGTGGTGGTCCGGGCGCTCGTGCCGGAGGCGTGGGAGCGCTTCGAGGTCTTGGACACCTTCGACGTCCCCTTCGACGAGGTCTTCGACGTCGACGTGTGCTGGGAGTTGGCGCCACCGGTCGTGCCACCGCTGTGCGAGGAGCCGTTCTGACACGCCGTCATCAGCAGGCCGGCCGTGATCGCGGCGGTGACGAGGGCGGCCTTGTGCAGGTGGCGGTTCATCGGGGTTCCCTTCGGGAGCGTCGGAAACGAGTACGGCGTTCGCTCGTTCGACGACTATGAGCTCCCGAAGGCCCCGCAGGTCACGCCCGTCCCCGCTTCACGACACCCCTGTCACACGCCCATGACAGAGCAACACGTCCGCCATGAAGGTCCGTTGGCATGAACCGGAGGGTCACGCGGTTACGCACCGTCTTCATCCGGTTCACGCGGGTACGTGCACCGTCTCCACCCGGCTCGCCACCAGCCGCTCCCGCTCCCGCCGGGCAACCCGGCGCCGCAGCCGCAGGATCTGGCTGACGCCCAGCGCCTGCAGCACGAACACCGCGGAGAAGGCGATGGTGTAGTCGTCACCGGTGGCGTCCAGGAGCACGCCGATCAGGAACAGCGTCGTCATCGAGGCGACGAAACCACCCATGTTGGTGATCCCGGAGGCCGTTCCCTGACGCTCCGGAGGGTTGGCGGGCCGCGCGAAGTCGAAGCCGATCATCGACGCCGGGCCGCACGCCCCGAGCACCGTGCAGAGCACGATCAGCAGCCACATCGGCGCGTGCTCACCGGGGTAGGCCAGCGTTACCGCCCACATCAGGGCCGTCGCACCGACCGTGCCGAGTGCCAGCGGCAGCCGGGCCGTGTGGTGCCGGGCGACGATCTGGCCGTAGACCAGCCCGACGACCATGTTGGACAGGACGACCAGGGTGAGGAGTTCACCGGCCGTGGCGCGGGACAGGCCCTGCGCCTGGACCAGGAACGGCAGGCCCCACAGCAGCAGGAACACCATCGCCGGGAACTGGGTCGTGAAGTGCACCCACAGACCCAGCCGTGTCCCCGGCTCCCGCCAGGAAGCGGCGATCTGGCGTCGTACGTACGCGGTGCCCTGGTGCGGGAAGGGCTCCGGTTCGTGGCCCTCGGGGTGGTCCTTGAGGAACAGCAGCATCAGGACCAGGACGACGACACCGGCGACGGCGCTGCCCGCGAAGGCCGGCGTCCAGCCGACGCCGTGCAGCAGGCGGGCCAGGACCAGGGTGGAGACCAGGTTGCCCGCCATGCCGACCAGCCCCGCGAGCTGCGCGACCAGCGGGCCGCGGCGGACCGGGAACCAGCGGCTGCCCAGCCGCAGCACGCTGATGAACGTCATCGCGTCACCGCAGCCGAGCAGCGCGCGGGAGGCGAGGGCCGTGCCGTAGGTGGGCGAGAACGCGAAACCGAGCTGCCCCGCCGTGAACAGCACGGTGCCCAGGGCCAGCACCTTCTTGGTGCCGAGCCGGTCCACCAGCAGGCCGACCGGTATCTGCATGCCGGCGTAGACCAGCAGCTGCAGGATCGAGAAGGTCGACAGCGCCGAGGCGTTCACATGGAAGCGGTCGGCCGCGTCGAGGCCGGCCACGCCCAGGGACGTACGGAAGATGACGGCGACGAAGTAGACGGAGACGCCGATGCCCCAGACGGCGATCGCGCGCCGGCCGCCCGGAGGATCGCCCGGGAGGGTGGCCGAGGAGGAGCTCATCGGACCTCACCCCGGGCCAGGTGCGAGAACCAGCCCACATGCCGGTGGACGATCCCGACGGCAGCCTCCGCGTCCCCGGAGCGCAGCGCCTCGAGGATCTCCGCGTGCTCGATGAGGGTCTTGGCGATCCGGTCGGGGTGCGAGTGCAGGATCGCGACGCCCATGCGCAGCTGTCGGTCGCGGAGCTGGTCGTAGAGCCGGGAGAGGATCTCGTTGCCGCCGCTGCGGACGATCTCGGCGTGGAAGCAGCGGTCGGTGACCGCGGCTCCGGCGAGGTCACCGTCGGCGGCCTGCTGCTTCTGCCGCGCCAGCAGCTCCTCGAGCCGCTCGACGAGGCCGGCCGGAGCGGGTACGGCCTTCCTCGCCGCGTGCTCCTCGACCAGCAGCCGGGTCTCGACCACGTCCGCGATCTCCTGCGCGGAGACCGGCAGGACCAGAGCGCCCTTCTTCGGGTAGAGCCTGATCAGCCCTTCCACCTCCAGGCGCAGCAGCGCCTCGCGCACCGGGGTGCGCGAGACCCCGACGGCCTCGGCGAGCTCGCCCTCGGTGAGCAGGGTCCCGCCCTCGTACCGGCGCTCCAGGACGCCCTGTTTGACGTGCGCGTAGACGCGGTCGGCGGCGGGCGGTCGCTTGGCGGTCAGGCTCCCCGGGCTACTCATGCGAACAGCATAGATACATCACGTACGCATGAGAGATCCGTTCCACCATCCGGACGGTCGTGAAGGGATGCGGTCGCGCGACATGCGGACGAATCACCCGTCACAGGAACCCCACACAGCAACGGTGCAACCAACTGTGCTATTTACGTGTCTCACACGTGCGGCCCCATTCGCTCCCCATCCAACTCGGCCGCATATCAGGGGCTTTCAACCTAATCGGGGTATTTCAGTTGATTACCGCCATCACCGGCACCAAGGGCAGCCGCCTCCGCCGAGCCGCCGCGGTCAGTGTCACCGCCGGCGCCGTTCTCGCGGCCGGGGCCTTCGCCGCGGCACCCGCGCAGGCAGTCACCACGCCCTCGATCGTGGCCAAGGGCGGCTACGTCATGAACAACGCGAACGGGTCGACGCTGTACACCAAGGCGGCGGACACCAAGCGTTCGACGGGCTCGACCACGAAGATCATGACTGCCAAGGTCGTGCTCGCGCAGTCGAACCTGAACCTGGACAAGAAGGTCACGATCCAGAAGGCGTACAGCGACTACGTCGTCGCGAACAACGCCTCCCAGGCCCACCTGATCGTCGGCGACAAGGTCACCGTCCGTCAGCTGCTGTACGGGCTGATGCTGCCGTCCGGCTGCGACGCCGCGTACGCGCTCGCCGACACCTACGGCTCCGGCACGACCCGGGCCGCGCGCGTGAAGTCCTTCATCGGCAAGATGAACAAGGCCGCGTCGGACCTGCACCTGACGAACACGCACTTCGACTCGTTCGACGGCATCGGCAACGGCAACAACTACTCGACGCCGCGCGACCTGACGAAGATCGCCAGCAGCGCGATGAAGAACGCCAACTTCCGCGCGATCGTCAAGACGAAGTCGTACACGGCGAAGACGATCACGAGGACGGGCTCCACCCGCACGATGGCCGCGTGGACCAACACCAACGGCCTGCTCAGCAGCTACAGCGGCACGATCGGCGTCAAGACCGGCTCGGGTCCGGAGGCCGGCTACTGCCTGGTCTTCGCCGCGACGCGGGGCGGCAAGACGGTCATCGGCACGGTGCTGTCCTCCACGTCCATCCCGAACCGCGAGGCGGACGCGAAGAAGCTGATGAACTACGGCTTCGCAAAGCTCGGCTGACCCCAGCTCAACACTCTGCCCGAAGGGCCCCTCACCACCCGGCGAGGGGCCCTTCACCGTTCACACCCGTCGGCAAGCGGAATCCGCGAACTTCGCTCGCACAAGTGAACATCAATAAGTCAGCTGGCATATTCGATTTTCTCCGCCCTAGGTTCCGCAGCGGAGGTGGGACTCACTGGTTTCCGGCCGTGGATGTGTGTACTGAACTCGGTTACACCACGCCCCGGAAAGCTCTTCTCGACCATGTCCCGGAGGAGCACCGAAAGAATCTCGAGACAGTGACTGGAAGTCACGGTCTCAGCATTCCCGCAGGTAGGTCATGGCGTCGAGACCTGAACCTCATCGATCTGCAATGGGCCGCCGAAGTCATCGAGACCGTCCAACGGGAAGGCTCCTACACCCTCGAAGAAGCCGAGGTGCAGCCCGCCGAACCTGGCGCCCCCATCGCCTACGCCATGCCGGAGCAGGTCGCCGAAGCCATCGTGCGACTTGAGGAGCGCAACCTTCAGGCGGACGAACAATTCGCAGTCGCGCAGCACAAATCGCTCGCCCTGCAACAGGAGATCGTGGACACGCAGCAGAAGATCGCAGGCACGCAGCAGAAGATCGCCGACACCCAGCAGGAAATGCTCGATCTGCAGCGCGCCACCCTCGCCGCACAACAGACCATCGCCCAGGCCATGGAACGCATCGCGGACCGTCTCGACATGCTGGCCTTCCAGCGTCCGGCACCTCCGTCCTCGCCGACTGGCGTCGGCGGCTGGCCGTGACGGAGGACGTCTGGACCGTGGCCGTGGTCATCGCACCGGTGCTGGTGGAGGAGGGTGAGCTTCGTCAACCGCTCGAAGTGATCGCCGCCCGTACGGGTCTGTCCGTGCAGCGTGTCAACGAGTGCCTGCGGATGCTTCGCAAGCACGCTTGCATCCGGCAGCAGAGTGCGGCCGAGGACGGGGCGCCGGTCTACGTGCTGAACTGATCCCGAGCGAGAAAACGAAATGAAGGGGCGGCCGCAACTGGAACTTGCGGCCGTCCCTTCGCCTTTCAACCTATCTTGTCCGGGTACGTCACGCCCAGCTGATCAACCTCTTCGGCTGTTCCAGGATCGCCGCCACGTCCGCGAGGACCTTGGAGCCCAGTTCGCCGTCGACCAGGCGGTGGTCGAAGCTGAGGGCCAGGGTGGTGACCTGACGCGGCTTCACCTTGCCCTTGTGGACCCACGGCTGGAGCTTGATCGCGCCGACCGCGAGGATCGCGGACTCCCCGGGGTTGAGGATCGGCGTGCCCGTGTCGACGCCGAAGACGCCGACGTTGGTGATGGTCACCGTGCCGCCCTGCATAGCGGCCGGGGACGTCCTGCCCTCGCGGGCCGTGGAGACCAGCTCACCCAGGGACTCGGCGAGCTGCGGCAGCGTCTTCGCGTGGGCGTCCTTGATGTTCGGGACGATCAGCCCCCGAGGAGTGGCCGCCGCGATACCCAGGTTGACGTAGTGCTTGAGGACGATCTCCTGGGAGGCCTCGTCCCAGGACGCATTGATGTCGGGGTTCCGCTTGATCGCCACCAGCAGGGCCTTGGCGATCAGGAGGAGGGGGCTCACCCGCAGACCCGCGAACTCCTTGTCCTGCTTGAGCTCCTCCACCAGCTTCATCGTCCGCGTCACGTCCACCGTCACGAACTCCGTGACGTGCGGCGCGGTGAACGCCGACCCGACCATCGCCTGCGCGGTCATCTTGCGGACACCCTTGACGGGGATACGCGTCTCACGGGCCGCGTCGTACGTCGGCACGGGCGCGGGAGCGACCGCAAGCGCGGACGGTGCCTCCACCGCCGCTTCCGGCGCCTGCGTGGAGGCCACCGCCGCGTGGACGTCATCGCGCGTGATGATGCCGTCGGGGCCGGACGGGACCACCGTCGCGAGGTCGACGCCCAGGTCCTTGGCCAGCTTGCGCACCGGCGGCTTGGCCAGCGGCCGGGGCTTGTCCGCGACAGCGGCGGTCTCGGCGGCCGGCGCCGGCCCGCCATGGCCGTTCAGCTCGGTCTGGACCGCCGCCGACGCCTGGGAGACCAGGACCTCCGGGCCCTTGCGCGGCCGGCGCCTGGTGGAGGACGTCGCCACGCCGTAGCCGACGAGGACCGGCTGGCGGCCCGAACCCTCGGGCTTCTTCTCCTCGACGGGGGCGGCGGTCTCGGCCGGCGCCTGGGCGGGAACCTCGGCCGGAGCCGCACCGCCGGAGACGTCCACCGCGATGATCGGCGTGCCCACGTCGACCGTGGTGCCCTCGGGGAAGTGCAGGTCGCGCACCACCCCGTCGTACGGGATGGGCAGTTCGACGGCCGCCTTGGCCGTCTCGACCTCGCACACCACCTGGCCGTCGGTGACGGTGTCGCCGGGCTGCACGTACCACTTGAGGATCTCTGCCTCGGTGAGCCCCTCGCCCACGTCCGGCATTTTGAACTCGCGTACGGACGCTTCCGTCATCGTCGTCACGACCCTCTCCTCAGTACGCCAGGGCGCGGTCGACGGCGTCGAGCACCCGGTCCAGGCCCGGCAGGTACTCCTCCTCCAGCCGGGCCGGCGGGTACGGGGCGTGGTAGCCGCCGACCCGGAGCACCGGAGCCTCCAGGTGATAGAAGCAGCGCTCGGTGATCCGGGCGGCGATCTCCGCGCCCGAGCCGAAGAACACCGGTGCCTCGTGGACGACGACCAGGCGGCGGGTCTTCTCCACCGAGGTCTGGATCGAGTCGAAGTCCAGGGGGGAGATGGAGCGCAGGTCCAGGACCTCCAGCGACTTGCCCTCCTCGGCGGCCGCGTCGGCCACCTCCTGGCAGAGCTTCACCATCGGGCCGTACGCGACCAGGGTCAGGTCGGTGCCCGTGCGCACGGTCCGCGCCTTGTGCAGCGGGCCGGGGATGGCCTCCGGGTCGACCTCGGCCTTGTCCCAGTACCGGCGCTTGGGTTCGAAGAAGATCACCGGGTCGTCGCTCTGGATGGCCTGCTGCATCATCCAGTAGGCGTCCGAGGCGTTGGAGGGGCTGACCACCTTCAGGCCCGACACGTGCGCGAACAGTGACTCCGGGGACTCGGAGTGGTGCTCGACCGCGCCGATGCCGCCGCCGTACGGGATGCGGACGACGACCGGGAGCTTGACCTTGCCCAGGGAACGCGCGTGCATCTTGGCGAGCTGGGTGACGATCTGGTCGTAGGCCGGGAAGACGAAGCCGTCGAACTGGATCTCGACGACCGGGCGGTAGCCGCGTAGCGCGAGGCCGATCGCCGTGCCGACGATTCCGGACTCGGCGAGCGGGGTGTCGATGACACGGCTCTCGCCGAAGTCCTTCTGCAGGCCGTCCGTCACCCGGAAGACACCGCCGAGCTTGCCGACGTCCTCACCCATGACGAGCACCTTGGGGTCCGCGTCCAGGGCGCGCCGCAGCGACTCGTTGATCGCCTTGGCCACAGCCATGGTCTTGGATGTCGCCGTCCTGGATGTCACGGTCTCCGCCATGTCAGGCCCCCTCTCCGTCCGCGAACGACGCCTGGTAGGCGGCGAACTGGGCTCGCTCCTCGTCGACGAGCGCGTGCCCGTCCGCGTACACGTTCTCGAAGATGGCGAAGTGGTCCGGGTCCGGCATGGCACGGACCGCCTCGCGCACTCGTCTGCCCAACGCCTCGGACTCGGCCTCGAGTTCCGCGAAGAATCCCTCGTCCGTGTGGTTTGAGGCCTCCAGGTACCGGCGAAGCCGCAGGATCGGGTCCTTCGCCTCCCAGGCCAGCCGCTCCTCGTCGCCCCGGTAGCGGGTGGGGTCGTCGGACGTGGTGTGCGCGCCCATCCGGTAGGTGTACGCCTCCACCAGCGTGGGGCCCTCACCGCTGCGGGCCCGCTCCAGCGCCCACTTGGTCACCGCGAGACAGGCCAGCACGTCGTTGCCGTCCACGCGGACGCCCGGGAAGCCGTAGCCCTGGGCGCGCTGGTAGAGCGGGACCCGGGTCTGCTTCTCGGTCGGCTCGGAGATCGCCCACTGGTTGTTCTGGCAGAAGAACACGACCGGTGCGTTGTAGACCGCGGAGAAGGTGAACGATTCGGCCACGTCGCCCTGGCTCGACGCCCCGTCGCCGAAGTAGGCGATCACCGCGCTGTCGGCGCCGTCCTTGGCGACGCCCATCGCGTAGCCGGTGGCGTGCAGCGTCTGGGAGCCGATGACGATCGTGTAGAGGTGGAAGTTGTTGCTGTTGGGGTCCCAGCCGCCGTTGTTCACGCCGCGGAACATGCCGAGCAGGTTGGTCGGGTCGACCCCGCGGCACCAGGCGACGCCGTGCTCGCGGTAGGTCGGGAAGACGTAGTCGTCCTCGCGGGTGGCCCGGCCGGAGCCGATCTGGGCGGCCTCCTGGCCCAGCAAGGAGGCCCACAGGCCGAGCTCGCCCTGGCGCTGCAGGGCGGTGGCCTCGGCGTCGAAGCGACGGGTGAGGACCATGTCGCGGTAGAGACCGCGCAGCTCTTCCGGGGTGATGCCGGCGACGTACTTGTCGTACTCGGCGTTCTTCAGGCGCTCGCCCTCGGGCGTCAGCAACTGAACGAGTTCGGGCTTGGTGCTCGGGGACTTCTTCGTCCCGGCGCTGCGTCGCGGCTTGCGCGCGGCGGCAGTGCTCTCCACGGTCACGTGTGCTCCTCCGTCGGTCCGGCCCCCGGGGTTGCCGGGTACCAGTACGGCTCACCTGTTCCGACACCCGTGCACGGGGTGGGTGCCACTCGGCCGGAACAGGCGTGACAAGGTGCCCCGGCGAGCGCCCTGCACAAGGCACGTTACCCAGTGCTCCACATCTCTGTGAAACCCCTCCTGACCTGGGATTTTGCTTGGATTTCCAAGTAAATCCCGAGAGCCCGGAACTTGTCCTGGTCACAGCCTTGCAGGGGGCCGGAACAACGGCACGTTATATCGGTGACCGAGGTCACGGGAAGGGTTTCCGTGTCGGACTTGCGCGGACACCTGCGCGGACACGGCACGGAAAATCCCGATGGTGGCACCGATGGTGGCCCTGAAGGCCACTTCGAGCACATGGTGTGACCGAATGCGACTGCCTGTGACAACGCCCAGCTCACAGGCCCGGCTCGTGCCCTAGCATCTGGCGCGTGCCGCGCTCCTCTGTACCACCCCACGACCCTCACGCGCCCCCGTTGGGCGCCCTGTTGCGCCAGTACTCCGCCGGTTCCGCCCTCGCCTGTGAGCCCGTCGAACAGGGCCTGCTGAACCGCGGCTACCGCCTGTGCACCACCCGGGGCCGCTACTTCCTCAAGCACCACTTCGACCCCGAGACCGCCGACCCGGCCGCGATCGCCCGCCAGCACCGGGCCACCCAGCGCCTTGCGGACCTGGGCGTCCCGGTGGCGCCCCCGCTGCCCGGCAGGGACGGGCGCACGGTCGCCGTCGTCGGCGGGCACGCGTACGCGCTGCATCCCTGGGTCGAGGGACGGCACCGGCACGGCGGCCAGCTCACCGCCGGGCAGTGCGCGCGGCTGGGGGCGCTGCTGGGACTCGTCCACGCCAGCCTGGAGCGCGTGATGCCGCCCCGCGCGCGGGCACTCGCCTCGGACCCGGCCGCCTCGGATCCGGCCGCCTCGCATCCGCCCGCCCCGGACGCGCGCGCCGAGAGCGCCGACCCCGCCGACACCTTCACCCTCATCGACGACCTGCTCGGCCGGGTGCACCGCCACCGGCCCGCCGACTCCTTCGACGAACTCGCCCGGCACCGCCTCCTGGAGCGGCGCGCGCTGCTGGAGCAGCACGCCGACCGGCGTCCCCCGCGGGGCGGCTCGGTGGGCTGGGTGCACGGCGACTTCCACCCGTTCAACCTGCTCTACAAGGGCGATGCGCCGGCCGCGATCGTCGACTGGGACCGGCTGGGGCTGCGCCCGCGCGCGGAGGAGGCCGTACGCGCCGCCGCGATCTTCTTCGTACGGCCCGCGGGCACCCTGGACCTGCCGAAGGTGCGGGCGTACGCGCGCGCGTACCGGCGTACGGCGGGCGCCACGCCCTCCCAGCTGGCGGCGGCCGTGCACCGCGTGTGGTGGGAGCGGCTCAACGACTTCTGGATGCTGCGCTGGCACTACGAACGCGGCGACACCCGGGCCGACCCCCAGTTCCCGGCGGCCTCGGCCCTCGCGGTGTGGTGGACCCGCGAGTACGACACGGTGTGCGAGGCGTTCGCGGGGTGACGGCCGGGCTCATGACCGGTGCACGCGCGTGAAGAGCCCTGTCGGCGGTACGCGCGCGGGAGCATGCGAGCTCCCACGCGCGTGCAGGTTGATCGAGAGCGACCGGGTCAGCCGCCGATCCCTTGCGTCAGGCCACCGTTGTCTCCACCGGCGCCGCCACTGGGGTCCGACGTCTCCGAGGGCTGGGACGTCTCGCTGGGCGTGTCCGCCGGTGCCGAGGTCGTCGGCTTGTTCGTCGGCTGGCTGCTCGGCTGGCTGGTCGAGCTCCGGGACGGCGTGTACGACGGGGTGTACGACGGCGTGTAGTCCCCGGACCCGGTGTTCGTGCCCGAGCCGTCGTCCGTGGACGTGTCGGCGGACTGGTCCGTGGACTGGTCGCTCGGTGTCTCGCTGTTGGTGTCGTCCTTGGTGGTCTGCGAGGTGGTGGGCGTCTGGGAGGTCCCGGCGCCGCCCCCGTCCCCGCCGCTCTTCTGCAGCGCCAGCGCGACGCCCGCCGCGATGGCGATCACCGCGAGGACGGCCAGGATCCACAGCTTGCCGCGGCCGCTGCCCCTGTTGCCGTGCCCCTCGAAGCCGCCGTCGTCCCCGCCGCCGTAACCGCCGCCCGGCAGGATCGGCTGTGGGATCTGGGTCGTGCCGGAGCCGTCGGCCGGGTGCGGCAGCACCTGCGTGCCGGCGAAACCGGCGGCCGGGGTGTGCCGGCCGTCGTGCATGTCGACCGGCCCGGTGTTCCAGGTGCCGGTGTGGCCGCCCTGGTCGTAGAGCATCTGCAGCCCGTACTGGACGAGGCCGCGCATCTCCTCGGCGGTCTGGAAGCGGTCGTCCGGCTCCTTGGCGAGCGAGCGCATGACGAGGCCGTCGAGCTCCGGCGGAGACTCCCCGCCCGAGATCTGCGACGGCGGGACCGGCACGTCCTGGACGTGCTGGTAGACCACCGACAGCGGGGTCTCCCCGACGAACGGGGGCCGCAGAGCGAGGAGTTCGTACAGCAGACAGCCGGTCGCGTACAGGTCGGAGCGGTGGTCGACGGCCTTGCCGAGCGCCTGCTCCGGGGAGAGGTACTGGGGCGTGCCCATGACCATGCCGGTCTGCGTCATCGTCGTGGACGCGCCGTGCAGGGCGCGCGCGATGCCGAAGTCCATGACCTTGACGGCGCCGTTGTGCGTGATGATGACGTTCGCCGGCTTGATGTCGCGGTGCACGATGCCGTGCTGGTGCGAGTAGGCGAGCGCCTCCAGAACGCCGGAGACGATGATCAGGGCCTGCTCGGGCCCCGGCGCCTCGGCGTTGATCAGCAGGTCGCGGATGGTGCGGCCCTCGACGATCTCCATCACGATGTACGGCACCGACTGGCCGCCCACGTAGTCCTCGCCGGAGTCGTACACGGCGACGATCGCGTGGTGGTTGAGGCCGGCCACCGACTGGGCCTCGCGGGTGAAGCGGGCCTTGGAGACCGGATCCTCCGCGAGGTCGGCGCGCAGCAGCTTCACCGCGACGGTGCGCCCCAGGCGCACGTCCTCCGCGGCGAACACCTCTGCCATGCCGCCCCGGCCGAGTCTGCGGGTCAGCCGATACCGGCCGTCCCCGACAAGCCCGCCGTTACCCCACATCTCCGGCGCATCTGACATACCGCCGCCAGTCGCCTCGGGGTCGGACGGGCCCTGAGCGCGCTGCTGCTGCTCCATCAGTCCTCGCCGTCGTTTCTGCCCGCGGTGCGCGCGGTGTTGTTACGGTCTCCGTCGGCCACGCTACAGCCTCAACGCAAGCCGCCGGTCCGAGAAGGGGGCCGGAACCGGCACGAGACGGACCGGCCATCAAACCGTCTTCCGGTGTGGTCGTGCAAATTCTGTGTACCGGCCGTACAGCCTCTGTAACGCTCGCGCGACGCTTCTTTCGCGTACGGTCACGGAACGGGCACCGCGCTTGACGTGTCAGTGCCCTCGGGCAGACTTGGCCGGGAATGAGCCATTCGATCAACGACAGCCGGGCCGGCGCCTGAAGGCCCATGGGGGACGCGGAACATGAGCCAGGACGCCGCACAGGGCCGTTACGCGGGCCGGGCGCTCGCCGGCGGCCGGTATCAGCTGCGCGACTTGCTCGGCGAGGGCGGCATGGCCTCGGTGCACCTGGCGTACGACGCCACGCTGGACCGGCAGGTCGCGATCAAGACACTCCACACCGACCTCGGCCGGGAGCAGGCCTTCCGCGAGCGCTTCCGCCGCGAGGCGCAGGCCGTGGCCAAGCTCACGCACACCAACATCGTCTCGGTCTTCGACACCGGCGAGGACACCCTCGACGGGATGACGACCCCGTACATCGTCATGGAGTACGTAGAGGGCCGCCCCCTCGGCTCCGTGCTCGACGAGGACGTACGGCGGTTCGGCGCGATGCCCGCCGACAAGGCGCTGAAGGTCACCGCGGACGTGCTCGCGGCCCTGGAGATCAGCCACGAGATGGGGCTGGTGCACCGCGACATCAAGCCGGGCAACGTCATGATGACCAAGCGCGGCGTGGTCAAGGTGATGGACTTCGGCATCGCGCGCGCGATGCAGTCCGGTGTGACGTCCATGACGCAGACCGGCATGGTCGTCGGCACCCCCCAGTACCTCTCGCCCGAGCAGGCCCTGGGCCGCGGCGTCGACGCCCGCTCCGACCTGTACTCGGTCGGCATCATGCTGTTCCAACTGGTCACCGGACGGCTGCCGTTCGAAGCGGACTCCCCGCTGGCCATCGCCTACGCGCACGTGCAGGAGGAACCGGTCGCGCCCTCCTCCGTCAACCGCGCGCTGCCCCCGGCCGTGGACGCGCTGGTCGCCCGCGCGCTGAAGAAGAACCCGAACGAGCGCTTCCCGAACGCCGTCGCCATGCGCGACGAGTGCCTGCGCGTGGCCGCGTCCTTCCAGGCCGCCCCGCCGAACATCGTGCCGGGCGCCCCGGCGCAGAGCGGTGCCGGTGTCGGCTCCGCCGTCTTCCCGCCGGTCGACCAGTCGGCCGCGGGGCCGGCAGGCCCCGTCCAGACGCCGTACCAGCCGTCGACGCCGAACCCGTACTCCACGCCCGCGCCCTCGCCGTCGTACGGCTATCCGCAGCAGGGCGGCTACCCGACGCCGGCCGCCTACGGCGGGCAGCCGTCCACCCCGCCGCCGTACGCCATCACACCGCAGCCGCCGACGCCCGCGCCCTCCGGCGGCGACAGGAGCAACAAGCCGGTCGTGGTGGGCGCGGTCATCGTGTCGATCATCGCGGTCACCGGGCTGCTCGCGGCCGTGCTGCTGCACACCGGCGGCAACAAGGACAAGGGCGCGAGCGGGAGTTCCAGCCCGACCACGTCGACGAGGCAGGTGGCGGGCTATCGCGGTCCGGACACCTCGAAGACCATCGACAAGACGGAGTGCACCGAGCCGCAGGAGTCGTACGACGAGGCGGGCAAGATCCGTGTGCCCGACTTCCGCTTCAAGTACATCGGCTCGGTCAAGGAGTGCCTGCAGGCCGCGGGCTGGCAGCTGAAGATCGACAACCTCGACGAGAACACGTACGGCCAGGGCGCGGTGATCAACCAGTTCCCCGCGGCCGGTACCGACGTCAACCCGAAGAAGGTCGAGCTCGAACTGCAGGTCTCGACGGGCAATCCGGCCTCCTGACTCCCGACGTGCGAAGGGCCCGGCGGTTCGGCCGCCGGGCCCTTTCCTTGTCGTGGTCCAGGTGCTTACAGGTACGGTCCGCCCGAGCGGCCGGCCGCGGGGCCGCCGTCCTCACCCATGCCCGGGGTGACCCCCGGCGGCAGGGCGCGGCGCATCTGCTCCAACTGGGCCCGCGCGGCCATCTGCTGGGCGAACAGCGTGGTCTGGATGCCGTGGAAGAGGCCCTCCAGCCAGCCCACCAGCTGCGCCTGCGCGATCCGCAGTTCGGCGTCGCTGGGGGTGCCCTCGTCCTGGAACGGCAGCGACAGCCGCTCCAGCTCCTCCACCAGCTCCGGTGCCAGCCCGTCCTCCAGCTCCTTGACCGAGCTGCGGTGGATGTCCTTGAGCCGGGCCCGGCTCGCCTCGTCCAGAGGAGCCGCCCGCACCTCTTCCAGGAGCTGCTTGATCATGCTGCCGATCCGCATCACCTTGGCCGGCTGCTCGACCTGCTCCGTCACCGGAATCTCGCGGGAGTCCTCGTCACCTCCGCCGCCAATCGCCATGCCGTCCTGGCCCACGACCAGGATCTGGGGATTCTCCGGCGACCGTTCGTTCCTCGGCATCTCCATGCCGCCATTCTCTCGCACCCGTGCATCACATCACCGTGGTGCCCCCCGTACGAGGTGATCCACCGCTCACGGCGTGTAGGTTTGCGTCACTCCTCCGCGCGCTCGGTGACCGTCAGCCGCAGCAGCCGGGCCTCGCAGTGGTCCAGCCAGCGGATCTCGGCCTCCGCGTGAGAGATCAGCTGCTCCAGGACCAGCAGCCGTGCCAGCTCGTCCGGATGCCCGGGGGAGTCGGCCAGCGCCTGGGCGCGCTGCCGTACGTGCTCGTGCAGCGCCTGCGACGCGTGCCGGCGCTGGGTCTCGACGACCTCGCGCACATCGACGCCGGGCGCGGTGACCGCCAGGGCCAGCTTGATCGCCAGCTCGTCGCGCGGCGGACTCTCCCGCTCCACGGGCCGCCCGAACCAGGCCCGCAGCTCGGCCCGGCCCGCCTCCGTCAGCGTGTACAGCGCCCGTCCGCCGTCGTCCTGGCCGTCCTGCGCGACCATGCCGTCCCGCTCCAGCCGGCCGAGGGTCGTGTAGACCTGCCCGATGTTCAGCGGCCAGGTGCCGCCGGTGCGCGCCTCGAACTCGGTGCGCAGCCGGGAGCCGTAGCGGGGGCCGCCTTCCAGGAGCGCCAGCAGTCCGTGACGTATCGACATACCCGGATTGTGCAGCCCGTTCGCGTTTTTGGCGGCCTCCGGAGTGCCGGACGCGTGCGTCGGTGTGACCGTGGATGCATGACTGGATGGGCGCGTGCGATGCGGACGGCGGGGCTGCTGGTGGCGGTGGTGGCCGGGGTGACGCCGGGCGGCGCGGCGTGGGCTCACGGGGGCGGATCGACGGCTCATGGCTCCGGGTCGGCGTACGCGCGGCAGCACCCGTCGGCACACAGGGTCCTGCCCGCGCCCGGCGCCACGCCGACGCACCAGCACACGCCCGCTCATGAACTCGCGCCGGCGTACGAGACCGTGGGCGCACCCGGCTCCTATGGCAGGCCCGCGCGCGAGCATGTACGGCCCTCCGCACCGGCCGCTTCCGCCGAGCCGTCCCGTGCCGGGAGCCGGGCCGGGGTGGGTCGGGAGCGGCCGGGGCGGGCCGAGGAGTCGGCGACGGAGCAGGGCGCGGACACCGACGTGGCGGCCACCGACCCGGAGGAGGCCGGCGGAGGCGACGGCGGCGTCGCCGAGAGCGCCGACGCATCCGTGCCGTCCGAGGAGGCCGTTCAGGTCACCCCCACGCCCGCGCAGCAGCCTCCGGGGCGGAGCGGGACGCAGGCCGTGGCCCCCGCTGAGCCCGTCCTGCGCGTCCTGCCGCTGGGCAGCGGACTGGTGCTGATCGGGCTCGGCCTGGGGCTGGCGTTCATCGGGCTGCGGCTGCGCCGGTCCTGAGGCCCGTCAGCCCACGACGAGCAGCACCTTGCCGATGTGCCCGCTCTCCTCCACCACCCGGTGCGCGGCGCTCGCGTCGCTCATCGGGATCTCGCGGTCGACGACGGGACGGACGTGCCCGGCGGCGATCAGCGGCCAGACGTGTTCACGTACGGCCGCCACGATGGCCGCCTTCTCGCCCAGCGGACGGGCCCGCAGCGAGGTCGCGCTGATGGCGGCCCGCTTGCCCAGCAGCGCGCCGATGTTCAGCTCGCCCTTGACGCCGCCCTGCAGGCCGATGATGGCGAGCCGCCCGTTGACGGCGAGCGTGCGGACGTTGCGGTCCAGGTACTTGGCGCCCATGTTGTCGAGGATGACGTCGGCGCCCGCGCCGTCCGTGGCCCGCTCCATCTCCTCGACGAAGTCCTGCTCCCGGTAGTTGATCAGGATGTCCGCGCCGAGCTCGGCGCACTGGTCCAGCTTCTCCTTGGTGCCGGCCGTGACGGCGACCTTGGCGCCCACGGCCTTGGCCAGCTGGATCGCCATCGTGCCGATACCGCTGGAACCGCCGTGCACCAGCAGGGTCTCGCCGGGACGCAGGTGGGAGATCATGAAGACGTTCGACCAGACGGTGCAGACCACCTCGGGCAGCGCGGCCGCCTGCCTGAGCTCCAGCCCCTCGGGGACGGGCAGCAGTTGTCCGGCCGGTACGGCGACCTTCTCGGCGTAACCGCCGCCCGACAGCAGCGCGCACACCTCGTCGCCGACGGCCCAGCCGGAGACGCCGGGGCCGATCGCGGCGATACGGCCCGAGCACTCGAGGCCGGGGTAGGGGGAGGCGCCGGGCGGAGGGTCGTAGAAGCCCATGCGCTGCATGATGTCGGCGCGGTTGACGGCGCCGGCCACCACCTCTACCAGCACCTCGCCCTCCGCGGGCACCGGATCGGGGACCTCCTCCCACACCAGGGCCTCGGGTCCGCCAGGTTCGGAAATCGTGATCGCATGCATGAGGGGGACGCTACCCCTCACCGACGGCGGGACTCAGTCCTGCCGCATCGGGCGGACGTCGGGGGCGACCTGGTTGCCCGGGGTCGCCCGGACGATGGTGATCAGACGGTCCGTCAACTGCAGGGTTCCTATGGCGGGATCGTCGTATCCGAGCACCCGGTGCCCGCGGACGACGCTCACCACCAGGTCCTCCGTCTCACGCGGACCCTTGCCGGCCTCGGCCTTGGTGACCGGCCGTTCGACGATGTCGAGCCCGCTGCCCTGCTGGATGAGGTCCTCCATCACCATGCCGGCCGCCGGACTGAGCACGGACAGGCCGAGCAGCCGTCCGGCCGCACTGGCGCTGGTGATCACCGCGTCGGCACCGGACTGTTTCAGCAGCGGCGCGTTCTCCTCCTCCCGCACGGCGGCCACGATCTTCGCGCCCCGGTTGAGCTGCCGGGCCGTCAGCGTCACCAGCACGGCCGTGTCGTCGCGCTGGGTCGCGATGATGATCTGGTGTGCCCGGTGCACCTCGGCCCGCTTGAGCACCTCGCTGCGGGTCGCGTCACCTATGACGCCTGCGTACCCGTCGGCCGCCGCCGCGTCGATCACCTTGGCG
Source organism: Streptomyces sp. NPDC002144 (assembly GCF_053593695.1). Lineage (NCBI taxonomy): Bacteria > Bacillati > Actinomycetota > Actinomycetes > Kitasatosporales > Streptomycetaceae > Streptomyces > Streptomyces sp. NPDC002144. Next base: position 176,619 of record NZ_JBSFDB010000004.1, read on the forward strand.
GCGGGATCGACCACGACGACCTGGTCCTTCCTCAGCCCCGTCGCGCAGACGGTCTGGATCGCCGACCGCCCCTTCGTCCCGAACCCGACGACGACGGTGTGATCCCGCAAGGCGGACCTCCAGCGATTCAGCCGCCACTCCTCCCGGGTGCGTTCGGTGAGGACCTCGAGGGTGGTGCCGACCAGGATGATCAGGAAGAGCACGCGCAGGGGCGTGATGACGAGGATGTTGGTGAGCCGGGCGCCATGGCTGACCGGGGTGATGTCGCCGTAGCCGGTCGTGGAGAGGGTGACGGTCGCGTAGTAGAACGCGTCGACGAGATCGACCGAGCCGTCGGCGTTGTCGTTGTAGCCCTCGTGGTCGGCGTAGACGATGAGGGCGGTCGCGACCAGGACCAGCAGGGCCATCAGCAGGCGTTTGACGACCTGCTGGATGGGCCGGTCCACCACCTTCCGGGGGAGTTTCACGCGATGGGTCACGAGATGTTCGTCCGCCTGGCGGGCGATCGCGTCATGGCCCGGAAGTTTCACGTGAAACACACCCCGATGCCGGCGGACGCCCAGGGCAGATCGAGGAGTTCCAGCTCCTGACCCGCTCGTGCGCCACCGGGCGGTACGACGGCGAGAGCGTCGGCCGCCGCGATGCCCCGCAGCATGGCGGGCCCGTTGTAGTGCAGCGGCACGGCGACATTCCCGCGCAGCACGACCGGGATGAGCCGGGTGTCGTACGGATGCCCGTGCGCCGTGCCCTGCAACGGCAGCGCGTACGGCTCCGGGGCGGGGTGCGCGGCGAGGGTGCGCAGCAGGGGCTCGGCGAGGGTGAGCAGGCCGGAGACGGCGGCGAGGGGGTTGCCGGGGAGGCCGACGAGGTGCTGGTCCTCCTTGGTGCGGGCCAGCAGCATGGGATGGCCGGGGCGCACCTTCACGCCGTCCACGAGGAGTTCGGCGCCGATGCGCTCCAGGGTGGGGTGGACGTGGTCGAGGGGGCCGGCGGCCGTGCCGCCGGTGGTGACGATCAGGTCGGCGGTGGAGCCGGAGATCGCCTTGTGCAGTGCCTTGGCGTCGTCACGCAGGCGGCGTACGGCGACGACCTCGGCGCCGAGCGCGCGCAGCCAGGGCGGCAGCATCGGGCCGAGCGCGTCCCGGATCAGACCGTCGTGCGGTCGCCCCTCGGTGAGCAACTCGTCGCCGAGGACGAGCACTTCGGCCCGGGGGCGGGGTACGGCGGTGAGCGTGTCGTAGCCGGCGGCCGCGGCGAGACCCAGCACCGCCGGGGTCACCAGGGCGCCGACGGGCAGGAGCTGGTCGCCGGAGCGGCACTCCTGGCCGCGGGGGCGGATGTCCTGGCCGTGGTGCATCTCGCGGGTGGCGTGCAGACGGCCCTGGGCGTCGCTGCGGCCGTGTTCGGTGCGCAGGACGGCCGTGGTGTCCGGGGGGACACGGGCGCCGGTGGCGATCCGGACGGCCTCGCCGTCGGTGAGCGGTTCGGGTTCCGCGTGCCCGGCCAGCACCCCCTCGTCCCGTACGTCCCAGGGGCCGGGCCCGGCGACCGCCCAGCCGTCCATCGCCGAGGTGTCGAAGGAGGGCAGGTCGGTGAGGGCGGTGAGGGGGGCGGCGAGGGTGAGGCCCAGAGCGTCGTCCAGAGTCACCGAGACAGGGGCGCGGCGGGCGGCCCTGGAGCCGGCGCGGGCCGCACGGGCCGCGGTCGCGCGGGCCTCGGGCCAGGGGGTGGCCCTGTGGTGGGCGTCCGGCTTGTGGTGGGCACCCTGGGCGGCGGGGGCCGGGACGTGGGCGGGGCCTTCCCTACGGCCGCCGGGGTCGCCCGCGGGGCCACCGTGCTCGTTCACCAGCGCGAGCACCTCCTCGACGTCCAGGTCCTCGGCGTCCTCGCCGGTCCGGGTGGAGCGGGCGGTCATCCGGCGTCCGGACGGGGCTCGGGCGTGGCGTCCGGGGCCGCGTCCGCCTTGGCGTCGGCGACCTCGTCCGCCCAGCGTGAGGCGAGGGCGGCGGCCTTGCGGGCGGCCTCGGCGACGGCCTGCGGGCCGCCGCCGGCCAGTCCGGCCGCATAGCCGACGAGGAAGGTGGTCAGGGGTGCGGCGGGCCTGGCCACACCGTGAGCGGCGTCGCGGGCGAGATCGAGCAGGACGCCGGTGTCGACGTCGAGGTCGATGCCCAGCTCGTCCTTGGCTGCGGAGATCCATTCATCCAACACGTGCCCATGCTCCCTGATACGTGCCCTGGCGGTGGCGATGTCGTCCCAGGTGTCGCAGTCGAAGGACGCGACGGGGTCGGGGACGCGGGTGAGGTCGAGGCCGGCGGTCAGCCGGCGGAGGGGGAGGCCGGTGAGGCCGTCGTGTTCTGCGGAGAGGGCGGCCAGTGCGCGGCCCAGCGCGGGCCCGCGGTAGGCGGCCACCAGGGGTTGGTCCCGGCCGTCGGCGTCGGTGAGCAGGGCGCCGTCGGCGCTGCTCGCCCGGAGGGCGGTCAGCAGCCGCCGTACCGTCTGCGCTTCGAGGAAGGGCAGGTCGGCGGAGAGGACGACGACGGGGTCGGCCGTGGTGTCGCGCAGTCCGGCGCCGAGCGCGGCGAGCGGGCCGCCGCCGGGCGGGTCCTCTCGGGCCCACAGCACGGGCCGGGGTGTGGGGCGCGGTTCGGCCACGACGACCGTCCTGCGCGCGTCGGCGCAGGCCGCGAGCACGCGGTCGAGCAGCGCCCGCCCTCCTACGCGCAGGCCGGGTTTGTCGGCGCCGCCGAGCCGCCGCGCGGCGCCCCCGGCCAGGACGACGGCGTCGTACGCCGTGCCGGGGACGTCCGAGCGCTCGTACGAGGTCACCCCATGAGTATGGGGGGCCTCACGATCACAGGGAACGTGCGGGCGGCCGCACAGTCACGCAGCACGTCCGGTTCAGAGCGTGCGCAGCAGGACCGCCGGCTGTTCCACGCAGTCCGCCACGTAGCGCAGGAAGCCGCCCGCCGTGCCGCCGTCGCACACCCGGTGGTCGAAGGTGAGCGAGAGCTGGACGACCTGGCGCACCGCCAGCTCGCCCTCGTGCACCCACGGCTTGGGGACGATACGGCCGACGCCGAGCATGGCCGCCTCGGGGTGGTTGATGATCGGCGTGGAGCCGTCGACGCCGAACACTCCGTAGTTGTTCAACGTGAAGGTCCCGCCCGTGAGTTCCCCGGGCGTGAGGCTTCCCGCGCGGGCCGCCTCGGTCAGCCGGGCGAACTCGGCGGTCAGCGCCTCGGCGTCGCGCGCGTGGGCGTCCCGTACGACCGGTACGACCAGGCCCCGCTCGGTCTGCGCGGCGAACCCCAGGTGCACGTGGTCGAGCTGGACGACCTCCCTGGCCGCTGTGTCGACCGTGGAGTTGAGCTCGGGGAAGCGGGCGAGGGCGGCGGTGCAGATCCTGGCCAGGAGGGCGAGGAGGGAGATCTTGGGGCCGCCCGCCGTGTTCATCGCGGCACGCGCGCGCATTAGCTCGGTCGCGTCGGCGTCCACCCAGCAGGTGGCGTCCGGTATCTCGTGCCGGCTGCGGGAGAGCTTGTCGGCGACGGCACCGCGGATGCCCTTGAGGGGGATGCGGGTGCCGGCGGGGGCGGCCTGCGACGGCCCGGGCGCCGGGGTCGCGGGCGTGGGCGTCGCGGTCACGCGTGCGTGCGGCTCGGCCGCTGGTGCCGCCCGCCGGGACGCCGCGTCCGCGGCCCGCAGCGCGTACTCGACGTCGGCCCGCAGGATCAGCCCGTCGGGTCCTGAGCCGGCCAACTCCCGCAGGTCCAGGCCGTTCTCGCGGGCGAGACGGCGGACGAGCGGGGAGATCACGGGGACGGGTCCCTCGCCCCGGGGGCTCCCGGGTGCGTCGGTCACGCGCGCGGTGCCGACGGCGACGGTGCCGTTCTGCCGGGCGGGTCCTTGGCCCGCCGCCGACGCGATCCTGCCGTCGGACCCTTCGGAGCCGTCGGAGCCGTCGGAGCCGTCGGAGCGGCCGGAGCGGTCGGAGGCGTCGTCGGCGGGAGTGGCATGCCCGCGCCCCGGTGCCGCCGGGGGCACACGTCCGGGTGCCGCGGGACCGCCCGTCGGACCCGCGGGAGCGCCCGTCGGTGTCGTCGGGCGCACCCTGCGCCTGCGTGCCGGGGGTGCCCCCGTGCCGTAGCCCACCAGCACGTTCCCGGAGCCCTCGGACTCGGTGTGCGAGGCCTTCGGGCCCACCGCGACCGTCAGCAGCGGGGCGCCGACGGGAAGCTCCGTGCCCTCCTCGCCGAAGCGGGCGGTGACCACGCCGCCGTAGGGACAGGGCACCTCGACCATCGCCTTGGCCGTCTCGACCTCGACGACCGGCTGGTCCACGGCGACGACGTCGCCGACCTGCACCAGCCAGCGCACGATCTCCGCCTCGGTGAGCCCCTCCCCGAGGTCGGGGAGCTTGAACTCCAGCACCTGTGCCATCAGTTCTCCGCCTCCCACTGCAGACGCCCCACGGCGTCCAGGATCCGGTCCACGCCGGGCAGGTGGTGCCGCTCCAGCATGGGCGGCGGGTAGGGGATGTCGAACCCGGCCACGCGCAGCACCGGCGCCTCCAGATGGTGGAAGCAGCGCTCGGTGACCCGCGCCGCGATCTCTCCGCCCGGTCCCCCGAAGGAGCCCGACTCGTGCACGACGACCGCGCGTCCGGTCCGCCGTACCGAGGCCGCGACCGTCTCGTCGTCGAACGGCACCAGGGAGCGCAGGTCGACGACTTCGAGGTCCCAGCCCTCGGCGCGCGCGGCCTCGGCGGCTTCGAGGCAGACGGGGACCGAGGGGCCGTAGGTGATGAGCGTGGCGCTCCGGCCCGGGCGCCGCACCACGGCGCGGCCTATCGGTTCCACGTCGGTCGGGTGCTCGGGGTTCCAGGAGTCCTTCGACCAGTACAGGCGCTTGGGTTCCAGGAAGACGACCGGGTCGTCGGAGGCGATGGCGGCGCGCAGCAGTCCGTAGGCGTCGGCGACGGTGGCCGGCGTGACCACATGGAGCCCCGGAGTCGCCATGTAGTACGCCTCGGAGGAATCGCTGTGGTGCTCGACACCGCCGATGCCGCCGCCGTAGGGGACACGGATGGTGATCGGGAGCGGCATGGCGCCGTGCGTGCGGTTGCGCATGCGGGAGACATGGCTGATCAGCTGCTCGAAGGCGGGGTACGCGAACGCGTCGAACTGCATCTCCACCACCGGGCGCAGCCCGTACATCGCCATCCCGACGGCGGTGCCGAGGATGCCGGCCTCGGCGAGCGGGGTGTCGGTGCAGCGGTCCTCGCCGAACTCCTTGGCGAGGCCGTCGGTGACGCGGAAGACGCCGCCGAGGGTGCCGACGTCCTCGCCCATGACGTGCACCGAGGGGTCGGCGGCCATGGCGTCGCGAAGCGCTCGGGTGAGGGCCTGCGCCATGGTGGCCGGCTTGACGGCGACGGTGGTCATCAGTGCGCCCCTTCCTGCTCCGCCGCCAGCTCGGCCTCCAGCAGGGCCTGCTGTTCGCGCAGTTGCGGTGTCGGTTCGGCGTAGACGTGGGCGAACAGGTCCGCCGGGTCGAGCACCGCGTCCTGGTTCATGCGCTCGCGCAGGTCGGCGGCCATGGTCTCGGCGGCATCGCTCGCGTGCCGCATCCCGTCCTCGTCGAGGAGGCCGCGTTCGGTCAGTTCGTGTTCCAGGAGCGCGATCGGATCGTGCGCCCGCCAGGCCTCGACCTCGGCGTCACCCCGGTAGCGGGTGGCGTCGTCGGCGTTGGTGTGGGCGTCCATGCGGTACGTGATCGCCTCGACCAGCGTGGGTCCGCCGCCCTCACGTGCGTGCCGTACGGCGTCGGTGAGGACCTCGTGGACGGCGGCCGCGTCGTTTCCGTCGACCAGCCGGCCGGGCATGCCGTAGCCGACGGCCTTGTGGGCCAGGGAGGGGGCCGCGGTCTGCTTGGCGAGCGGGACGGAGATGGCGAAGCCGTTGTTCTGGACCAGGAAGACGACCGGTGCCTGCCAGACGGCGGCGAAGTTCAGCGCCTCGTGGAAGTCGCCCTCGCTGGTACCGCCGTCGCCGACCATGGCGAGCGCGACCACGTCGTCGCCTTTGAGGCGGGCGGCGTGCGCGAGCCCGACGGCGTGCGGGAGCTGAGTGGCCAGCGGGGTGCACAGGGGGGCTACCCGGTGCTCGTACGGGTCGTAGCCGGTGTGCCAGTCACCGCGCAGCAGGGTCAGCGCCTGGACGGGGTCGACGCCACGGACGACGGCGGCGAGGGTGTCGCGGTAGCTGGGGAAGAGCCAGTCCTGCTCCTGCAGGGCGAGCGCGGCGGCGACCTCGCAGGCCTCCTGACCGGTGCTGGAGGGGTAGACGGCGAGACGGCCCTGCTTGGTGAGGGCGGTGGCCTGCGCGTTGTAGCGGCGGCCGCGCACCAGCTCGGCGTACAGGCGGCGCAGCAGGGCAGGGTCGGACTTCGCCGCCGCCCCGGTGCCCAGCACCCGGTAGGGCTCCGCGTCGGGCAGCAGCGGCGCGGGATCGGTGCGGGGCTGCCAGGCGGGGGGTGGCGATGGCCGATACGCGCCCCGCTGCTCCATGACCGTCATGACGGCACCTCCTCGTGGGAGTGGCTACGGGAGGCGCGTCGGCTGTGACCCGCCTCACCTACCGATTGTTCGGTCGTCGGCACATTTTGGCTACAGGCCCCTTCGGGCTGTGGACAAACGGTTCTCCACAGCCTGGAATGAACGCAGTACGTCCATGGCAGGGAGGCGGGGGGACATGGCACCTGAACAAATGGCCGAGGAGCCCGAGGGCACCGTCCCCCTGCCGCCGCCGCGGCCCCTCGACGCGATCGATCTGGACATCCTGCAGATGCTCCAGGCTGACGGCCGTGCGTCGATAAGGTCGGTCGCCGAACGGGTCCACGTCTCCCGCGCCAACGCCTACGCCCGTATCAACCGGCTCATCGACGACGGCGTCATCCGCGGCTTCGGCGCCCGCGTCGACCATGAACGCGCCGGTCAGGGCACATCGGCGTACATCACCCTGAAGATCGTGCAGAACTCCTGGCGCACGGTCCGCGAGCAGCTCAGACAGCTGCCCGGCGCCTCCCACATCGCCCTGGTGGGCGGCGACTTCGACGTACTGCTGCTGGTCCACACGTCCGACAACCGGGCGCTGCGCGAACTGGTCCTCACCCGGCTGCAGAACATGCCGGAGGTGCTGAGCACCCGCACGCTGCTGGTGTTCGAGGAGGAGGACCTGGAACCGCAGGGCTGAGGTCAGCCCTCCTCGCGCAGGCCTCCGAAGACCAGCTGCACCACCGCGTCGGCGACCTCGCGCTCGTTCATCCCGCGCCCGTCCGGCCGGTACCACTCGACGATCGAGTTGATCATCCCGAAGACGAGCCGGGTGGCGAGCCGCACCTCCACGTCGCCGCGCACGTCCCCGTCCGCGGCCGCCGCCTTCAGCAGCTCGGCGACCCGGTGGTCGAAGTCGCGGCGCCGTTCCAGGGCCCACCGTTCGGTGCCGGTGTTGCCGCGCACGCGCAGCAGCAGGGTGACGTAGGGGAGTTCGCCGATCAGCACCTCGACCATGCGCCGTACGACGTACTGAAGACGGTCGGCGGCACGCCCCACGCGCGCGTGGTCCTCGTCGAGAATCCCGAAGAGGCCGTCCAGGGCCCGGCTGACGGCCCGGCGCAGCAGTTCCTCCTTGCCCGCCACATGGTGGTAGATCGACGACTTGGAGATGCCGGCCGCCTTGGACAGGTGCTCCATGGAGGTGCCGTCGTAGCCGCGCTCGTTGAAGACCTGGACGGCGACGGACAGCAGCGTCTCCGGGGTGTACGTGTCGCGCTTGGCGGTCGTCATGAGGTGCTGCCCTCCCGCTTGTCGGAGGCGTAGGCGTGCCGGTACAGCGCCAGGGAGGGCGCGTAGCGGCCGGAGGGGTCGCGCAGGTGCAGGTCGTCGAGGAGGGCGTAGGCCCAGTTCCGGCCGAGCCTGCGGCTCCACTCGAAGGGGCCCAGCGGGTAGTTGACGCCCAGGCGCATCGCGGTGTCGATGTCCTCCTCGGTGGCCACGCCCTTGGCGACGGCGTCGTGCGCGAGGTCGACGATCCGGGCGACCGTGCGCGCGACGATCATGCCGGGGACGTCTCCGATGACGCTGACGTCCTTGCCGAGCGCCTGGAAGAGGCCGGTGGCCTCGGCGAGGGTCTGCGGGGCGGTGTCCTGGGAGGCGGACAGGGCGATTCGGGTGGCGCGGCGGTAGTCCAGGGCGAGGTCGAAGTAGACGACGTCGCGGAACTCCACCGAGGTCTGCCCGTCGGCGAGGGCGAGCTGGCCGCCGCCCGGCAGCACCAGGCGGCTGCCGTGGTCCTCGTCCTCCTCGCGGACCTGGATGCCCGCCTCGCGGATCAGCGCGAGCAGTTCCGAGGCGGGGCCCAGGTCGCCCTCGGCGACGACGTACGCGGGCGGCTGCGCCCGCTCCGCGGTGTGCGGCTCGGCCCGCTCGGCGTCGTCCCCGTAGTCGTACCAGCCGTGCCCGCTCTTGCGGCCGAGCCGGCCCGACTCGACCAGGCGGCGCTGGGCGAGCGAGGGGGTGAAGCGCACGTCCCGGAAGAAGCTCTGCCACACCGAGTGCGTGACCGACTCGTTGACGTCCTGGCCGATGAGGTCGGTCAGTTCGAAGGCGCCCATCCGGAAGCCGCCGGACTCGCGCAGGACCGCGTCGATGGTGGCGGGGTCGGCGCCCTGGGCCTCGTAGACCGCGAACGCCTCGGCGTAGAAGGGCCGGGCGATGCGGTTGACGATGAAGCCGGGGGTGTCGGCGCAGGCCACCGGCGTCTTGCCCCAGGCGCGTGCCATCTCGTACGCGCGCGTGGCCGACGAGACGTCGGTGGCGAACCCGGAGACCACCTCCACCAGCGGCAGCAGCGGCGCGGGGTTGAAGAAGTGCAGGCCGACGAAGCGGCCCGGGCTGCGCAGGGCACCGCCGATCGCAGTGACCGACAGGGAGGAGGTGTTGGTGGCGAGCAGACAGTCCTCGTCGACGAGGTCCTCGAGCGCCCGGAAGAGGTCCTGCTTGACGTCCAGCCGCTCCAGGACGGCCTCGACGACCAGGGAGCAGTCGGCGAGCTCGGCGAGGTCCGCGGCGGGCAGCAGACGCGCGCGTGCCGCGTCCCGTTCGGCGCCGGTGAGCCGGTCCTTCTCGACGAGCCGGTCGAGCCGGGCGCCGATCGCCGCGGCCGCGTCCTGGGCCCGGCCGGGAACGGCGTCGAACAGCCGTACGCGATGGCCGGCGACCAGCGCGACCTGGGCGATGCCCTGGCCCATCGTGCCGGTGCCGACGACGGCCACGGGGCTGCTGAGGTCGAGTGCTGTCATGTGCGCGATCCTCCCGCACGGGGTTTTCCACAGATGCGGCGGACCCCCTTGTCCCGACCGATCGTTCGGTTACTCTAACTCTGACTGGCTGTTCCTGCCCAAGTTTCTGCCCAGGTCATGAGCTCGACGAAGAGCTCTTGAGACGAGGAGTTGGTCCCGCATGGCCGCCGAACTGACCACGCACGAGCTCATCGCCAAGCACCGGCCGACCCTCGACCAGGCGCTGGAAGCGATCCGCACACGTGCGTACTGGTCCCCGCACCCCGAGCACCCCAAGGCCTACGGCGAGAACGGCAGCCTGGACATGGCCGCGGGCAAGGCCGCCTTCGACGCCGTCCTGGGCACCCGCCTCGACCTCGGCCAGCCCGGCACGGACGACTGGGTGGGCGGCGAGGTCTCGCCGTACGGGATCGAGCTGGGCGTGGAGTACCCGCACGCGGACGTCGACGTGCTGCTGCCCGCCATGCGGGCGGGCCAGAAAGCCTGGCGGGACGCGGGCGCGGAGGCGCGCGCGGTGGTCTGCCTGGAGATCCTCAAGCGGATCAGCGACCGGACGCACGAGTTCGCGCACGCCGTCATGCACACCAGCGGCCAGGCGTTCATGATGGCGTTCCAGGCGGGCGGCCCGCACGCGCAGGACCGCGGCCTGGAGGCGGTCGCGTACGCGTACGTGGAGCAGGTGCGCACGCCCGACACGGCGGAGTGGACCAAGCCGCAGGGCAAGCGCGACCCGCTCGCGCTCACCAAGCAGTTCACGCCGGTCCCGCGCGGGATCGCACTGCTGATCGGCTGCAACACCTTCCCGACGTGGAACGGCTATCCGGGCCTGTTCGCCTCCCTGGCGACCGGCAACGCGGTCCTGGTCAAGCCCCACCCGCGCGCGGTGCTGCCGCTCGCGCTCACCGTGCAGGTCGCGCGCGAGGTCCTCGGCCAGGCCGGCTTCGACCCGAACCTGGTGGCTCTGGCTGCCGAGCGCCCCGGCGAGGGCATCGCCAAGACGCTGGCGACCCGCCCGGAGATCCGGATCATCGACTACACGGGTTCGACCTCCTTCGGCGACTGGCTGGAGGCCAACGCCCGGCAGGCGCAGGTCTACACGGAGAAGGCCGGCGTGAACACGGTGCTCGTGGACTCGACGGCGAACTACAAGGGGATGCTGTCCAACCTGGCCTTCTCGCTGTCCCTGTACAGCGGCCAGATGTGCACCACCCCGCAGAACCTGCTGATCCCCCGTGACGGCATCCGTACCGAGGAGGGGCCGAAGACCTTCGACGAGGTCGTCGCCGATCTCGCCCGCTCCGTCGACGGACTGCTCGGCGACGACGCCCGCGCGAACGCGCTCCTCGGCGCCATCGTCAACCCGGACGTGAAGGCCCGGCTGGAAGCGGCCGCGGGTCTCGGCGAAGTCGCCCTTGCGTCGCGGGAGATCAGCAACCCGGAGTTCCCGCAGGCCGTGGTCCGCACGCCGGTCATCGTCAAGCTCGACGGCGCCAAGCCGGACGACGAGGCCGCCTACATGAGCGAGTGCTTCGGCCCGGTCTCCTTCGCCGTGGCGGTCGACTCGACGGCCGACGCGCTGGAACTGCTGCGGCGCACCGTCCGCGAGAAGGGCGCGATGACCGTCGGGGCGTACACGAGCGACGAGGAGGTCGAGCAGGCGGTCCAGGAGGTCTGCCTGGAGGAGGCGGCCCAGCTGTCGCTGAACCTGACCGGCGGGGTGTACGTCAACCAGACGGCCGCCTTCTCCGACTTCCACGGCTCGGGCGGCAACCCGGCGGCCAACGCCGCGCTGTGCGACGGGGCGTTCGTGGCCAACCGTTTCCGCGTCGTCGAGGTGCGGCGGGAGGCCTAGAAACCGCCGGCGCTCCAGTGGTAGAGCGTCATCGCCACGCTGGTCGCCAGGTTGTAGCTGGAGACCTGGGGACGCATGGGCAGGGACAGCAGATGGTCGGCACGCGCGCGTAGGGCGGCCGACAGGCCGCTGCGCTCCGATCCGAACGCGAGGACGGCGTCGTCCGGGAGCTTCGTCCCCCGGATGTCGTCGCCCTCCGGGTCCAGGGCGAACAGCGGCCCTTCGGGCAGCTCCTCCACGGCCAGCCGTTCCACCGCCGTCGCGAAGTGCAGCCCGGCCCCGCCGCGGACGACCGTCGGGTGCCAGGGGTCCAGCGTGCCGGTGGTGACCACGCCGGTCGCCCCGAAACCGGCGGCCAGACGGATCACCGCGCCTGCGTTGCCCAGGTTGCGCGGGTTGTCGAGGACCACGACCGGGGCGGTGCGGGGGCGGCGCGCCAGCGTCTCGAGATGCGCCGCGCGGGGCGGTCGTACGGCCAGGGCGGCCACCGCCGTCGGGTGCGGGCGATCGACGAGGCCGCGGTACGTGGGCTCCGGCACCTCCGTCAGGAGCGCGGCCAGCGTGTCCGTGACATCGGGGGCCAGCTCGTCGGCGAGGGCGAGTACGGCCGCCCGGTCCACGGCGACCGCCACCGGGATCTCCGCTCCGAAGCGCACGGCGTGCTTGAGGGCGTGGAAGCCGTCGAGCAGGACGGAGGAGTCGGCGAGCCGGCGCCAGAGGGTCACGGGGTCGGTCATGGCGTGCAGCCTACGTGCGCGTGCCTTGGGGGTTCACGCCGTGGAGTTCGCGTGCGCGGGCTCGGGGTTCTCCGGTGTCCGCGGCTCGGGCACCGCCGCACGGCCCGCCAGGACACGGGTACGCGCGCGTGCGGCCAAACCGCCCAGACGGCGCAGGAACGACGTCGGCAGGAAGACCGCGTCCGTCGCGATCATGGCCAGCGAGAAGAACGGCAGCCCGAGGACCACGGCGATCACGGCGTGTTCGGTCATCATCGCCGCCAGCAGGACGTTCTTCACCCGCCGGTTGAACAGCGTGAACGGGAAGGCGACCTGCACGATCACGGTCCCGTACGTCACCAGCATCACCATCGTGCCGCTGGAGGACAGCAGGTCGGCGAGGCCCGGCCAGGGCGAGAAGTAGTCCAGGTGGAGCGGGTAGTAGACGGCGGTACCGTCCTGCCAGCGCGAGCCCTGGATCTTGTACCAGCCGGCCGTCGCATAGATCAGACAGGCCTCCGTCATGATCACCAGCAGGGCGCCGTTGTGCACGACGTTGGCCACGACGTCCGCCAGGATCCGCGGTTCCCGGCGCCCGGCCCAGCGGGCGACGGCCCACCGCACGGCCTGCGCCACCCACACCAGCCACAGGATGACCGGCACGGTCGGGTCGGTGCCGTCGAATCGGCCCCCGGCCGTCACCGCGACCAGGACGAACCCGAGCACGCCCCACAGGGGGGGACCGATCCGGTCCGCGACGACCTCCCCACGCGCGTGTGCCTCGCGCGTGCGCCGTTCCCGCCGCGCGTCCAGCGACCACACCTGGCCGCAGCGGGTGAAGACGAGATAGACGGACATCAGGTGCAGGACGTTGTCACCGCCGTCGCCGATGAAGACGCTGCGGTTCTGCAGGGAGAGCACACCGACCATGAACAGCACGGACATGGTGCGGGTGCGCCAGCCCAGCAGCAGCAGGACGCTCGCCAGCAGGGCGAACGCGTAGACCAGCTCGAACCAGAACCGGCCGCTGGACCACATCAGGGCCGTGAAGGCGTGGTTGTCGGCGATCAGCCGCTGGGCCAGGTCCCAGCTCCACGGGGCGTCGGGGCCGTACATCTCCTGGCGGTGCGGGAACTCCCTCAGCAGGAACAGCAGCCAGGTCGCGCTGAAGCCGATACGGATCACGGCGGTCTGGTACGGGCCGAGGGCCGCGTCGGTGACGCGGGCGATGCCGGCCGAGACGGCCAGAGCGAAGCGGTTCACTCCGCGCCCCCCTCGGTGTCGGCGGCCGAGACCGGCCACCAGGGCAGCACCCGGTACATCGGCTGGTCGGAGAGCTTCTCTGCGCTCCACTTCGGGGGCTGGACGTTGGTGGTGCGCGAGCGGACCTGCACCTGGATCACCGAGCCGCTCTTCCCCGCCGCGTCGTCCCGGTCGAGGCGCAGCGCCACGATGCGCCGCACGTACGCCTCGGACAGGGAGCCGCGCAGGCCCGAGGGGCGGTTGTCGGCGTCGTGCGTGGCGAGGAAGAAGTCCCAGGCCCGGCGCAGTTCGTTCTGCTGGGTGTGGCTGGGCAGCAGATTGCCGTCGATGGCCCGGCCGTCCTCGGCCGACAGGTCGTACCAGCCGGTGGTGCGCACCCCGCCGTCCGTCGCGCGCACCTCGGCGCGGGCCTGGACCGCGATGTTCTGCTGCAGCGGGTTGGGCGCGAACAGCTTCCAGTTCTGTTCGAACTCCGGGTAGATCCATTCGTCGATCGCCTTGCCGTGCTGCTGGGTGACCGTGTTCGCCGGCGCGACGTGCAGGAACACCATGCCGATGTGCACGCAGACGACGGCGGCGACGACGGCGAGAGCGAGCGCGGCGCCTATCTGGTAGCGCAGGGAGAGGGCGGCGACACCCGTCCGGGGCTCGGCGTAGGGGCCGGTGCGGAGGGCGGGGTCCGGCTCGGGTGCGGGTGAGGGGGGCTCGGGCGGCGCGGACCGCTGCTCGGCCGCCCCGTCCGGTTCACCCGGCTCGGGCAAGCCGCCGGACCCGTCCGGCACACGCCGGGCGCCCGACCCTGTGTCGTACGCGTCCATTCCGCCCCGATCCCCGATCCCGGTCCGTCTTCGGCTGCCCGGCCGCGGGCACCGCACCACACGTGCCCGCCGCACCACCGCACTCGCACGCGAACGGTACTCAGACCCGCCCGCGAGGCACAGTCCCCTCCCGCGGAGCACGGCTCGCCCTACCGGACCGGCTCGCCCTACCGGACCGGCTCGCCCTACCGGACCGGCTCGCCCCTTGCCGGACGGGCCCGGCGGCGCGGACCGGATCCGTGTTTTCCACAGGGCATGCCGCAGGTTGTCCACAGCGGTTGACACCTTACGGCGCCCGACCGACCATGGAATCGCACGAACCGAACGATCGGTCGGGAGCCGACTCCGGACAGAACCCAGGTCGAGGGGGACCGCATGGCCACAGCAGCCGCGCACAAGGCGTACGGCACCGAGGAGGAACACGCGGGCACCGCCGCCTACGAGCGTGCCTTCGACGCCGCCGTGGCCGCGGACGAGCGCATCGAGCCGCGGGACTGGATGCCCGACGCCTACCGCGCGACGCTGGTCCGGCAGATGGCCCAGCACGCCCATTCCGAGATCATCGGCATGCAGCCGGAGGCCAACTGGATCACGCGCGCGCCCTCCCTGCGCCGCAAGGCCATCCTGATGGCCAAGGTCCAGGACGAGGCGGGCCACGGGCTCTACCTCTACAGCGCGGCCGAGACCCTGGGCACCAGCCGCGAGGAGTTGTTGGACAAGCTCCACTCCGGCCGCCAGAAGTACTCCTCGATCTTCAACTACCCGACGCTGACCTGGGCGGACGTCGGTGCCATCGGCTGGCTGGTGGACGGCGCGGCGATCACCAACCAGGTCCCGCTGTGCCGCTGCTCGTACGGACCGTACGCGCGCGCCATGGTCCGCATCTGCAAGGAGGAGTCCTTCCACCAGCGCCAGGGCTACGAGCTGCTGCTCGCCCTCAGCCGCGGCACCCCCGAACAGCACGCCATGGCCCAGGACGCGGTGGACCGCTGGTGGTGGCCGTCCCTGATGATGTTCGGCCCGCCCGACGACGAGTCGGCGCACTCCGCTCAGTCGATGACGTGGAAGATCAAGCGGCACTCGAACGACGACCTGCGCCAGCGCTTCGTCGACATCTGCGTCCCCCAGGCCGAGTCGCTGGGCCTGACCCTGCCCGACCCGGACCTGAAGTGGAACGAGGAGCGGGGACACCACGACTTCGGCCCGATCGACTGGACGGAGTTCAAGGAAGTCCTCAAGGGCAACGGACCGTGCAACGAACAGCGGCTCACCCAGCGCAGAAAGGCCCACGAAGAGGGCGCCTGGGTGCGCGAGGCGGCCGCGGCCTACGCGGCCAAGCACAGCGACGACACGAAAGCGGAGCAGGCATGACCAACACCGACTGGCCCCTGTGGGAGGTCTTCGTGCGCTCGCGCCGGGGCCTGTCCCACACCCACGCCGGCAGTCTGCACGCGCCGGACGCGGAGTTCGCCCTGCGCAACGCCCGCGACCTGTACACCCGGCGCGGCGAGGGCGTCTCGATCTGGGTCGTGCCCTCGGCCGCGATCACCGCGTCCTCGCCGGACGAGAAGGACCCGTTCTTCGAGCCGGCCGCCGACAAGCCGTACCGGCACCCGACGTTCTACGAGATCCCGGAGGGGGTGAAGCACCTGTGACGACGACCGTTCCCACGGCTGCCGCCCTCGCTCTCGGCGACGACGCCCTGGTGCTCTCGCACCGCCTGGGCGAGTGGGCCGGCCACGCCCCGGTCCTGGAGGAGGAGGTCGCCCTCGCCAACATCGCGCTGGACCTGCTCGGGCAGGCCCGGGTGCTGCTGTCGACGGTGGGCGACGAGGACGAGCTGGCGTATCTGCGCGAAGAACGCGCCTTCCGCAACCTGCAGTTGGTGGAACAGCCCAACGGCGACTTCGCCCACACCATCGTCCGCCAGCTGTACTTCTCCACCTACCAGCACCTGCTGTACGCCGAACTTGCCGTCGGTGAGGGCCCGTTCGCCGGTCTCGCCGCGAAGGCCGTCAAGGAGGTCGCCTACCACCGCGACCACGCGGAGCAGTGGACCCTCCGGCTCGGCGACGGCACGAACGCCAGCCATGAGCGGATGGTGCGGGCGTGCACGGCACTGTGGCGCCTCACCGGCGAGATGTTCCAGCCGGTGGAGGGGCTGGACGTCGACTGGGCCGGGATGGACACCGCCTGGCTGGAGTCCGTCGAGGCCGTGCTGCGCCGGGCGACCCTGCCCCTCCCGGAGGGGCCGCGCTCCGGCGCCTGGTCGGCCGGCGCGGGCCGTCAGGGCGTGCACACCGAGCCGTTCGGGCGGATGCTCGCCGAGATGCAGCATCTGCACCGCAGCCACCCGGGGGCGTCATGGTGACGACGACCCCGCTGGAGGCCGAACTCCTCGAGATCGCCGGCTCGGTGCCCGACCCGGAGCTGCCGGTACTCACCCTCCAGGAGCTCGGTGTCGTTCGGGCGGTGCATGTGCGCGGCGCGGACTCGGTCGAGGTGGAGCTGACCCCGACGTACACCGGCTGCCCGGCCATCGAGGCGATGTCGCTGGACATAGAGCGGGTGCTGCGGGCCCACGGCATGCGTGAGGTCGCGGTCCGCACGGTGCTGCGGCCGGCCTGGTCGACGGACGACATCACGGCCGAAGGACGGCGCAAACTCAGGGAGTTCGGGATCGCGCCGCCGCGCTCGGTACGCGACTCCGGGCCGGTGACCGTCGGCTTGGGACCGACCCGCACCCTCGCCGACGAACCCGCACCCCGGCCCGAACCCGTCCGCTGCCCCCACTGCGGCTCCCCCGACACCGAGTTGCTGAGCCGTTTCTCCTCCACCGCGTGCAAGGCACTGCGCCGCTGTCTCGCGTGCCGTGAACCCTTCGACCACTTCAAGGAGTTGTGATGGCCCGCTTCCACGCGCTCCCGGTGGCGGCGGTCGACCGGCTCACCGACGACTCCGTGGCCCTCACCCTGACCGTCCCGCCCGAGCTGCGCGAGGAGTACCGGCACGCGGCCGGCCAGCACCTCGCCCTGCGCCGCGTGGTCGACGGGGTCGAGATACGCCGTACGTACTCGATCTGCTCCCCGGCACCCGACGCGGACGGGCCGCGCACCCTGCGGGTCGGCGTGCGGCTGGTGGAGGGCGGGGCCTTCTCGACGTACGCGCTCAAGGAGATCAACGTCGGTGACGAGCTGGAGGTCATGACCCCGGCCGGCCGCTTCACCCTCGACCCGGCGCCCGGTCTGTACGCGGCCGTCGTCGGTGGCAGCGGCATCACCCCGGTGCTGTCGATCGTCTCGACCCTGCTCGCGCGCGAGCCGGAGGCGCGGTTCTGCCTCATACGCAGCGACCGGACGGCCGCCTCGACGATGTTCCTGGAGGAGGTCGCCGACCTCAAGGACCGGTACCCGGGCCGGTTTCAGCTGGTCACGGTGCTGTCCCGGGAGGAACAGCAGGCGGGGCTGCCGTCCGGGCGGCTGGACCAGGAGCGGCTGACCGCGTTGCTGCCCGCGCTGCTGCCGGTGGACCGGGTGGCGGGGTGGTTCCTGTGCGGCCCCTACGGACTCGTGCAGCAGGCGGAGCGGACGCTGCGCGGCCTCGGTGTCCCCCGGGCCCGTATCCACGAGGAGATCTTCCACGTGGACAGCGCCCAGCCGGTCACCGGCACCACCATCGGCGCCGCCCCCGCGCACAGCACGGTCACGGCCCGGCTCGACGGGCGCGGCGGGACCTGGCCCGTGCAGGACGGTGAATCCCTGCTCGACACGGTGCTGCGCAACCGGCCCGACGCCCCGTACGCCTGCAAGGGCGGGGTGTGCGGGACGTGCCGCGCCTTCCTGGTCACCGGCGAGGTGCGCATGGACCGCAACTTCGCGCTGGAGCGGGAGGAGACGGAGGCGGGATATGTGCTGGCGTGCCAGTCGCATCCGGTGACGGAGAAGGTGGAGCTGGACTTCGACCGATGATGACGTGTGGAGCGTCGGCTCCGACCGGTAACACCGGCGGAGCGGCAGCCCCGACCGGTGAACACCGGCGGAGCGCCGCCCCCGCATTGGCCGTGCATTGCCCGTGCATTGGCCGTCGGCAGCCCGTTCCCTTCTTCTAGAACCTGTTCTATCTTGACGGTCCGTCAGATCAGCGGACCCTCCGGAGGGACAGGACCGTGGACTTCACCTTCACCGAGGAGCAGCAGGCGGCGGCCGAGGCGGCACGGGGGGTGTTCGCCGGGGTCGCTCCGGACACGGTGCCCTCTCCCTCGCTGGTCGCGGGCGCCGTCGCCGAGGACTTCGACCGTCCGCTGTGGGGCAGGCTTGCCGAGGCCGACCTGCTGAGTCTGCTGCTGGGCGCGGAGTACGGCGGGGCGGGGCTGGACGCCATCGCGCTGTGCCTGGTGCTGCGGGAGTCGGCGAAGGGGCTGGCGCGGGTGCCGTTGCTGGAGAGCGCCGCGGCCACCGCCGCCGTACAGGCCTACGGCGGACCGGAGTTGAAGGCGACGCTGCTGGAGCGGGCGGGGCGGGGCGAGCTGGTGCTGACCGTCGCTGCGAACGGCCGCACCGGTCACGACGGAGCCGAACTCGCCGTCACCGCCCGACAGGACGGCGACGACTGGCTGCTGGACGGGGTGCAGACCGCGGTGCCATGGGCGCACACCGCCGACCTCGTCCTCGTACCGGCGCGGACGGCGGCGGACCGGACCCTGCTGGCCGTGGTGTCCCGCGACCACGAAGGGGTCGTGCTCGGTGAGCAGATCTCCACCGCGGGGGAGCGGCTGGGCGAGCTGCGGCTGGAGTCGGTGAGGATCGCGGCCCGGGACGTGATCGACGCGGACGGGGCCTGGGAGTGGCTGCGGGAGCTGCTGACGACCGGGACCTGTGCGCTCGCACTCGGACTGGGCGAGCGGGTACTGGAGATGACCAGCGACTACGCCGGCAAGCGGGAGCAGTTCGGGCATCCGATCGCCACCTTCCAGGCGGTGGCGGTACAGGCCGCCGACCGCTACATCGACCTCCGCGCCATGGAGGCCACGCTCTGGCAGGCCGCATGGCGGATGGCCTCCGGGGCGTCCGGCGCGCTGCCCGCCTCCGGTGACGTCGCCGTCGCCAAGATCTGGGCGTCGGAGGGGGTGCGGCGGATCGTTCAGACCGCGCAGCATCTGCACGGCGGGTTCGGGGCGGACGTCGAGTACCCGCTCCACCGGTACCACGCCTGGGCCAAGCACCTGGAACTGTCGCTCGGCCCGGCGGCGGCACACGAGGAGGCACTGGGCGATCTGCTGGCGGCGCACCCACTGGGCTGACGGCCGCGTAGCCGAACCTGCTGGACCCGCTGGTCCCCGGGTCCCAGGTCCCCTGGACCTAGAGCACGAACCCGGGTCGGCCCTCGTCCGTCACCACCGGTCGGCCCGCGGCGGCCCAGACCTGCATGCCGCCGTCGACGTTCACCGCGTCGATGCCCTGCTGGACCAGATACATCGTGACCTGGGCCGACCGGCCGCCCGAGCGGCAGATCACATGCACGCGGCCGTCCTGCGGCGCGGCCTCCGTCAGCTCGCCGTAGCGGGCGACGAACTCGCTGATGGGGATGTGCAGGGCGCCTTCGGCATGGCCCGCCTGCCACTCGTCGTCCTCGCGGACGTCCACCAGGAAGTCGCTGTCCTTGAGGTCCGAGACCCCGACCGTGGGCACACCAGCTCCGAAACTCATACCCCGACGCTACCGGACACCGCCCGAGGCCCTCGCCCGGCTACTGCTCGAGCAGCGTCGCCAGCTCCTGTTCGCGCAGGGCGACGTCCGACAGGAGCTGTTCGGCGATCTCGTCGAGGAGACGGTCCGGATCGTCGGGAGCGAGCCGGAGCATCGAGCCGATCGCGCCCTCCTCCAGCTCCTTGGCCACCAGCGTCAGCAACTCCTTCCGCTGGGCGAGCCACTCGAGGCGGGCGTACAGCTCCTCGCTGCGGCTCGGGCCGCGCTCCACCGGCGCCGGTCCCTTGGCCCACTCCTCCGCCAGTTCACGCAGCAGGGCCTCGTCGCCGCGGGCGTAGGCGCCGTTGACCCGGGTGATGAACTCCTCACGGCGCTCCCGCTCGGCGTCGTCCTGGGCCAGGTCGGGGTGGGCCTTGCGGGCGAGTTCGCGGTAGAGCTTGCGGGCCTCGGCGCTGGGGCGCACCCGCTGCGGAGGGCGTACGGGCTGCTCGGTGAGCATCGCCGCGGCCTCCGGGAACAGGCCGTCGCCGTCCATCCAGCCGTGGAACAGTTCCTCCACGGCCGGCATCGGCAGCACCCGGGCCCGCGCCTCGTCCGCCTTGCGACGGTCCTCGGGGTCGCCGGTGCGGGCGGCCCTGGCCTCGGCTATCTGCGCGTCCAGCTCGTCGAGACGGGCGTACATCGGGCCGAGCTTCTGGTGGTGCAGCCGGGAGAAGTTCTCGACCTCGATACGGAAGGTCTCGACCGCGATCTCGTACTCGATCAGCGCCTGCTCGGCGGCCCGCACGGCCCGCTCCAGCCGCTCCTCGGGGCGCGGCGCACCGTCCTCGGGCGTCGATGGCGTCTCACCGGCGACCCCATCCTGCTCAGCTTCCGGGCTCGTCACCCGACCAGCGTAGGCCACGCCGGGAGCTGCACGGCCTGCCCTGCGACCGCGACGCCGCGGGGGATGCCAGTACGACCGGAGCGGAGCACCTCACGGGCACCGCTCACGCGAACGCATCCCGCCACCGCTCACGCGGCCGCCACCCCGCCGGACATCACAGCCTCACGCACCCCGCTGGGTATGACGCCCCCCACACACCGCGGACATCACACCCTCACACCCCCATCTCCGCCGCCAGCCTCCCCGCCCGTACCGCCGTCACGAAATCGGCGTGGTCGGACTCCGTGCGGTCGGCGTAGGCGACGGCGAAGTCGGCGATCGCCTCGTCCAGTTCCTCATTCTTGCCGCAGTAGCCGGCGACCAGGCGCGGGTCGGCGCTGTGGGAGTGGGCGCGGGCCAGCAGGGCGCCGGTCATCCGGCCGTAGTCGTCGATCTGGTCGGCGGCCAGTGCGGCGGGGTCGACACTCCCCTTGCGGTTGCGGAACTGCCGTACCTGGTAGGGCCGCCCGTCCACCGAGGTCCAGCCCAGCAGGATGTCGCTGACGACCTGCATCCGCTTCTGGCCGAGCACCACGCGGCGCCCCTCGTGCTCGACGACCGGCGCCTCGAAACCGGCGGTCACCAGATGCGGCACCAGCGCCGAGGGTCGGGCCTCCTTGACCTGCAGCACCAGCGGCTCACCCCGGTGGTCCAGCAGGAGCACGACGTAGGACCGGGTGCCCACGCTTCCCGTGCCGACGACCCGGAAGGCCACGTCGTGCACCGCGTGCCGGGCGAGGAGCGGGAGGCGGTCCTCGGACAGCGTGTCCACGTAACTCTCCAGGGACGCGGCGACGGCGGCCGCCTCCTCGTCCCCCACCCGCCGCAGCACCGGCGCCGCGTCCACGAACCGGCGTCCGCCGTCCTCGTGCTGCTGCGTCGCCTTCGCCGCGAACCGCCCACTGGTGTTGGCCCGCGCCTTCTCGGAGACCCGCTCCAGCGTGCCGAGCAGATCATGGGCGTCGGTGTGCGAGACCAGTTCCTCGTCCGCGATCGCGTTCCACGCGTCCAGCACCGGCAGCTTGGCCAGCAGCCGCATGGTGCGGCGGTAGGCGCCGGTCGCGTCGTAGGCCGCCTTGCGGCACTGGGTCTCGTCGGCGCCGGCCTCCCGGCCCGCGAGCACCAGGGATGCGGCGAGCCGCTTCAGGTCCCACTCCCAGGGGCCGTACACCGTCTCGTCGAAGTCGTTCAGGTCGATCACGAGGTCGCCGCGCGCGTCACCGTACAGACCGAAGTTGGCGGCGTGGGCGTCCCCGCAGATCTGGGCCCGGATCCTGGTCATGGGCGTGCGTGCGAGGTCGTACGCCATCAGGCCCGCCGAGCCGCGCAGGAAGGCGAAGGGGGTTGCCGCCATCCGGCCCGCCCTTATCGGGGTGAGCTCGGGGATGCGGCCGAGGTTGGACTCTTCCACCGCGGCGACCGCGGCGGGCCGCCCCGCGTCGAGGTCGAGCTCGGCGTGCGCCCGGCGCGGGACCAGCCTGCGCAGCGCCTTGCCCTCCTCCTTGGGCGATCCCTCCACCGGCCACTCGGCGAATCCGCGCACCCGCGGCAACCGCCGCGCACCCGACGCCGCCGTCGCAGACGCCACGGTCGCCGACGCCGCTGTCGCCTCCGCCGCTGGCACCGCTCCGCTTTCGGTCACACCGACCGCCTCCCCCGCACTCGCACGACGCACGCCCACCACCGGGCGCCGACGGACATCAGACGAACCTCAAGACGCATACCAAGACGAACATCAAGACGAACATCAACTCGTGCCGACCGTACAGCCGCCGACGAGAACGCGTCAGACCCTGTGGACAACTCCGAACCTGTGGAAAACCCCGCCCGGCGACGGCCCGACCGACCCGTGTGATTGTCCTCACCAGGTAATACGCCTCACACCGATCCGAACAACGCGAAGGCCCCCAGGTCTGGGACCTGAGGGCCTTCGGCTGGTGCGCGAGGGGGGAGTTGAACCCCCACGCCCTTGCGGGCACTGGAACCTGAATCCAGCGCGTCTGCCTATTCCGCCACCCGCGCATTGGGTGTGTCCTCCGGCTCCTCGCCCTTGTGGGCTGGCGCCTTCCGACACCCAGAACATTAGCACGCTGGCAGGGGTGGGTTCACATCGCTTTCCAGGGGGCAGCCGCCGACCAGGGAGGTCTCCCGATCCCGGCCGGCGACCGGCCCACGTTCGGAGTCCTTCACTCCGTATCAGGGAGTGCCGGTTCTCGTATCAACCTCGTACCGGTACGGCCCGTCTCCCCGGGAGCCGGGCCGGGTCCACAGTCAGGTGCGGGACACTGGTCTGCGGTCGCCTCTACGATCCATGCCAGAACGAGTTCGCGGGAGGAGTTCGAAGGGGAGCCTCGGAGGGAACCTCCGGAGGGAACCGGGCGGGTGCGACACCCGTCGGCGGGGCTCGCGGGGGGAACCAGCCGATTCACCGGCGCGTGGATACGATCAGTAAGCAGTACCAGGTAAGGCAGCACAAGGTAAGGCAGTACCCGCCAGGCGGGAAGCAGGACGACAGCGACATCGGAGGAGGTGCCCCATGGGAGTCCTGAAGAAGTTCGAGCAGCGTCTCGAAGGTCTGGTCAACGGCACCTTCGCCAAGGTGTTCAAGTCCGAGGTCCAGCCCGTGGAGATCGCCGGCGCGCTCCAGCGCGAGTGCGACAACAACGCGACCATCTGGAACCGCGACCGGACGGTCGTCCCCAACGACTTCATCGTGGAGCTGAGCACGCCGGACTTCGAGCGGCTCAGCCCCTACTCCGGCCAGCTCGGCGACGAGCTCGCCGGCATGGTGCGCGACTACGCCAAGCAGCAGCGCTACACCTTCATGGGCCCCATCAAGGTCCACCTGGAGAAGGCGGACGACCTCGACACCGGTCTGTACCGGGTGCGCAGCCGTACGCTCGCGTCCTCCACCAGCCAGCAGCCGCCCGCCGGCCCCGCTCCGGCGGCCCCGGCCGCGGGCCGCCCCGGCGGTTACGGCTACCCGCCGGCCGCCGCCCCCGCGGGCGCCCCGCCGATGCCCGCCGCACCGCCGCCCGGCGCCCGCGGCAGCGCTCCCTATCTCCAGCGGCCCGCGACCGCCCCGGCGGCCGGCGGCCGTACCCGCTACTGGATCGAGATCAACGGCGCACGCCATCAGATCTCCCGCCCGACGCTGGTGCTGGGCCGCAGCACCGAAGCCGACGTGCGGATCGACGACCCCGGCGTCTCCCGCCGGCACTGTGAGATCCGGACCGGAACGCCCTCGACGATCCAGGATCTCGGGTCCACCAACGGCATCGTGGTGGACGGGCAGCACACCACCCGCGCTACGCTCCGCGACGGCTCGCGGATCGTCGTGGGCAGCACCACCATCATTTACCGGCAAGCCGAAGGGTGAAGCGGGGGCAATGTCAGAGCTGACCCTCACGGTCATGCGGCTGGGTTTCCTGGCCGTACTGTGGCTGTTCGTGATCGTGGCCGTGCAGGTCATCCGCAGCGACCTGTTCGGTACGCGCGTCACCCAGCGCGGGTCCAGGCGAGAGGCCGGGCGGCAGCAGCAGCAAGCCGCCCGCCAGCAGGCGGCTCCTCCGCAGCAGCGCCAGCAGTCCGGCGGCCGCCAGCGCCGCAACGCGCCCACCAAGCTCGTGGTGAGCGAGGGCACCCTCACCGGCACCACGGTCGCCCTGCAGGGCCAGACCATCACCCTGGGCCGGGCGCACGACAGCACGATCGTGCTGGACGACGACTACGCCTCCAGCCGCCATGCCAGGATCTACCCGGACCGCGACGGCAACTGGATCGTCGAGGACCTCGGCTCCACCAACGGCACGTACCTCGACCGGAGCCGGCTGACGACCCCCACGCCGATTCCGCTGGGCGCGCCGATCCGCATCGGCAAGACAGTCATCGAGCTGCGGAAGTAGTACGACAATGAGCGAGCGGAGCGAGCACGCAGCGGCGGCCCCCACCACGGGCCCCGGCGCGCTCCCGACCGGAGGGTGGGCACCGTGCGGATGTACCCGGAGCCGACGGGCGAGGTGCGCATGAGTCTGTCACTGCGCTTCGCCGCCGGATCGCACAAAGGCATGATCCGGGAGGGCAACGAGGACTCCGGATACGCCGGCCCGCGCCTGCTCGCGATCGCCGACGGCATGGGCGGCGCCGCCGCCGGCGAGGTCGCCTCCTCCGAGGCCATCTCCACCATCGTCGCCCTCGACGACGACGTGCCGGGCTCCGACATCCTCACCTCCCTCGGCGCCGCCGTACAGCGTGCCAACGACCAGCTGCGCGCGATGGTCGAGGAGGACCCGCAGCTGGAGGGCATGGGCACGACGCTCACCGCCCTGCTGTGGACCGGGCAGCGGCTCGGTCTCGTCCACGTCGGCGACTCGCGCGCGTACCTGCTCCGCGACGGCGTCCTGACCCAGATCACACAGGACCACACCTGGGTGCAGCGGCTGGTCGACGAGGGCCGCATCACCGAGGAAGAGGCCACCACGCATCCCCAACGCTCCCTGCTCATGCGGGCGTTGGGCAGCGGTGAGCACGTCGAGCCGGACCTGTCGATCCGTGAGGTCCGGGCCGGTGACCGCTACCTGATCTGCTCCGACGGCCTGTCCGGCGTGGTCTCCCACCAGACCCTCGAGGACACCCTCGCCAGCTACCAGGGTCCCCAGGAGACCGTCCAGGAACTCATCCAGCTGGCGTTGCGCGGCGGTGGCCCCGACAACATCACCGTGATCGTCGCCGACGTCCTGGACCTGGACACCGGGGACACCCTCGCCGGGCAGCTCTCCGACACCCCGGTCGTGGTCGGCGCCGTCGCCGAGAACCAGAACCACCTGCACCACGACCCCGGGATCATGCAGACGCCCGCAGGGCGCGCCTCGGGTCTCGGCCGCCAGGTGCCCGGGCAGGGCGGAGGCGGCGAGTTCGGGCCGCCCGGATCCGGCGACACCACCGGCTACATCCCGGCCGGCAGCTTCGGCGACTACACCGACGACGACTTCGTCAAACCGCGCAGAAGCCGCAAGTGGCTGAAGAGATCCTTCTACTCGGTGCTCGCGCTCGCCGTCATCGGCGGCGGTCTGTACGGCGGTTACCGCTGGACGCAGACCCAGTACTACGTCGGCACCAACGGCGAGCACGTGGCGCTGTACCGGGGCATCAGCCAGGACCTGGCCTGGGTGTCCCTGTCCAAGGTGGAGAAGGATCACCCCGAGATCGAACTCAAGTACCTGCCGCCGTACCAGCAGAAGCAGGTCAAGAACACGATCGCCGAGGGCGGCCTGACGGACGCCCGGAAGAAGGTCGACGAGCTCGCCGTACAGGCCTCCGCGTGCAAGAAGCAGGCCGAGCGGCAGGCGGCCGCGAGCAAGAACAACGCCAAGACCGGTCAGGGACAGGCCGGTGGCACCACGGGAACCACCAGCACCTCGCTCACGTCCAAGGCCACGTCGTCACCGAGTCCGTCCACGAAGCCGAAGTCCTCCCCGACCCCGAACCCGTCCGCGACCACCGCCACTCCCAGCCCCGGCCCCAGCCTCTCGGAGGAAGAGCAGAAGGTCGTCTCGATGTGCGGTAAGCAGTAGGCAAGCCGTGAGAGGCCCCGTCACACGATGAGCAGTACTACCAACACACCGACGCACCATACGTCCACGATCGGCGCAATCGGAGCGCCCAGCAGACGCAACACCGAGCTCGCGCTCCTGGTGTTCGCCGTCGTCATCCCGGTCTTCGCCTACGCCAACGTGGGCCTGGCCATCGACGACAAGGTGCCGGCCGGCCTGCTCGGGTACGGCTTGGGCCTCGGTCTGCTCGCCGGCGTCGCCCACCTCGTGGTGCGGAAGTTCGCCCCGTACGCGGACCCGCTGCTGCTGCCGCTGGCCACACTGCTCAACGGCCTCGGTCTCGTCGCCATCTGGCGACTCGACCAGTCCAAGCTGCTGCAGTCCATCAATGTCGCCGGTGGCAAGGCGACCAACCAGTTGATCTACACGGCGCTGGGCATCGCCCTGTTCGTCGTCGCGCTGATCTTCCTGAAGGACCACCGCACCCTGCAGCGGTACACGTACATCTCCATGGCAGGCGCGATTGTTCTGTTGCTCCTCCCTTTGATCCCCGGCCTCGGCGCCAACGTCTACGGCGCCAAGATCTGGATCCAGATCGGCAGTTTCACCATCCAGCCCGGTGAGTTCGCCAAGATCGTGCTGGCGATCTTCTTCGCCGGCTACCTGATGGTGAAGCGTGACGCGCTCGCCCTCGCCAGCCGCCGCTTCATGGGCCTGTACCTGCCGCGAGGCCGCGACCTCGGTCCGATCGTCGTCGTCTGGATGATCTCGATCCTCATCCTGGTGTTCGAGACCGACCTCGGTACGTCGCTGCTGTTCTTCGGAATGTTCGTCATCATGCTGTACGTCGCCACCGAGCGCACCAGCTGGATCGTCTTCGGTCTGCTGATGTCCGCGGCCGGTGCCGTCGGCGTGGCCAGCTTCGAGCCGCACATCCAGACACGCGTCCAGGCCTGGCTCAACCCACTGCACGAGTACAAGCTCAGCCAGTCCGGCAGCCACGACGGCATCCTCCACTCCGAACAGGCCATGCAGGCCCTGTGGGCCTTCGGCTCCGGCGGCACCCTCGGCACCGGCTGGGGCCAGGGCCACTCCGACCTCATCCGCTTCGCGGCCAACTCCGACTTCATCCTCGCCACCTTCGGCGAGGAGCTGGGCCTGGCCGGCCTGATGGCGATCCTGCTGATCTACGGCCTGATCGTGGAGCGCGGTATCCGCACCGCCCTCGCCGCCCGCGACCCCTTCGGCAAGCTGCTCGCCGTCGGCCTCTCGGGCGCCTTCGCTCTCCAGGTCTTCGTCGTCGCGGGCGGCGTCATGGGCCTCATCCCGCTGACCGGTATGACGATGCCCTTCCTGGCGTACGGCGGTTCCTCCGTCATCGCCAACTGGGCCCTCATCGGCATCCTGATCCGCATCAGCGACACCGCCCGCCGTCCGGCGCCCGCCCCCGCCAGCAACCCTGACGCCGAGATGACCCAGGTGGTCCGCCCGTCATGAACAAGCCCCTGCGCCGGATCGCGATCTTCTGCGGTCTTCTCGTCCTCGCCCTGCTCGTCCGGGACAACTGGCTGCAGTACGTCAAGGCCGACAGCCTGAGGAACGACACGTTGAACCGCCGTGTCACCATCGCCCGCTACTCGACCCCGCGCGGCGACATCATCGTCGACGGCGATCCCATCACCGGGTCCACCACGACGAGCAAGAGCGGCCTGAACGACCTGAAGTACAAACGCACCTACAAGAACGGCCCCATGTGGGCGCCGGTCACCGGGTTCGCCTCGCAGGCCTTCGGCGCCACCCAGTTGGAGAGCATCGAGGACGGCATCCTCACCGGCAACGACGACCGGCTCTTCTTCCGCAACACGCTCGACATGATCACGGGCAAGCAGCGGCAGGGCGGCAACGTCGTCACCACCCTCAACGCGGCCGCCCAGAAGGCCGCGTACGACGGTCTGAAGGCCCAGGGCGGCAAGGGCGCGGTCGCCGCACTCGACCCGTCCACCGGCAAGATCCTGGCGCTGGCCTCGTACCCCTCGTACGACCCCTCGAGCTTCGCCGGCAACTCCACGTCGACGGACACCAAGGCCTGGAACTCGCTGCTGAAGAAGAACAACAAGAACGACCCGATGCTGAACCGGGCGCTGCGCGAGACCTACCCGCCGGGCTCCACCTTCAAGGTGGTCACCGCCGCGGCCGCGCTGGAGAACGGGCTGTACACCTCCGCCGACCAGAACACCGACTCGCCGCTGCCCTACATCATGAAGGGCACCACGACCGAGCTGAAGAACGAGGGGAACATCCCCTGCAAGAACGCGACCATGCGCACCGCGCTCCGCGTGTCCTGCAACACCGTCTTCGGCAAGATCGGCGCCGACCTCGGCAACGAGAAGATGCTCGAAGAGGCGAAGAAGTTCGGCTTCGACGCGGAGCAGTTCACGCCGGTCCGCTCGGCGGCCTCGGTCTTCTCCGACAACATGAACTCCTCGCAGACCGCGCTGTCCTCCATCGGCCAGTTCAACACCGCCGCGACCCCGCTGCAGATGGCCATGGTCGCCTCCGCGGTCGCCAACGACGGCAAGCTGATGAAGCCGTACATGGTCGACAAGCTGCAGTCCTCCAACCTCGACACCATCGCGCAGACCGACCCGCAGGAGCTCAGCCAGCCCCTGTCGTCGAAGAACGCGCAGATCCTGCAGTCGATGATGGAGACGGTGGTCAAGGAAGGTACCGGCACCAATGCGCAGATCAACGGCGTCACGGTGGGCGGAAAGACCGGTACCGCCCAGCACGGCGTCGAGAACAGCGAGAACCCGTACGCCTGGTTCATCTCCTACGCCAAGCTCCCCGACGGCAGCGCGCCGGTCGCCGTGGCCGTGGTCATCGAGGACAGCAAGGCCAACCGCGACGACATCTCCGGC
This sequence comes from Streptomyces sp. NPDC002144, assembly GCF_053593695.1. Classification (NCBI taxonomy): domain Bacteria; kingdom Bacillati; phylum Actinomycetota; class Actinomycetes; order Kitasatosporales; family Streptomycetaceae; genus Streptomyces; species Streptomyces sp. NPDC002144. Next base: position 205,731 of record NZ_JBSFDB010000004.1, read on the forward strand.
GGCGGCCTCGCGGCGCCGATCGCGAAGAGCGTGATGGAGGCGGTCATCAACTCCAAGAAGTGACCCCGCTCACGCCCTCCTCACATCGGTGCACGTTGCGATACCGGTCCTGTATCGGGTTACGGGCTTGGCCAGGTCACACAAAGCTAGCCGGGTACGGTAGGCCCGGACGGCAGCCTCCGACCGCACACCCGTGCCGGTCGGGACCGACGGAGAGGGCTGGTAGGAAGCTATGGAAGAGCCGCGTCGCCTCGGCGGCCGGTACGAGCTGGGCCAGGTGCTCGGCCGTGGTGGCATGGCGGAGGTCTACCTCGCGCACGACACCCGGCTCGGCCGCACCGTGGCGGTGAAGACGCTGCGCGCGGACCTCGCGCGGGATCCGTCCTTCCAGGCCCGGTTCCGCCGGGAGGCCCAGTCGGCCGCCTCGCTCAACCATCCCGCGATCGTCGCGGTCTACGACACGGGCGAGGACTACATCGACGGGGTCTCGATCCCGTACATCGTCATGGAGTACGTAGACGGCTCCACGCTCCGCGAACTCCTGCACTCCGGCCGCAAGCTCCTGCCCGAGCGGGCCATGGAGATGACCATCGGCATCCTGCAGGGCCTGGAGTACGCCCACCGCAGCGGCATCGTCCACCGCGACATCAAGCCGGCCAACGTGATGCTCACGCGCAACGGCCAGGTCAAGGTCATGGACTTCGGCATCGCCCGCGCCATGGGCGACTCCGGCATGACGATGACGCAGACGGCGGCGGTCATCGGCACCGCGCAGTACCTGTCGCCGGAGCAGGCGAAGGGCGAGCAGGTGGACGCCCGCTCGGACCTCTACTCGACGGGTTGCCTGCTGTACGAGCTGCTGACGGTACGGCCGCCGTTCGTCGGCGACTCCCCGGTCGCCGTCGCCTACCAGCACGTCCGCGAAGAGGCACAGCCGCCTTCCGTCTTCGACCCCGAGATCACGCCCGAGATGGACGCCATCGTCCTGAAGGCGCTGGTCAAGGACCCCAACTACCGCTACCAGTCCGCCGACGAGATGCGCATGGACATCGAGGCGTGCCTCGACGGCCAGCCGGTCGCGGCGACGGCGGCGATGGGTTCCGTCGGCTACGGCGGCTACCCCGACGACCAGCCGACGACGGCCCTGCGCTCCGACGCGGGCGCCGGCGCCACGTCGATGCTGCCGCCCATGAACCCGGACGACGGCGGCTTCGGCTACGACGACCGGCCCGACCGGCGGCGCCAGAAGAAGAACAACACCTCGACGATCCTGCTGGTCGTCGCGGGCATCCTGGTGCTGGTGGGCGCGATCCTGATCGGCAGGTGGGTGGTCAGCGGCCACGGCACCGGCAACGACACGGTTGCCGTGCCGAGCATCGTCGGCCAGCCGAAGGCGGACGCCGAGAAACAGCTGACCAACAGCGACCTCAAGGTCGGCACGGTCAAGGAACAGCCCTGCGAGAACCAGTCCAAGGGCAACATCTGCTCCACGGACCCGACACCGGGCAGCAAGGTCAAGAAGAACACCGCCGTCAACCTGGTGGTGTCGACCGGGGCGCCCAAGGTCCAGGTGCCGGGTGTCGTCGGCCTGAGCCTCGACGACGCGAAGGCGAAGCTCGAGGGTTCCGACTACCAGTTCAAGGTCGAGACCAAGACGCGTGAGTCGACGGAGGACCCGAACACGGTCCTCGACCAGAACCCCATCGGCGGCAAGGAGGTGGAGAAGGGATCGACGATCACCCTCACCATCGCCAAGGCCGCGGAGACGGTCGCGGTGCCCGACGTCACCGGCAAGAGCTGTGACGACGCCAAGGCCGAGCTGCAGCAGAACGGCCTGAACGGCAACTGCGTCAACACCCCCACGACCGACGACAACCAGGACGGCAAGGCCATCTCGACCAACCCGTCGATCGGCACCCAGGTCAAGAAGAACACCGCGGTGCAGATCAACATCGGTCAGAAGCAGAACACCCAGGTCCAGGTGCCGAACATCCAGGGTCAGCGGCTGAAGGACGTCAAGAACGCCCTGCAGCAGGTGGGCCTCCAGGTCGGCAACATCAACGGCTCCCAGGACGACAACGCCATCGTCATCAGCTCGGACCCGGGCCAGGGCAGCACGGTCGACCAGGGTTCATCGGTCAACCTGACGACCTTCGGCGGAAACGGCAACAACAACGGCGGAAACAACGGCGGCACCAACCTCTTCGGCGGCGCAGGCGGCTGACGGTGCCCTCGGACACGTAAGGGCCCCTGCCGGGAGCGATCCCGGCAGGGGCCCTTCGCTTGGTTCAGCCCGCTCGTCTCAGCGCAGTTCCTTCGGCGGAGTCCGCTTGTTGTCGACCTTGTCGACGCGGACCAGTTCGCCCCAGACCACGTAGCGGTAGCGCGAGGTGTACACCGGGGTGCACGTCGTCAGGGTGATGTAGTGGCCTGCCTTGGTCCTGCCGGACTCCTTGGGGACCTGGGCGAGGACCTGGACGTTGTACTTCGAGGTTTCGTCGAGTACGTCGTAGACCTTGTAGACGTACCACTTGTCCTTGGTCTCGAAGACGATCGGGTCGCCGACCTTGAGCTTGTCGATGTTGTGGAACTTGGCGCCGTGGCCGTCCCGGTGGGCGGCGAGCGTGAAGTTGCCCTTCTTGCCCGTCATCGGGAGCGTCGCCTTCAACGGGTCGGTGTAGTAGCCGGCGACGCCGTCGTTGAGGACGTTCGTCGAGGTGCCCTTCTCCACCAGCACCTCGCCGTTCTTCATGGCGGGCACGTGCAGGAAGCCGATGCCGTTCTTCGTGTCCAGCGCGCCCGGGCCGCCCGGCTCGTGGGCCCAGGTGTCGCGGACCTTGTCGCCCTCCTTGTCCGCCTCGCGGTCGGCGACGACGTTCGTCCACCAGAGCGAGTAGACGACGAAAAGGCCCAGCAACAGGCCCGCGGTGATGAGGAGTTCACCGAAGACGCTGACCGCCGTGGCGATCCGGCCGGGACCCCGGCGGCGGGCCGGGGTCCCGGTGTACGCGTCCGCGTCGTCCGTGTCCTCTTGTCTGTCGTCGGTGGTCGCTGCCACGTTCCTCTGTCCTATTCGACGAGCGCATCCGGCTTGCCCTTGCTGCGCGGCCGTTCCTCGACCATCTTGCCCCAGACGATCAACCGGTACTTGCTGGTGAACTCCGGCGTGCAGGTGGTGAGGGTGATGTAGCGGCCGGGCTGGGTGAAACCGGACCCCTTGGGGACGGGGTCGATCACGCTCGTGTTGCTGGGCGAGGTCACCGGCAGCGTCGAGGTCATCTTGTAGACGTAGTACTCGTCCTGCGTCTCCACGACGACCTCGTCGCCCGGCTTGAGCTTGTTGATGTACCGGAACGGCTCGCCGTGCGTGTTGCGGTGGCCGGCCAGCGCGAAGTTCCCGGTCTTCGCGGAGGGCATCGCCGTCTTCAGCTTGCCCTCGCTGTAGTGACCGACCATGCCCTTGTCGAGCACCTTCTTGTTGCTGACGCCCTCGGCGATCGGCACCACCACGTCCAGCTTGGGGATGTGGAGGATCGCGAAGCCCTGCCCCGGCTCGAACTCCCCGGGCGCGCGCTTTCCGCTGGCCCAGTCGTTCTGCAGGGTGCTGGTCTCCTTGTCGGCCTGCGCGTGGGCGCGGACGTTCGTCCACCACAGCTGGTAGGAGACGAACAGCAGCATCAGGACACCGGTGGTGATGAACAGCTCACCGATCGCCCGGCTCGCGATCACCCCGGCGCTGGGCTTGCGCGCGCGGGCCTGACGCCGGGCCTCCATCCGGGACAGCGGTGCCCGCACCCCGGACGTCGCAGAAGCAGAGGTCTCAGAAGCCTCAGCAGTATCAGGAGTCGCCGGAGCTCCCCCATGACGCCCATGACGGCGCTTGGCGGCCTTTCTGCGGGCCGCTCGGCCTCCCGGGGTGACTCCGCCCGCAGCAGCGGCCGTTGAGGCGCCAGACGGCCGCACAGCCAATATCGACTCGCCGGGCGGCGGATTCGGGATCCGCAGCGCCACGGTCTCCTCGTCGATCGGCGGCTCGTAGGCCTGCCGCCCCACCGCCCAGTCCTCGAACGTGCCGGAGGCCTCGTGCGGCTCCTGCCCGTACGAGGTGCCGGACTCGCGCTCGGGGCGCAGCGCGGTCACGCCGTGGCCCTGCCCACCACCGGGGCGAGCCCCACCGACCTCGCCACCGCGCCCTGGTCGCCGCACTCCACCAGCCAGTTGGCCAGCATCCGGTGCCCGTGCTCGGTGAGCACCGACTCGGGGTGGAACTGCACGCCCTCGACGGGGAGTTCACGGTGCCTGAGGCCCATGATGATCCCGTCGTGGGTGCGCGCGGTGACCTCCAGCTCGGCCGGGACGGTGGGCGGCATCGCCGCCAGCGAGTGGTACCGGGTCGCGGTGAACGGCGTCGGCAGGCCGGCGAAGACGCCCTTGCCCTCGTGCTCGACCAGCGAGGTCTTGCCGTGCAGCAGCTCCGGGGCGCGGTCCACCACACCGCCGTACGCCACCTGCATGGACTGCATGCCGAGGCAGACGCCGAAGACCGGGACGCCGGTCGTGGCGCAGTGGCGCACCATCTCGACGCAGACGCCGGCCTCCTCGGGTGTGCCCGGGCCCGGCGAGAGCAGGACGCCGTCGAAGCCGTCCTGGGCGTGCGCGGTCGACACCTCGTCGTTGCGCAGCACCTCGCACTCGGCACCCAGCTGGTACAGGTACTGGACCAGGTTGAAGACGAAGCTGTCGTAGTTGTCCACGACCAGAATGCGCGCGCTCACTGGTTGTCCACCGTCACATCGTTGAAGGGAAGCAGCGGTTCGGCCCACGGGAAGACGTACTGGAACAGGACGTAGACCACCAGCAGGACCAGGGCGAGCGAGATCAGCGCCTTCACCCACACGTTCCCCGGCAGATGCCGCCAGATCCAGCCGTACATGCCGTCCCTTCCGTTCCACCCACGGCACCAGTCCAACGCCGTACCGTCACCAGACTAACGGCGCAGCGCGGCCGGTTTGCCTGCCTCCACAGGCTGTGTGGAGTCCAGGTGCCCCCACACGATCAGGCGGTGGCTGTGCCCCCACTCCGGATCGCACGTGGTCAGCGTGAGATAACGGCCCGGACGCGTGTACCCCGACTTACGTGGCACAGGGTCGATCACCTCAACGTCGGTGGGAACCGTTTTGTAGGGGCCTTTGTCGATCCGATACGTGAACCAAGTGGTCCCGTCGGTGAGCACCACGGCGTCGCCCGGCCGCAGTTTCGGGAAGTCCACGAAGGGGTCGCCGTACGTGCGACGGTGGCCGGCGACCGCGAAGTTGCCGACCTGGCCGAGCTGCGCGGTGTCCGCGTAGTGCCCGAGGCCCTTCTTCAGGGTGTTGACGGCGGTGTTCTCCAGCACGGGCTTGTTCCACGTGAAACCAATCCGCGGGATGTACATGATCGCGAAAGGCCTGCCCGGACTGTAGGGCGCCGGTTTCTTGAGCGTGGCGGCGGTGCCGGCCGTCGTCGTGGGGCGCACGGTCTGCTTCGACCACTGGTTGTGCAGCACATCGATCTGGTGGCTCATCGCGCCGTCCGCCCGAACACCCGTCCAGAACAGGACATAGGCGACGAAGAGGACTATCAACGCACCGACGGTGATGAACAGTTCGCTGACGGTCCTGACGACGACGCGCACCGGCAGCTCCCGAGCGGCTCAGTTCACTTCACGGGCTGGGCGTAGTGCAGATCCACTGTGCCCGAGTAGCCGGGAAGAGTCACCGTCCCGTCCTGGGTGACTTTCCAGCCGAGGCCGTACACGTTGACGTACACCATGTAGTTCTGGATCGCCTTCGAGGCCGACATCGCCTGGTTCAGCTTGTCCGGGTCCCCGATCGCCGTGATCTTGTACGGCGGCGAGTAGACCCGGCCCTGGAGGATCAGGGTGTTGCCCACGCAGCGCACGGCGCTGGTGGAGATCAGCCGCTGGTCCATGACCTTGATCCCCTTGGCTCCGCCCTGCCACAGGGCGTTCACCACGGCCTGCAGGTCCTGCTGGTGGATGACCAGGTAGTCGGGCTGCGGCTCGGGATAGCCCGGGAGCTTGGCGGTGGCGTTCGGCGGGGCGTCGTTGAGCGTGACGGTGATCGCCCTGCCCTTGAGCTTCTGCGTGCCCGCGCTCTTCTCCAGGCCGGCGAGCTTCTCGTCCTGCGCCTTGGTGCTGCCGTCGTCGCGCTCGGCGAGCGCCTCGACGTCCCCGCGCAGGGAGGCGTTGGACTCGTCCAGTTCCTTGTTCTTGCGGCTGCGCTCCTGGATGAGGTCCGAAAGCTTCAACAAGGACGTGTCCGTGCGGATATTGGTGCCCTTGGCCGTATTGAAACTGGTGAAGAAAATGAGCCCCGCGAGGGCGAAGACGGCCACCGTGAGGATCCGTACGGGCCGGAAACGGGGCCCCCGGCCAGGACTGGATCCGGCCTGGGGGGAGTCGGCAGAATTGCTCAACGTACCCTTATCTCCTTCGGCACCGCGGAAGCACTACGCTAACGGACGCCCGGGGGAGCTCTGAGAGTCCCCTTGTACGCTGCCCCGGAGCCAGCCCCAGTTCCCTGCGCGGCCACGCAGCGCATCGACAGGAGAGACCCTCGTGCCGAAGTCACGTATCCGCAAGAAGGCCGACTACACGCCGCCTCCGGCGAAGCAGGCGACCAACCTCAAGCTGCACAGCCGCGGCTGGGTCGCGCCTGTGATGCTGGCCATGTTCGTCATCGGCCTCGCCTGGATCGTCGTCTTCTATGTGACCGACGGTTCGCTGCCCATCGACGCGCTGGACAACTGGAACATCGTGGTGGGCTTCGGCTTCATCGCCGCGGGATTCGGCGTCTCCACGCAGTGGAAGTAGCGGTCGACGCGACGGCCACGGCCGGGTGAACCCAGCTCTGCCCACGGCTATCCGCAGAGTTATCCACAGCCCGGAGAAAAAATCCACAGAGCCCCTGGGGATAAAGAACGACGATCTGTGGATAACCCGTCGGGCGTTGACGCCGGTACGACCATCCCATGACTCTTCGCAAGCCTGTTCGCCCCCTGCCTGACCTGCGCAAACACGGTCAGTGACAGGGGGCGCAGCTGTTCCCGTCCGTCATGCACAAGATTCGCCACCCGCTGTGGACAACCGGGCACGTCAGGTGAGCTGAGCCGTCCTGATCAGGGTCAGGACCACGACAACCAGCAGGACGAGCGCACAGGTGCCGTACTGCACGAGGGCGCGGTGTCTGCGGGGTGCATGGACCATTCCGTAGCCGGTGATCACACCGGCGACCAGACCGCCGATGTGGGCCTGCCAGGAGATACCGCCCCAGCCGAAGGTGATGACCAGGTTGATCGCCAGCAGGGCGAGGATCGGCCGCATGTCGTAGTTGAGCCGGCGCATCAGCACGGCGGTGGCGCCGAAGAGGCCGAAGATGGCGCCGGAGGCGCCGAGGGTCGCGGTGGTCGGTGAACCCACCAGATAGGCCAGGGCACTGCCCGCGAGACCCGAGGCGAAGTACACCGCGAGATAGCGCGCACGGCCGAGGGCCGCTTCCAGGGGCCCGCCGAGCCACCACAGGCTCAGCATGTTGAAGGCGATGTGCCACAGCTCCTGGTGCGCGAACATCGAGGTCACCAGGCGGTACCACTCACCCGCGGCGACGCCCTGCGTCGCGTGGTACGGCGCCGGGGGCCACTCCCCGATGAGGACCAGGTGGTCCAGCAGCGAGGGCCGTACGTGCACGGCGATGAACACCGCCACGTTGATCCCGATGAGGATCTTGGTGAGCAGACGCGGGTCGGCCGCGACGCTGCCGCCGGCGATCGTACGAGGACGGGCCGCGGCCGGCGGATGCCCGGTGCCGGAGTCGCCGCGGGCGCATTCGGGGCACTGGAAGCCGACCGAGGCGTTGACCATGCACTCGGGGCAGATCGGCCGCTCGCAGCGGGTGCAGCGGATGCCGGTCTCGCGGTCCGGGTGGCGGTAGCAGCCGGGCGCGCTCGTGGCGTCCTGCGAGCTGCCTGCCGCGTGGTCCATGACATCCCCTAGGTCGTCGTACGGGTGCGTTGCGCAAAAGCACCGCCCCGCCCATCTTTACGGATGAGCGGGGCGTTTGGTTCCTGCCGTGCGGCGACTCAGCCCTCGCGCGTCTCGACGACGACCGACTCGATGACGACGTCGTTGACCGGACGGTCGGTGCGCGGGTTGGTCTGGGCGGTGGCGATGGCGTCCACGACCTTCTGGCTGGCCGCGTCGGTGACCTCGCCGAAGATGGTGTGCTTGCGGTTCAGCCACGTCGTGGGGGCGACGGTGATGAAGAACTGCGAGCCGTTGGTGCCCGGACCCGCGTTGGCCATGGCCAGCAGGTAGGGCTTGTTGAAGGACAGGTCCGGGTGGAACTCGTCCTCGAACTGGTAACCGGGACCGCCGGTGCCGTTGCCCAGCGGGTCACCGCCCTGAATCATGAAACCGCTGATCACCCGGTGGAAGACCGTGCCGTCGTAGAGCCTGTCCGTGGACTTGGCGCCGGTGGCGGGGTTGACCCACTCACGCTCGCCCTGGGCGAGCTCGACGAAGTTCCGGACCGTCTTGGGGGCGTGGTTCGGCAGGAGCCGGACGTCGATGTCGCCGTGGTTGGTCTTCAGGGTGGCGTAAAGCTGCTCAGCCACGATCTGCCTTCCGTTGTCTTTCCGTGACCCCCCGATCCTCGCACGGTACCCGCCCCACGTCGTCCGGCACCCGCTTCTCGGCGCGGATCCCGGGTAACCGGATGCGGAAAACCGGTCTTGTACCCCCCGGTACCGGAGCGAAGGGCGGCGATCCGTGGCATTGTCGACGACAAGCTCTCGTTGCCCCTTATTCATCCTCAGATGACCCGGATGCCCGCCCTCGCATGCCTGAGGGTTCGTTGACAGGCATGATCCGTAAAAGGGTGGAAAGTCGAAATACCGTACGCCACCGAGGAGGAGGAACCCGTGACCCGCATCGACAGCGTGCGCGCCGCGACCGGTTCGGCGAAGGACAGCGTGCTGCACGCCGCGGAAGTGGTGGCGCCCTACGCCGACACGGCCAAGGACAGGGCCGCGCACTACGCACACGAGGCACGCGTACGGCTTGCGCCGAAGGTGTCCCTGGCGGCCGACCAGGCACGCGTCCAGTACGACGCCCTTGTCGCGCCGCGGCTGGAACAGGCACGCACCCATGTGCCGCCGAAGGTCGACCAGGCCGCCCATGAGGCGGCCGTCCGTACCCGCAAGGCGGCCCGGCAGGCCGCCGACTACTCACGGCCGAGGATCGAGCAGGCGGTCGCCGTCGCCGGGCCCGTCGCGGACGAGGCCGCCGCGCGCGGTGCCGCCGCGCTGGCCGCGCTGCGCGGCCAGGTCTCGGCGAAGGAGATCCAGAAGCTGGTCCGCAGGCAGGAGCGGCGGGCCCGGGCCGGCCGCGCGGCCAGGACGCTGCTGGTGATCAGCGCGGTCGCCGGCGGTGCCTTCGCCGCCTGGAAGTGGTGGGACAAGCAGGCCAACCCGGACTGGCTGGTCGAGCCGCCCGCCGCCACCGAGGTGCCCGAGACGAGCCGGCTGACGTCCGTGGACGGCAGCGGACAGTCGGTGCTCGACCCCGAGGTCCAGGCGAAGGAGGCCGAGGAGGAGGCCGCCAAGCACGACGAGGGCCACTGACCTCCGAGGCGCCCGACCACGCCCGTGGGGCGGGAGACTTGACGGTCTCCCGCCCCACGACTGTCTTCCCCTGTCTCCACCGCGGACGATGACGTTTGCAACGCCCCGTCTGTGCGGACCCTGTGCGGACTCTCTTTACGGAGTGCGTCCTTCTGGTTACCGCGATCCCCTTCGCGCCAGCTCAGGGCAAGGGCTCTCTACCCGCGTCCACCGCCCCCTGCGCCGTACGGGCCGCCGCGGTGACCGCCCATGGATCTTGACGAATGCTCATCTTTGCGCAAACTTTTGCAATGTTCGCGGGGAGAGGGCGCCCCGGTGATGCACGTCACCGGCCGAGGGGAGCCGGGAATCACCCCCTCGAGCCCAGCTGAGGGGACGCGATCGCAGGGCACCGGCGCGGCTTGGGATCGCGGCCGACATGGAGGAAGGGTGCCCGCAGCGGCAGCGAGCAGCGAACGGCCGGACGGCAGCCTCGGCCCGGTGACGGCCCCGGAGTGTCCTGCGGGCCGTTCCAACGCCGCGGCCGACGGCATGAAAAGACCCCTCCGACCATGTTTCTCCAGGTCAGAGGGGTTTCGATGTGGAGCCTAGGGGAGTCGAACCCCTGACATCTGCCATGCAAAGACAGCGCTCTACCAACTGAGCTAAGGCCCCGGAAGTGGTGCGTCCCATCGGAAGAACCGCGTACCGACGTGCGCCGGAGACCAGAGTACCGGGTCATCCCGGGGATCTCGCAAAAAGATTGGGGGTCCCCGCAGACGACCACTCTCCGTAAGATGCTCGGCGTGGTTCGCTACAGCGAACCACCGTACTTGGGGAAGCGATGGGGAGACGCAATGGACGCCGCACAGCAGGAAGCCACCGCAAGAGCGCGGGAACTGCAGCGGAACTGGTACGGGGAGCCACTGGGGGCGCTCTTCCGTAAGCTCATAGACGATCTCGGCCTCAACCAGGCTCGTCTTGCGGGGGTTCTGGGCCTGTCCGCTCCGATGCTGTCACAGCTGATGAGCGGTCAGCGGGCGAAGATCGGCAATCCCGCTGTCGTACAGCGGGTGCAGCTGCTGCAGGACCTGGCGGGGCAGGTCGCGGACGGCAGTGTCAGCGCGGCGGAGGCCACCGACCGCATGGAGGAGATCAAGAAGTCTCAGGGGGGATCTGTGCTCAGCAACACCACGACCACGACCAGCAGTTCGGGAGCGCCGACCGTCAAGCGGGTGGTCCGCGAGATCCAGTCGCTCCTGCGGTCCGTGGCCGCCGCGGGCGACATCATCGAGGCCGCGGACACCCTCGCCCCGAGCCACCCGGAACTGGCAGAGTTCCTCCGGGTGTACGGCGCCGGCCGCACCTCCGACGCCGTCGCGCACTACCAGTCCCACCAGAACTGAGCCCGCGGCCCGGTTCGTCGAAGGGGGTTCGGCGGCCGGGCCACGGCAACGAGGGGGAGTCGTATCGCTCATCCAGGGGGAAGCAAGGGGGGTAGCCGAAGGGGGAGGAGCGACGCACAGCCATGGGTGAGGTCTTCGCCGGCCGGTACGAACTGGTCGACCCGATCGGGCGCGGAGGGGTCGGCGCCGTGTGGCGTGCCTGGGACCACCGCCGGCGCCGCTATGTGGCCGCCAAGGTGCTCCAGCAGAGCGACGCGCACTCCCTGCTGCGGTTCGTCCGTGAGCAGGCTCTGCGGATCGATCACCCCCATGTGCTCGCGCCCGCCAGTTGGGCCGCCGACGACGACAAGGTTCTGTTCACCATGGACCTGGTCGCCGGCGGCTCGCTGGTCCATCTGATCGGCGACTACGGTCCTCTGCCGCCCGCGTTCGTCTGCACGCTGCTCGATCAGCTGCTGTCGGGGCTGGCCGCGGTGCACGCCGAGGACGTGGTGCACCGGGACATCAAACCCGCCAACGTGCTGCTGGAGGCCACCGGTACGGGCCGGCCGCGGCTGCGGCTGTCGGACTTCGGCATCGCCATGCGGCTGGGTGAGCCGCGGCTTACGGAGACCAACCTCGTGGTGGGAACGCCCGGTTATCTCGCGCCCGAGCAGATGATGGGCGCGGAACCCGACTTCCCCGCGGACCTGTTCGCCGTCGGTCTGGTCGCGCTGTATCTGCTGGAGGGCGCCAAGCCGGACACCAAGGCGCTCGTGGAGTACTTCGCGGCGCACGGGACGCCGGGCGCGCCCAAGAGCGTTCCCGAGCCGCTGTGGCAGGTCGTGGCGACGCTGCTGCAGCCCGACCCGCAGGCGCGGTTCAGGACCGCCACGGGGGCGCGCAAGGCGCTTGCCGCGGCCAGGGAGCTGCTGCCGGAGCCCGGTCCCGACGACGAGCTGATCGAGATCTTCGACCAGATCGGACCGCTGCCGCCGGGGTTCGCCGCCGAGGGGCCCCTGAAACCGGCACCCGGAGTCGAGGTCAGGGCGAGCGCCTCCCCCGGCGATTCGTCGTCCACCTCCGGTACGGGTTCTCTGCCCTACGAGTCCGGCCCGGGCTCTCGGGCCCCCGAGTCGGGCGCAGGGTCCATATCGCCCGCGTCCGGCGCAGGATCCGTGCCGCCCGCGTCCGGCGCAGGATCCGTGCCGTCCAGCTCCGGCGTGGGTTCTCTGCCGTTCGGAGCAGGTTCCGGCTCCGTGCCGTCCGGCCCCGGTACAGGTTCCTTGCCGTACGGCTCCGGCGCAGACTCCGGGCCGCCTCCCACCCGTACAACCGCCGTACCGTCCGCGGGCGTTGCTCCCCCCGTCGACCCGCGCCGGGACACCGGCTCCCAGCCGCAGTCGGCCGTCCCCGCTCAGCCGCCCGGCATGTCGGACACCGGCAGCTTCCATCTGCCACCGCCCCAGGCCACCGTCACCTCCGCCGCTTCCCCCCGAACTCCCTCTCCGCAGGCGCCGGCCGCCCCGCAGCCACCGCCCCACGTACAGGCGCAGGCACAGGGCCAGACACCTCAGGGCGGTCAGCCCTACCCCGCCCACGTCTCCCCCCACGACCCCACGCACGTCCTGTCCTCCCCCCGTGCCGTGCCTCCGGCTCCGCACCAGCGCGACGATGCCTCTACTGCTTCGTACACCGCTCAGGACCGGCAGGTTCCACCTCCCGCGCAGGAAATCGCTCCGCACCTGGTCAACGGCCTCACGCAGGACACCGCGCGCCGCAGCCACCGGGCCGCACGCCGAGCCCGCCGACCCGGCGGCCCGCCCGCCAAGGTGGCCCTGCCGCTCCTGCTGTTCGCCCTGGTCAGCTACGCGGTCGGCTTCTGGGCCCTGACCCGCGTCTGACGCCTCACGAGGCCCGAACCCGCCGTCGCCCCACGACCGTCCACACCCCGAGCACCACCAGCACCACTGTCCCCGCGCCGATGCCCCCCGCGGCGAGTGCCCTCATCGCGTCGCCGCCCGCGCCGCTCCCGCCGTCCCCGGCGGCTGCGCGGTCCTGGGCCGTGACACCGAAGACGTCCTGCGGGACGGCCTGCCCGGCGTACCCGGGGCCGTCCTGGGCCGCGCCCGTGACCCGGACCCGCAGTGTCAGCCCGAACGGCCCGGTGCCGAAGTCGTCGGCCACCGCGGTGGAGAGGTGGATCGCGAGGTAGTACCAGCCGGCGAAGCGCATGCCGTTGACCTGGTCGGTGGGCGCGTAGCGGTTGGCGTAGGCGACAGGCGGTACCGGGGCCAGGGAGGCCGTGTTCTGGCTGCCGTCGTAGCCGATCTCGATGTCCTCGACGTCGGCGCGCACGGGGTTGTAGAGGGTCATCTGCAGCGCGCCCACCGCGTAACCGCTGCTGTCGCCGGCGTCGTGGCTGCCCAGCTCCGCCACGGCGGACGGCTGCTGGCCCCAGTCGACGGGGACCTTGTAGAAGAGCGTCTGCCCGGGCGAGATGCCGGCGCGCCAGACGCCCTGTTTCACCGAGGCCGCCCGGGCGAACCCGGCCCCGCCCTGGCGCGTGGTGGCCTCGCCGGTGAGCGGGGAGGGGGTGGCGGAGTTCCAGGTCGTCGGCGCGCTGGTCGCGCCGGTCCGGCCGAGGCGCGGCTCGGTCGCGGTGGCCAGTTCCAGGTCCCAGGTGCCGGAGGTCGAGCCGTCGGCGTCGGCGCGCTCGACGACCACGTAGTACGGGCCGCCGCCCTCGCACAGGGGCATGCGCGGGGACGTCGTCCGCGCGCCCCAGGCCGTGATGGGATGCGGACTGCCGGTGATCCCGAAGTTGGCGCTCTCATAGGAGCAGGAGTTGCCCCGGGAGTTCTGCACCGAGACCTTGATGCCGTCGTTCACGGAGAGCTTGCCGCTGCCGCGCGGTACGGCGGTGACGGCGACGTAGGCGCTGGTGGAGGCGTCGGGTTCGAGGCGGTAGTAGAGCTTCGCGCCTTTGGGGAGGGAGCTGCGGTAGCTCCTGCCGGGGTCGAGGAGGGCGGCGTCCGTGGTACCCGTCGCGCCCTTGACGGTCCGGGCGTCCGCCGCGAACGCGTAGGAGGAGTCCGCCGCCGAGGCCGGCCCCGCCGTCAGCGCCACCGAGACGCACAGCACCGCTCCGGCGGCCGCCACGCGCGCGCGTACCGGAGTCCGGCCGTGCCCCGGTCTCGCGCGCCACCACGTCGTACGCCGCCCCATCACGCGCCACCCCTCGTCGTTGCCCGGACCGTGGGACCGTCGCCCATCCTGCCCCGGGATGCGGCGTGGCATCCGGGCAACGCAAAACCCCGACCGTTCTGACGGCCGGGGTTTTTCAGAATCGGATGTCGGTGCTCACGAACCCGTGGGCACGGAGTCAGTCGCCTCCGTCCACAGATCCTGCTCGGCGCGATCCGCCTGGATCTGGCGGTACACGAGGAGCCCGCCGATGGCGGCCAGTGCGACCAGGAGAAGCTTCTTCACCGCGCGACCTCGTCTCTTCCTTGACGTAGGGGACCTCTGGCGCCCGACTATACACACCGACCGATATCGATCGGTGACCTGCGTCCGGCCTCAACTCCCGGTCCCGAAACCGCAGTAGAACCGGAGCCGACCGCTCCGATCTGAGGGTGATCACACCTCCACGGACGGTTACTTTGATCCCTCTTAGGTGATTCTTCTCCACTTTTCTGGCTGTTTGCACCCATCCGAGTGGTGTTCATCCGAAGATCGACGCGCCACGGGCGTCGGTCCACCATTTCACGGCCCCCATACACATCATGAGGAAAGTACGCAAATCGCCCAACCCGAAAGTGAGGGGCCATGGCCCGGAACCAGGTCATGAAGCTGTGGAGCACCATCGTCACCGTCTTCTTCGCGCTGTGTGCGGCGCTCGGACTCGCCACGTCGACCGCCACCGCGGCCGTAGCGCAGACCGAGGCGACCGGCAACAGCACGAGCGGGACCGCGCACCACGTGACGATGCCAACACCGTCCCAGCACTGGTCCTGGTTCTTCGCACGAGCCCTGCCCCCCACGATGAAGCAGCGCATCCGGGCCGAGGCCCACGGCAAGTCACCGAGCTGCCGCCACCGTCCCCGCACGGACGCCGACGCGAGCGCCGAGACCCTTCTGCCCGAGCAGGCCACCCCCCTCTGCGCCCCGGCGGACCTCGCCACGGCTCCCCTTCAGCGCTGAGACACCGCTCCTCTTCGCCACTGGCCGATCGTCTTCGATACCGGCCGACCCTCTTCAGAACTGAGAATCAACGCCTCTTCTCCCTCCCCGACGCACCCGACGTAACGGCGAACTTGCGTACACACAACCGCCTGTTGAAGACCTCCAGCCGTATGCCGGCCGGAGGTCCTCACGTCGTGGTGCACCCTTGATCGCCCCCTCTGGGCGGCCCGTAGCCTGGGCCCATGCCCCACATCCTCGTCGTCACCGCCGTCCATCCCCCATCGGCCGAGTTATTGGGGGACGCCTACAAGTCTCTGTGCGCCCAGGAGCTCCCCGAGGGCTGGGAATGGCACTGGGTGGTCCAGGAGGACGGCAGGACGGACGCGGTGCGCCCCTGCGTCCCCGACGACGAGCGGGTGACCTTTCTCCAGGGGCGGCCCGGCGGCCCGGGAGTCGCCCGGACCATCGCCCTCGCCCACACCGAGGCCGCGTACGTCAAAGTGCTGGACGCCGACGACCTGCTCACGGCGGGGGCGCTGGCGCGCGACCTCGCGGCTCTCGAAGCCGACCCCACCCTCGGCTGGGCGACGTCACGCGCCCTGGACCTGCTGCCGGACGGTTCGACCGTCGGCTTTGCGGACGACCCCGACGAGGGCCCCGTCGAGCGCGGGACCGTGCTCGACTTCTGGCGGGCGAACGACTTCCGCGCCCAGGTCCACCCCGCGACCCTCTTCGTCCGACGGGACCTGCTGCTGGCGCTCGGCGGGTGGATGGCCCTGCCCGCCTCCGAGGACACAGGACTGCTGCTGGCGCTGAACGGCGTGAGCCGGGGCTGGTTCACCCGCGAGCCGGGGCTCCTCTACCGGAAGTGGGAGGGACAGGTGACCGGGCAGGCGGCGCATGTGGACCCAGCCGAGCGGGCGGCGCGCATGGCGGTGGTGGAGGAGAGGGCACGGGCTCTCGCCTCCCTCGGCTGGAGCTATTCGGCGTCCTGAGCTCCCTGCGCACGTCCCGCCGACGCGAGCCACTGGGCGACCCGGCGCACGGTCGTCTCGTCGAGCCGGTCCACGACGGCCTCCACGGCCGCCCAGTCGTCCTGCGTGAGGTCGTAGAGTCCCGCCTTGCCCAGGCCGGCCATGATGACCTGCTGCCGGCGGTCGTCCATGCGCTCCGTGAGCCTGCTCGGCTTCTCCGGGCCCGTGGGAGGAGCCTCGGGCGTCGCGGCGGGCGCCGTGGCCGTGGCTGTGGCCGTGGAGACGTCGTAGCGCTGCCAGGATCCGTCCTTCGGGCCCCACAGACTGACCGTCAGGTCCTCTCCACGCGCGCGTACCGTGTGCGCCATCTCGCCGAGGGCGTACTGGACGGGGGCGCGGTGGGGTGATTCGGCGCACGTCTGCCAGGAGGCCGAGGAGGGCCGGTAGGTCAGCGCGACCCAGCGCGGGACGCCGGTCGGCTGCGGACTCTCGGGACGGGTCTCCACGTAAATCACCCCTTCGGAGGCTGCACGGCAGGGTGACCATAGCTGACGACCCGTCAGATAACCAGGCCGCCCTTCCGTCCGCCTGTTCTCTTCACGCCCGGCATGTCACCCTGCCCGCGCCTGCTGCCCCTGCACACGGCGACACCCGGCTTCGGGGGCGGGCAGGACGAGTGCACGTCCTGATCAGGGAGGCGGAGATGAGCGAAGTCGAAGAGGTGGGTACGACGAGGTCCGCGGAGTCGCTCCGCACGGCACACCGCACTCGCGCGCGGAGTGCGTACGACCGCGCCGTGGCCGCGTGCCGGCACGCCGGAGTGGACCAGTCCGACGCCGAACTCGTGCCGAAGAGCCCTGTCGGGCGGGCCGCCCACGCCCTGCGCCTCTGTGCCCAGTCGCTCGACGCGCTCACCGCCGGCACCGCCGACCCGGCCGCCGACGCCCGCTGCGCACGGAACGCGGCCGCCACGGCCGCACTGGCCGCTCAGGTGGCCCAAGCGGCGGACGGTGACGGATCCCTCGCCGCATTGCGGGCCGCTCTCGCCGCCTCGCGGGCCGCGGCGGTCGCGGCCGGCGGAGTAGCGGCGGGCCGAGACATCGCCCTCAATGCGACTGCCGACGAAGCTGAGAAATTCGCGGTGGTCGCGGCTTTCGAGGCGGGGTGGATGTGAAGCGGGCACCCGGAGCCAGGCCGTGTTTCACGTGAAACATCGGGTTTCACGTGAAACATCGGCGGGCGCATCCCCGGGTGCCGCGCCGTTCGGCGCCGGTCCCTCCCCTCGTGGGGACCGGCGCCGAACGCCACGGATCTCTCGGACTCAGCCGACCCGGGGCGGCGCCACCCTCCGGTTCTCCCGGCGAAAGCTGGCCGAGAACCGATGGCGCCATGCGCTGCCCCTCCGAACGCTGAGCCGATGGCCTGCGTGGACGAAGCGTGATGGGTTGGCTACCCGGTCGGGATCCTGCCAGTTCGGTGCGCCGACGAGGAGATTCCGGTCACCTTCCGCTGCCTTAAACCGCAGGTCAGCCGTATAAAGTGAGTTTTCCGGTCCGGAAGTCGAACGCGGGGGAGGTTAGGGGTGGAGGCCTTGAGTCCCGACTCAGGGGCACGTACAGCCTTCGCGGAACGGCTCGCGCTGCTGTACAAGGAGGCCGGTAATCCTCCCCTGGCGCGCGTCGCCGAGGCGGTCGTACAGCTGCAGCGGGTGGACGAGCGAGGGCGGCCCGTGCGGGTGTCCGCCCAGCGGATCAGCGACTGGCGACGGGCGAAGAACGTGCCGGCCCAGTTCGCCGCCCTCGCCGCGGTGCTGCACATCCTGATCCCCCAGGCCCGCCGAACGCGGCCCGCTCCGGTGTCCGCGGGGCTGTACGACATGGCTCAGTGGCAGCGCCTGTGGGAGCGCGCGGTGGCCGACCCGGCCGGGGAGCGGCCCGCCACACCGACAGCCGTGGAGGAAGGGCCCCCGACCGAGGCTCCCGCCGTCACCGGGGTGTGTCCGTACCGGGGTCTGGCTTCCTATCGCGAGCAGGACGCCCGCTGGTTCTTCGGCCGGGAGCGGAGCACCGACTCCCTCGTCGACCAGCTCCGTGCGGTGGAGCGGACAGGCGGGCTGATCATGCTCGTCGGGGCTTCCGGGGCGGGGAAGTCCTCCTTGCTGAACGCCGGCCTGGTGCCCGCCGTGCAGAACGGCGTGCTGAGGGACGAGGGCATCGGCACGACGACGGTCGTCCAGTTCGTGCCGGGGGCGGACCCCCTCCGGGAGCTGACCGGACGGATACCGGAGCTCGCGGACGTCCTCGCCGCGGCGGAGCCGGGGACCGAGGAGTTCACCCTGGACGTGCGGGAGGCCGTCGCGGTCTGGGGCAAGCGGGAGAGCTCCGGCATGAGCCGCCCGGTCGTCATCGTCGACCAGTTCGAGGAGTCCTTCACCCTCTGCTCGGACGAAACGGCCCGCCGCACCTTCGTACAGACCCTGAGCGCCGCCTGCTCACCCGCGGGCCCCGACGAGGCGGCGCCCGTCCTCGTGGTCCTCGGCATCCGCGCCGACTTCTACGAGCAGTGCCTCTCCCATCCCGAGCTGGCCGACGCGCTGCAGCACCGGCACATGGTGCTCGGCCCGCTCACCACCGCGGAACTGCGCGAGGCGGTCACCGGTCCCGCCAAGGCCGTCGGACTGGAGCTGGAGCCGGGGCTGGCAGAGCTGATCGTGCGCGAGGTGAGCGCCGACGGGCCCCGTGGGGCACATGACGCCGGTGTGCTGCCCCTGCTGTCCCACGCCCTGCTCGCCACCTGGCAGCGGCGCAAGGCGGGGCGGCTGACGCTGGCCGGCTACCGGGCGGCCGGCGGCATCCAGGGCGCGGTGGCGGCGACCGCCGAGCGCGCCTGGTCCGGCCTGGACCCGGCGGCCCGAGCGGCCGCGCGACTGCTGCTGCTGAGGCTGGTGCGGCTCGGCGAGGACACCCAGGCCACCCGGCGGCGCGGGACCCGGCGCCAGCTGGCCCGGGAGTCGACGGACCCCGCAGCGACGGAGGAGTCGCTCGAGGCCCTGGTGCGCGCCCGGCTGGTGACCCTGGACGCGGAGACGGTCGAGATCACCCACGAGGCGCTGCTGCACGCCTGGCCGCGGCTGCGGGACTGGATCGACGAGGACAGGAACGGCAACCTGCTGCGCCAGCAGTTGGAGGAGGACGGCCGGGCCTGGGAGGCCTCCGCCCGGGACTCCTCACTGCTGTACCGGGGCTCCCGGCTGGAGCAGGCCCGCGGCTGGGCCGGATCGGCGGGTGACACCTTCCTGACCCGCAGCGCGGTGGACTTCCTCGCCGCCTCCGTGCGGCTGCGCAAGCGCACCCTGCTGATCAGCCGCGCCGCCGTCTCGGCGCTGGTCGTACTCGCCGTCGTGGCCGTCGGCTCCGCCGTCGTCGCCCGACAGCAGCGCGACGACGCCGTCTTCCAGCAGGTCCTCGCCGAGGCCGACCGCGTCCAGGCCGCGGACCCCTCGCTGTCGGCCCAGCTCGACCTGGTCGCCCACCGGCTGCGCGGAAACGACAAGGGCACGCGCAATCGCCTGATCTCCATCGTGAACGCGCCCCTGGCCACACCGCTCCTCGGCCACACCGGCGCCGTCTACCTGACCACCTTCAGCCCGGACGGACGGCTGCTGGCCACCGCCAGCTACGACCACACGGTCCGGTTGTGGGACGTCAGCGACCGGACCCGGCCCAAGCCGCTGGGCAAGCCCCTCACCGGTCACACGAGCTGGGTGAGCAGCGCTGTCTTCAGCCCGGACGGCCGCACACTGGCAAGCGCCGGGGACGACGGCACCGTACGGCTGTGGGACGTCAGCGACCCGCGCCACCCGCGCTCCCTGGGCCCGCCGGTGACGGGACACGACGGCACGATCTTCCTGGCCGCCTTCAGCCCCGACGGGCACACGCTTGCCACCGCCGACGAGGACCACACCGTACGGCTGTGGAACGTGACCGACCCTCGCCGCCCTGTCTCGCTCACCACGCTGAAGGGGCACACCGACTCGGTTCGTTCGATCGCGTTCAGCCGGGACGGCAGGACCCTGGCGTCCGGCGGCGACGACGACACGGTACGCCTGTGGGACGTGAGCGATCCGCGGGATCCGCGATCCGTGGGCACGCCCCTCACCGGCCACACCCAGACCGTGCACTCCGTCGCCTTCAGCCCCGACGGCAGGACTCTCGCCAGCGGCAGCTCGGACGACACGGTCCGGATGTGGAACGTCGCCGACCGGGAGCACCCGAGCTCCCTCGGCGACCCCCTGATCGGCCACACCGGCCCTGTGTGGTCCGTGGCCTTCAGCCCGGACGGCTCGATGATCGCGGCGGGCAGCGCGGACAGCACGGCGAGCCTGTGGAACGTCAGCAATCCCGCCTACCCCTCGCAGGTCGGGGAGCCGCTCGCGGGCAGCAGCGGTGAGATGTACGCCGTCGGCTTCAGCCCCGACGGGCGGACGCTGGCCACCGGCAGCGGTGACAGCAAGGTCCGTCTGTGGTCGATACCGGCGTCGGACATGATCGGCCGGATCGGGGCGTTCAGCCGGGACGGGAAGGTGCTGGCCACCGCCGCGGAGGACGGCAGGATCCGGCTGTGGAACGTGACGGAGCCGGCCCGCCCCGTGGCGCTGGGCGAGCCCTTCGCGACCAAGGACCGCACCCCCCGCTCGATGGTGTTCTCCCCCGACGACCGCACCCTCATCGCGCTGACGGGAACCACGAACTCGGTCGAGCTGTGGAACGTCGCCGATCCCGCGCACCCCGTCCCGTACGGCCCCGCCGTCGAACTGCTGACCCGGTACGCCGGCGCCGACGCGCTGGCACTCAGCCCCGACGGGCGCACGCTGGCGGTCGACCACGACGACCGGACCATCCAGTTGTTGGACATCGGCGACCCGGCCCACCCCCGCCGGCTGGGCAAGCCCCTCACCGGCCACACCGGCTACGTCAACGCCCTCGCCTACAGCCCCGACGGCCGCACCCTCGCCAGCGGCAGCGCGGACGGCACCGTACGTCTGTGGAACGTCACCGACCCCCGGCGGCCGCGCCTGACGGGCTCTCCGCTCACCGGGCATCTGGGCCCCGTCAACACGCTCGCCTACAGCCCGGACGGCCACACCCTGGCCAGTGGCAGCGACGACGACACGGTCCGCCTGTGGAACGTCACCGACCCGTCCCGGGCGAGGATCCTGGGCTCCCCGCTCACCGGCCACACCGAGGCGGTGGTGTCCCTGACGTTCAGCCGGAACGGCCGCACCCTGGCGAGTGGCGGCAACGACAACACCGTGCGGCTGTGGAACGTCGCCGAGCCTGCGGACGCGGCGCCCATCGGCCAGTCGATGAGCCCGAACGCCAAGACCGGCAACTTCCTTGCTTTCAGCCCCAGAAGCCATCTCCTCGGCGTCTCCAGCGGCGCCGACACCGTGCGCCTGTGGAACCTCGACGTCGACAGCGCCGTACGCCACATCTGCTCCACCACCCGCGGCGTACTGACACCGGAGAAGTGGCACGAGTACCTGCCGCGGCTCTCGTACGACCCTCCGTGTGCGGAGGACTGAAGGCGGAACCCGGTGATCCGGATCACAACTCTCGGTTCGCCCCGAGCAGTTGGCTCCCGCCGGACAACCGACCTTGTTACCCTTGGCCATAGCCCGACCGCTGGTGCATCCCCCGTCGCCAGCGGTCGGGCGTTTTCGTACCCGCTCCGGTCGGTGTCCTCCAGGAACGCGTGGGTGTCACCCGGAGACGCGAAAGACCCCCGGCCCAAATGGACTGGGGGTCTTTTCGCTGGTGGGGCTAACAGGATTTGAACCTGTGGCCTCATCCTTATCAGGGATGCGCTCTAACCAACTGAGCTATAGCCCCGCCGCGCTCTGCGGTGTGTGTCCCGCGCGCTGACTCCTGAAGATTAGCGCACGACGTGGGCAGTCCCAAAATCGATACTCCCGCTCCGCGGAGCGGGACCCTCACTCGTCCTCGGCGAGCGTCAGTTCGACGCCTCCGACGAAGCCCGCGGACAGGTTGTAGATGAACGCGCCGAGGGTCGCGAGTGCCGTCGCGAGGACGACGTCGATCACCGCGATGATCGACGTGAACATCAGGACGTGCGGCAGCGACAGGAAGGACTGCAGGTCGAAGCCGTTGGACTCGTTGGAGCCGGTCGCCTCCGAGATGGTGCCGCCGACCGTCGAGAACACGCCCATCGCGTCCATGACCATCCACAGCACGGCGGACGCCACGATCGTGCAGATGCCGAGCGCGATGGAGAGCAGGAAGCTCACCTTCATCACCGACCACGGATCGGCCTTCGCCACGCGCAGACGTGCCTTGCGGATGCGGGGCGTGGTGCGCGCGCCGGTACGAGGACGGCGTACGGCGCCGGTGGCCGGCTGCGTCTGGCTCGGGTAGGCCTGCGGCGGGTGGTAGGGCCCGGCGGGCTGCTGCTGCTGCCGCTCGCCGGGGAGCGGGGAGGCCGACTGCTGCGGCGGCGCCGGCTGGGCCGGCGGCTGGTGCTTGGCCTGGCCCGCTCCGGGCGGCTGCTGAGCTTGCGCGCCCCGGGTGTCCGTCACAGTTCCCCCCTGTGATCCATGCGCGTCGGCAGAGGGCGGACTGGTCGGTTCCACCTCCACCTTGCGCAGTTGAGTCGTGTGCGGATCGGACGCACGCGCGGCGGAGCCACGGCCGCCGCCGTCCGTTTCCGTACCCGTGGGGGTACCGGCCGATCCGGCGCCCGTGGCTCCGCTCACGATGACTCTCTCCTCGTGCTACTCGGCCGAGGGCGCCTCACCCTCGTCCGTGCCGGTGGTCACGGCACCCTCCGCGGTCTCGTCCACGGCCACGTCGCCGTCGACTTCCTCCGCCTCGCGTCCCGCCTCGGCGTTACGAGCGATACCGACGACGGCATCGCGCTTGCCCAGGTTGATCAGTTGGACGCCCATGGTGTCACGGCCCGTCTCCCTGATCTCGTTGACTCGCGTACGAATCACGCCGCCCGACAGTGTGATGGCGAGGATCTCGTCGGTCTCCTCGACCACCAGCGCGCCGACGAGCGAGCCGCGGTCCTCGACGATCTTGGCGGCCTTGATACCCAGACCGCCGCGACCCTGGACGCGGTACTCGTCGACGGCGGTCCGCTTCGCGTACCCACCGTCTGTGGCAGTGAACACGAACGTACCGGGTCGAACAACATTCATCGAGAGCAGCTGGTCTCCCTCACGGAAACTCATGCCCTTGACACCCGAGGTGGCGCGCCCCATGGGCCGCAGTGCCTCATCGGTCGCGGTGAACCTGATCGACTGCGCCTTCTTGCTGATCAGAAGCAGATCGTCCTCGGGCGAGACGAGTTCGGCACCGATCAGTTCGTCGTCGGAACCGTCCTCCGTCTCCCGGAGGTTGATGGCGATGACACCGCCGGAACGGGGAGAATCGTAATCCTTCAGAGGCGTCTTCTTGACCAGACCGCCCTTGGTGGCCAGCACCAGGTAGGGCGCCGCCTCGTAGTCGCGGATGGCGAGGATCTCGGCGATCGCCTCGTCCGGCTGGAAGGCGAGCAGGTTCGCCACGTGCTGGCCGCGCGCGTCACGGCCGGCGTCGGGAAGCTCGTACGCCTTCGCCCGGTAGACCCGGCCCTTGTTGGTGAAGAACAGCAGCCAGTGGTGCGTGGTGGAGACGAAGAAGTGGTCGACGATGTCGTCTTCCTTCAGCTTCGTGCCGCGCACGCCCTTGCCGCCGCGCTTCTGGGCGCGGTAGTCGTCCGTCTTGGTGCGCTTGACGTAGCCGCCGCGCGAGACGGTGACGACGATGTCCTCCTCGGCGATGAGGTCCTCGATGGACATGTCGCCGTCGTAGGGCACCAGCATGGTCTTGCGGTCGTCACCGTACTTCTCGACGATCGCGGCGAGTTCCTCGCTGACGATGCCGCGCTGGCGGACCGGGGAGGCCAGGATCTCGTTGTACTCGTTGATCTTCGCCTGGAGTTCGTCGTGCTCCTGGACGATCTTCTGCCGCTCCAGGGCCGCGAGCCGGCGCAGCTGCATCTCGAGGATGGCGTTGGCCTGGATCTCGTCGATCTCCAGGAGGTCCATCAGGCCCGTGCGCGCGATCTCGACGGTCTCACTGCGCCGGATCAGCGCGATGACCTCGTCGATGGCGTCCAGGGCCTTCAGCAGGCCGCGCAGGATGTGCGCCCGCTCCTCGGCCTTGCGCAGCCGGAAGCGCGTACGGCGGACGATGACCTCGATCTGGTGCGCGACCCAGTGCCGGATGAACGCGTCCAGCGACAGGGTGCGCGGCACGCCGTCGACCAGCGCCAGCATGTTGGCGCCGAAGTTGGTCTGCAGGTCCGTGTGCTTGTAGAGGTTGTTCAGCACGACCTTGGCGACCGCGTCCCGCTTGAGCACGATGACCAGGCGCTGGCCGGTGCGCGAGGACGTCTCGTCGCGGACGTCCGCGATGCCGCCGATCTTGCCGTCCTTCACCAGGTCGGCGATCTTCTGCGCGAGGTTGTCGGGGTTGACCTGGTAGGGCAGTTCCGTGACCACCAGGCACTGGCGGTTCTGGATCTCCTCGACCTCGACGACCGCGCGCATGGTGATCGAGCCGCGGCCCGTGCGGTAGGCCTCCTCGATGCCCTTGCGGCCCACCACCAGGGCGCCGGTGGGGAAGTCGGGGCCCTTGATGCGCTCGATCAGGGCGTCCAGGAGCTCCTCGTGCGAGGCCTCCGGGTTCTCCAGGTACCACTGGGCGCCGGCCGCGACCTCGCGCAGGTTGTGCGGCGGGATGTTGGTGGCCATGCCGACCGCGATACCGGCCGAGCCGTTGATCAGCAGGTTCGGGAACCGGGCGGGCAGGACGGTCGGCTCCTGGGAGCGGCCGTCGTAGTTGTCCATGAAGTCGACGGTTTCCTCGTCGATGTCACGGACCATCTCCATCGACAGCGGCGCCATCTTGCACTCGGTGTAGCGCATGGCCGCCGCCGGGTCGTTGCCCGGAGAGCCGAAGTTGCCGTTGGAGTCCACCAGCGGCATCCGCATCGACCACGGCTGCGCGAGACGGACCAGCGCGTCGTAGATCGAGGAGTCGCCGTGCGGGTGGTAGCTGCCCATGACGTCGCCGACGACACGGGCGCACTTGTAGAAGCCGCGCTCGGGGCGGTAGCCGCCGTCGTACATGGCGTACAGGACGCGACGGTGGACGGGCTTGAGACCGTCCCGGACGTCGGGCAGCGCACGGGACACGATGACGGACATCGCGTAGTCCAGGTACGAGCGCTGCATCTCCGTCTCGAGCCCGACGGGCTCGATGCGCATCACGATGTCGCCGCCCTCTTCAGGGGTGACAGGAGTGTTCTCGTCGGCCATTGCTGGTGAAGATCCTTCCTGGTGCGGTCAGCTGAGACCGACTCAGATGTCGAGGAAGCGGACGTCCTTGGCGTTGCGCTGGATGAACTGGCGCCGGGCCTCGACGTCCTCGCCCATCAGCACCGAGAACAGGTCGTCGGCCTGGGCGGCGTCGTCGAGGGTGACCTGGCCGAGCACGCGGTGCTCCTGGTCCATGGTCGTCACACGCAGCTCCTCGGCGTTCATCTCACCGAGGCCCTTGAAGCGCTGGATGGTGTCTTCCTTGATGCGCTTGCCGCGCTGCCGGCCGAGCTCCACCAGGGCGTCGCGCTCGCGGTCGGAGTAGGCGTACTCGACCTCGTCCCGGCCCCACTTGAGCTTGTAGAGCGGGGGACGCGACAGGAACACGTGCCCGGCCTCGACCAGCGGCCGCATGAAGCGGAACAGGAAGGTCAGCAGCAGGGTGCTGATGTGCTGCCCGTCGACGTCGGCGTCCGCCATCAGGATGATCTTGTGATAGCGCAGCTTCTCGATGTCGAAGTCCTCGTGAACTCCGGTGCCGAAGGCCGAGATCAGCGCCTGGATCTCCTGGTTCTGCAGGATCTTGTCGATCCTGGCCTTCTCGACGTTGAGGATCTTGCCGCGGATCGGGAGGATCGCCTGGTACTGCGGGTTGCGGCCGGACTTGGCCGAGCCGCCGGCGGAGTCACCCTCGACGATGAAGATCTCGCACTTGGTCGGGTCGTTCGACTGGCAGTCGGAGAGCTTGCCCGGCAGCGACGCCGACTCCAGCAGGCCCTTGCGGCGGGTCAGGTCGCGGGCCTTTCGGGCCGCCACGCGCGCGGTGGCCGCCTGGATGCCCTTGCGGATGATGTCCGCCGCCTCGACCGGGTTGCGGTCCAGCCAGTCGTTGAGGTGCTCGTAGACCGCCCGCTGCACGAAGGTCTTGGCCTCCGTGTTGCCGAGCTTGGTCTTCGTCTGACCCTCGAACTGCGGCTCGCTCAGCTTCACCGAGATGATCGCGGTCAGACCCTCGCGGATGTCGTCACCCGTGAGGTTGTCGTCCTTCTCGCGCAGCAGTTTCTTGTCGCGCGCGTACTTGTTGATGAGCGAGGTCAGGGCCGCGCGGAAGCCCTCCTCGTGCGTACCGCCCTCGTGCGTGTGGATGATGTTGGCGAAGGAGTACACGCCCTCGCTGTAACCGCTGTTCCACTGCATCGCGACCTCGAGGGACAGGCTCTTGTCCTTGTCCTCGGCCTCGAGATCGATGACGGTGTTGTGCACCACGTCTCCCTTGCGGGAGTTGAGGTACTTCACGAAGTCGACGATGCCGCCCTCGTAGTGGTACGTGACGGTCTTGACCTCGGCCTTCTCGTCCGCACCGGCCTCGTCGGCACCGGAGGTCGCCTTCGCCGACTCGCGCTCGTCAGTGAGTTTGATCGTCAAACCCTTGTTGAGGAACGCCATCTCCTGGAAGCGCCGCGAGAGCGTCTCGAAGGAGTACTCGGTGGTCTCGAAGATGTCCGGGTCGGCCCAGAAGGTGACCGAGGTGCCGGTCTCCTCGGTGGCCTCGTGCTTGGCCAGCGGCGCCGTCGGGACGCCCAACTTGTAGTCCTGCGTCCAGCGGTGGCCGTCGGTCCTCACCTCGACGGCGACCTTCGAGGACAGCGCGTTCACGACGGAGACACCCACGCCGTGCAGACCGCCGGAGACCGCGTAGCCGCCTCCGCCGAACTTGCCGCCCGCGTGCAGCACGGTCAGCACGACCTCGAGGGCCGGCTTGCCCTCGGAGGCGACGATGCCCACCGGGATGCCACGGCCGTTGTCGACGACGCGCACGCCGCCGTCCGGGAGGATCGTGACGTCGATGGTGTCCGCGTAGCCGGCCAGTGCC
Organism: Streptomyces sp. NPDC002144; assembly: GCF_053593695.1. Lineage (NCBI taxonomy): Bacteria > Bacillati > Actinomycetota > Actinomycetes > Kitasatosporales > Streptomycetaceae > Streptomyces > Streptomyces sp. NPDC002144. The sequence continues at coordinate 233,196 of NZ_JBSFDB010000004.1, forward strand.
TCGTCGACCGAGTTGTCGACGACCTCGTACACGAGGTGGTGCAGCCCCCGCTCACCGGTCGAACCGATGTACATACCGGGGCGCTTGCGGACCGCGTCCAGCCCCTCGAGGACGGTGATGGCGCTGGCGTCGTACGAGGCGGTGGCCTCGCCGTTCGACGAGGTCACCGCGCCGTTCTCGCCGGCGTCGGTGGACGGGATGTTCTCGTTGGGGTTGCCGGAATCGGCCACGAAGCGCCCTTTCTGGCACAGCACGAGCCGGGCTCGTCGGCGGGTTGCCGGAGCGGCTGCGGCATGTTGCGTTGGTAAGCCTTGATCAGCGTTGCTCAGCTTTTCCCGGACGGTCCCCACGAATGGGGCGGGATTAGCTTCCAGTCTACCGGTAGCGCCGACAGTGATGGGGGTTTGCCGGTACCTGAGTCCTCATGTGGCGCCCTCAACCGGTCTCGTCCGACTCCCCATATGCGGAGCGGGGCTCCAAGAGGCTCACGCAGGCACTCAGCGCTTTCGGCTGTCAACCCCTGGCTACTTGGGAGTCAGGTCGCGATTCGCAACCGCGTGCGGTGGTACGACAGGGCGCCCCCCGGCGGTACGACGGCACCGCCGGGGGGACCCGGATGTGAGGTCTGTCACCCGTAGGTATCGCCGGGTCCGGTGCTGCCCGGGGCGCGCAGGGGGCCGTAGCGACGGGAGGGGCCACTGGGGCCGTTCACCTTGATCACCCGCACCGCGCCGTGCCCCAGGTCCTCGTTGAGCCGGGCGACCAGGGTGGGGGCCAGCAGGCGCAGATTCGTCGCCCAGGCCGTGGAGTCGCAGCGCACGAAGAGCACCCGCTCGTCCTCGTCGTACTTCTCCGGCACGCAGTGCTTGGCCACGTCCTCGCCGACGATCTGCGGCCAGCGGCCCATCACCCCGCCCACCGCGGCCGGCGTCTCCCAACCCCGTTCGGTGATCAGCCGGTTGATCGCGGCGCCGAGCGCCATGGGGTCGCGTCCGTCGGCGCGCGCGCCGGAGCGCAGTCCCCCGCGCCGCGCCTGCTTCTTCTGCTGCGCCGCGTCCCCCCGCGCGCGTGCCGCTTCCTTCGCCGCCCTGAGCGCCACGCGCGCGAGGTCGACGCCGCTGGGCTCGGCGGGCTTGTCAGGGGTGGGTTCCCGATCCGTCATACGCGCTCCACCGTCCCGTCCGCCACGGAGAACCGGGTACCCGCCAGCACGTGCGGTACGTCGTCGTCGACCGCGGCCGTCACCAGCACCTGCTCGCCGGGCGCGACCAGCTCGGCCAGCCGCTCCCGGCGGCGCGTGTCCAGCTCGGCGAAGACGTCGTCGAGGACCAGCACCGGTTCGTTGCCCTCGGCGCGCAGCAGGTCGTAGGAGGCCAGGCGCAGCGCCAGCGCGTACGACCAGGACTCGCCGTGCGAGGCGTACCCCTTGGCCGGCAACTGGCCCAGTTTGAGTAGCAGATCGTCCCGGTGCGGTCCCACGAGGGTGACGCCCCGCTCGATCTCCTGCTTGCGCGCCTCGGCGAGCGCCGCCGTCAACTGCTCGTACAGATCCTCACGCGTGTGTGCCTCACCGGGCGCCGACGGCTTGTAGTCGAGGGCGATCGGGCCGCCGCCGGGGGCCAGTTGCTCGTAGGCCTTGTCGGCGAGCGGCTGGAGCGCGGCGATCAGGTCGAGGCGCTGGGCGAGCAACTCGGCACCCACGCGGGCGAGATGCTGGTCCCAGACGTCCAGGGTGGACAGGTCCATGGAGCGGCCGCCGTGCCGCCGGGCGAGGGCGGCCGACTTCAGCAGGGTGTTGCGCTGCTTGAGCACCCGCTCGTAGTCGGAGCGGACGCCGGCCATGCGCGGGGAACGGGCGGTGATCAGCTCATCGAGGAAACGGCGCCGCTCGCCGGGGTCGCCCTTGACCAGGGCGAGATCCTCGGGCGCGAACAGCACGGTCCGTACGATGCCGAGCACGTCACGGGGTCTGACCTGCGAGGACCTGTTGATGCGGGCCCGGTTGGCCTTGCCGGGGTTCAGCTCCAGCTCGACCAGTTGCTGCCGCTCGCCCTGCCTGATCTGCGCCCGGATCACCGCGCGGTCGGCGCCCATGCGCACCAGGGGGGCGTCGGAGGCGACCCGGTGGCTGCCGAGGGTGGCAAGGTAGCCGACCGCCTCGACGAGGTTGGTCTTGCCCTGGCCGTTGGGGCCGACGAAGGCGGTGACGCCCGGGTCGAGCGGGACTTCGACCCGGGCGTACGAGCGGAAGTCGGCCAGCGACAGATGCGTGACGTGCATGGTCGGTCGCCGACCTCCCCCAGGTTGTGGACTGCTCGCGCAGCCCTGTGGATTACTTCGTCTCGACCGCGTGGCCGCCGAACTGGTTCCGCAGCGCCGCGATCATCTTCATCTGCGGAGAGTCCTCCTGGCGCGACGCGAACCGCGCGAAGAGGGAGGCCGTGATCGCCGGGAGCGGCACGGCGTTGTCGATGGCTGCTTCCACAGTCCAGCGTCCCTCGCCGGAGTCCTGTGCAAAACCCTTCAGCCTGTCCAGGTGCTCGTCCGCGTCGAGGGCGTTGACCGCCAGGTCCAGCAGCCAGGAACGGATGACGGTGCCCTCCTGCCAGGAGCGGAAGACCTCGCGCACGTCCGTGACGGAGTCGACCTTCTCCAGCAGCTCCCAGCCCTCGGCGTAGGCCTGCATCATCGCGTACTCGATGCCGTTGTGGACCATCTTCGCGAAGTGGCCGGCGCCGACCTTGCCGGCGTGCACCGCGCCGAACGTCCCTTCCGGCTTGAGGGCGTCGAAGACCGGCTGCACCTTGGCGACGTTCTCCGCGTCGCCGCCGTACATCAACGCGTAGCCGTTCTCCAGGCCCCAGACGCCGCCGGAGACCCCGCAGTCGACGAAGCCTATGCCCTTGGCCGCGAGCTCCTCTGCGTGCTTCTCGTCGTCCGTCCAGCGGGAGTTGCCGCCGTCCACGACGACGTCGCCCGGCTCAAGAAGCTCGGCCAGCTCGTCGACCGTCGACTGGGTGGGGGCACCGGCAGGGACCATCACCCAGACCACGCGCGGGGCCGCGAGGCTCTCCACAAGCTCTTTCAGGCTGTGGACATCCGCGAGGTCCGGGTTGCGGTCGTATCCGACGACGGTGTGGCCCGCGCGGCGGATCCGCTCGCGCATGTTGGCGCCCATCTTGCCGAGGCCGATGAGACCGAGCTCCATCAGTGTTGATCCTTAGGTTGCTGTGTGGCGTGTGAGGCACCTGTTCGTACCCACGTCCGAGCCTAGACCCGGACGCTCACGCACAGCTGTGGGCATACACGCTCAGATGTACGCCCCGACCTGCGGGTTTCCCCAGGCCGCGAGGTCTTTCTCCACGGCCTGTGGACAACCGGCACCGTGTCAGCCGCTGAGCCGAACCGGCATGATCAGGTACTTGTAGGCCTCGTCCGCCTCCGCGTCCAGGGCCGGCTTGCCGCTCAGCAGGGCCGGCTTCGTGGACGTGGTGAAGGAGAGCTGGGCGACGGGGGAGTCGATCGCGCTCAGGCCGTCCAGCAGGAAGGTCGGGTTGAAGGCGATCGAGATGTCGTCGCCCTCCAGCTGCGCGTCGACCCTCTCCACAGCCTGTGCGTCGTCGCTGGAGCCGGCCTCCAGGATGAGCACGCCCTGCTCGAAGCTGAGCCGCACCGGGGTGTTGCGCTCGGCGACCAGAGCCACGCGCTTGACGGCCTCCACGAACGGGGCGGTCTCGATCACGGCGATCGAGTTGAACTCCGTCGGGAACAGCGTGCGGTACTTCGGGAGGTCGCCCTCGAGGAGGCGGGTGGTCGTGCGCCGCCCGGCGCCCTCGAAACCGATCAGACCCTCGCCCGCGCCCGAGCCGGACAGCGCCAGGGTCACGCTGTCACCGCTGGTCAGCGCCTTGGCCGTGTCCAGGAGCGTCTTGGCGGGCACCAGGGCGACCGCGGAGGCCTCCGGGTTCTCCGGCTTCCACAGGAACTCGCGGACCGCGAAGCGGTAGCGGTCGGTGGAGGCCAGCGTCACCGTGTCGCCCTCGATCTCGATGCGCACACCGGTGAGGACGGGCAGCGTGTCGTCACGGCCGGCGGCGATGGCCACCTGGGCGGCCGCGGAGGCGAAGACCTCGCCCGGCACCGTGCCCGTCGCGTTCGGCATCTGCGGCAGGGACGGGTACTCCTCCACAGGCAGGGTGTGGAGTGTGAACCGCGAGGAGCCGCAGACCACCGTCGCCCGTACACCGTCTGTGGAAATCTCCACCGGGCGGTTGGGGAGGGCGCGGCAGATGTCGGCGAGCAGCCGGCCGGAGACGAGGACCGTGCCCTCCTCCTCGACCTCCGCCTCCACCGACACCCGCGCGGAAACCTCGTAGTCGAAGCTGGACAGGCTCAGGGCCCCGTCGTCGGCCTTCAGCAGGAGGCCGGCGAGGACAGGCGCCGGCGGACGGGCCGGGAGGCTGCGCGCCGCCCAGGCCACTGCCTCCGCGAGTACGTCGCGTTCCACCCGGATCTTCACTGTTGCCGCCTCCTGCTGTTGCCGGCGCTTCTACGGCCTGCCTGGCTTCGTCGTCTGTCTCGGTGTCGTCGGCCCCTGTGGCGGGAAGGACACCAGGGAACAGTCTGACGCACGGCACTGACAGTAGGCGCCCGTCGGGGTCAAGTCGTGACGAGGAGCAGCCGGGAGCCGGACGGCGAGTTGTGCACAGGGCCCTCTTCGAAACGAACTTCTCACTCTCTCTAGTCGGGAGTAGTAGTAGGGGCTGTGGATACCGTGGATAACCCCGTTTTCCCAGCTCAGAGGCGAGATTTTGTCCACTGGCCCTGTGGGCGGAGGCGGTGGACAACTCCGGGGTTCTGTGGAGAACGGAAAGTTCTGCACACCCCGTGCACAGCCTGAGGCGACTTCTCCCCAGTGCCGTCCCCAGCTTTACCCACGTTTCCCACAGCCCAACCCGGCACCTTCATGTGACGCCTTTCACTCGACGCGGTGATCAGGCGCGTCGGGTTGCCGAACAGTGGACAGGCATGTGGAGAAGTGGCGATTCGCTGGGGACAACGGGGCCCTGCCTGTGGGTTGTCAGTGGACAACTCGATGCACAGCCTGTGGATCTTCCGACTGTCCACAGTCTGTGGAGATCCTTCGTCCACGAATCCACAGCCACCTGAACTGGGGTGATCGTCTTCCACCAGGCTGCCTGTGGACCGTGATCTGGACAACTTCGCAGTCCCCAGCATGTGGACGGGAAAAAGTCACCGGATCTGTGGAGAGAGGCCGTAACCCGGCAGGTAATCGAACAGCGGGTGTCCCCGGGACGACGATGGGCGCCCCCGGGATCGGTCCCGGGGGCGCCCTCGACGGCGTGAGTGCGGCCGGCTCAGCCGTTCTTGATGCGGTTCGTCAGCTCCGTCACCTGGTTGTAGATGGAGCGTCGCTCGGCCATCAGATTGCGGATCTTGCGGTCCGCGTGCATGACGGTCGTGTGGTCGCGGTTGCCGAACTGCGCGCCGATCTTCGGCAGCGAGAGGTCGGTCAGCTCACGGCACAGGTACATGGCGATCTGCCGGGCGGTGACCAGGGCCCGGCCGCGCGAGGTGCCGCACAGGTCCTCCACCGTCAGCCCGAAGTACTGCGCGGTCTCCGCCATGATGGCGCCGGCCGTGATCTCGGGAGCGGAGTCCTCGCCGCCGGGGATCAGGTCCTTGAGGACGATCTCGGTCAGCCCCAGGTCCACCGGCTGCCGGTTGAGCGAGGCGAACGCCGTCACCCGGATCAGCGCGCCCTCCAGCTCGCGGATGTTGCGCGAGATGCGGGAGGCGATGAACTCCAGTACCTCCGGCGGGGCGTTGAGCTGCTCCTGCACCGCCTTCTTGCGCAGGATCGCGATGCGCGTCTCCAGCTCGGGCGGCTGGACGTCGGTGATCAGACCCCACTCGAAACGGTTCCGCAGCCGGTCCTCCAGCGTGACCAGCTGCTTGGGCGGCCGGTCGCTGGAGAGCACGATCTGCTTGTTGGCGTTGTGGAGCGTGTTGAAGGTGTGGAAGAACTCCTCCTGCGTCGACTCCTTGTCCGCGAGGAACTGGATGTCGTCGACGAGCAGGATGTCCATCTCGCGGTAGCGCTTGCGGAAGCTGTCGCCCTTGCCGTCGCGGATGGAGTTGATGAACTCGTTGGTGAACTCCTCCGAGCTCACATAACGCACGCGCGTGCCCGGGTAGAGGCTGCGCGCGTAGTGCCCGATGGCATGCAGCAGGTGGGTCTTGCCGAGGCCCGACTCCCCGTAGATGAACAGGGGGTTGTAGGCCTTCGCCGGTGCTTCGGCGACGGCGACCGCGGCCGCGTGCGCGAAGCGGTTGGAGGCGCCGATGACGAACGTGTCGAAGAGGTACTTCGGGTTCAGGCGCGCGGTGGGCTCACCGGGACCGGTGGCCGGCGCGGGCTTCGCTGCCAGCGGGCCGGGGGCGCCGGTGGTGGGCAGGTTGGGGCCCACGGGGCCGCCGCGGTGGACGTGTCCCGAGCCGGACGGCGGCTCGGGCAGCTCCCGGCGGGGGGCGCGGTCGTACTCGCTCCGGCCGTCGCGGTCGTAGTCCGGGCGCGTCTGGTCGTAGTCGGGGCGCTGGCCGTCGTAGGGCGGCCGCTCCATCGACTGCGGACGGTAGTCCTGGGACGGCGGGGCGTACGAGTCCTGCGGGGAGCCGTAGGAGTCCTGCGACGGAGAGGCGTAGGGGTCGCGCTCCGGAAAACCGAGGCGCTGCTGCTGCCAGCTGTACTCGTCCTGGGAAGGGCGCGGCCAGGCGCCGGGCTCGGGACGCTGGTACTCGGAGGGGTAGGCCGGGCGCGGGCTGGGGAGCTGGTCCGCGCGCGGGGGCGGCAGCTGGTCGCCCGGGCCGCCGGGCAGCTGCTCGGTGCGCGCCTGGTGGCGATCGTCGGCGCGGTGGCGGCCGTACCCCTCGTACTGGTTGTCGTAGGAGCCGTCGTACTGGCCCGAGGGCAGTTCCGGTTCCTCGTAGCGCGGCTGGGAGCGGACCGGGGGCGCCGGCGGGGCCGGGGGTTCGCCGGCGGAGTCGTCGACGGTGATCGCGATACGGATCGGGCGGCCGCACTCGCGGCTCAGCGTCTCGCTGACGATCGGCGCGAGGCGCCCCTCGAGCACCCCCTTCGCAAACTCGTTCGGTACGGCGAGCAGGGCGGTGTCGGCGACGAGCGCGAGCGGCTGGCAGCGCCGGATCCAGTGCTCGTCCTTCGTCTCCACACCCTGCCCGCGCCCCTCGCCGAGAAGCTGCTCCAGTACTCGTGGCCACACTGCGGCAAGATCGGCAGGTACGTCAGCCACAGGGCACGCTCTCTCACGAGTCCCACGAACGTGTGGTTGTGGGACGGGTCGGGATTCAAATGGGGTGGAGCCAAGAACAAGGGGTCAAGGGAACGAATCGGAGTTCAGCCACGGTAGTCAGGGCGACGGGTGCGGTTCAAGTTGTTGTCCCCAGCCTGTGGATAGTGTCTCTCCGTGACCCCTGGTTTGACCGGATGGCGTAGCCGCGCGTACCGTAACCAGGTCGAGTTGTCGATGGCTGCTGCCGCCTGCCTCCGAAGGGCACAGATCGCTGAAGGTGATCGGGAAGCGGTGCACTCGGGCGTAACTGCGAGCTACTCGTGGGCGCACGGTGACAGCCAGGACGGCACCCGCAACCACCGATTTGATTTCTGGAGCCCCCGAGTGAGCAAGCGCACCTTCCAGCCGAACAACCGTCGTCGCGCGAAGACCCACGGCTTCCGGCTGCGTATGCGCACCCGTGCCGGCCGCGCGATTCTCGCGTCCCGCCGTAGCAAGGGTCGCGCCCGTCTGTCCGCCTGATCCCGGTCAGGTCATGCCGTCGTGCTGCCCACCGAGAACCGGCTGAGGCGGCGCGAGGACTTCGCGACCGCGGTACGACGAGGGCGCCGGGCCGGCCGCCCGTCCCTCGTCGTCCATCTTCGTAGCGGTGCCACGGACCCGCACGCGCCTGGGGAGAGCGCTCCCCCGACGCGTGCGGGTTTCGTCGTGAGCAAGGCCGTGGGTGGAGCGGTCGTCCGCAACAAGGTGAAGCGCAGGCTTCGTCATCTGATGCTCGATCGAGTCGCCCTGTTTCCCCCCGGTAGCCTGGTAGTCGTACGAGCGCTGCCCGGTGCGGGCGACGCCGACCATGTACAACTGGCCCGAGACCTGGATGCCGCCCTGGAGCGGCTGCTGGGAGGGGGCGCGCGATGAAGTACCCGCTGCTGGCTCTGATCAAGCTGTACCAGTGGACGATCAGTCCGCTGCTCGGACCGGTGTGCAAGTACTACCCGTCGTGTTCCCACTACGGCTACACGGCCATCGACCGCCACGGCGCCATCAAGGGCACGGCGCTCACGGCCTGGCGCATCCTGCGGTGCAATCCGTGGTCGCTGGGCGGTGTGGACCATGTCCCTGAGCGCAAGCGCCCGCGGTGGCACGAAATGCTGCGTGACGCCTGGCGCGCACGCAGGGGCGGGCCCTCCGCCGCCGAACCGGTCACCGAAGAGAATCCTGTTTCGAGCACCGAAGAGAATCCTCCTTCGAGCCCGGCCGCAGAGACCTCGTCCCATGCCCAAGGAGCATGATTAGTGGACACGATTGCCAGCCTCTTCAGCTTCATCACGACACCCGTCTCATGGGTCATCGTCCAGTTCCACAAGATGTACGGCGCCATCTTCGGCCCCGACACCGGGTGGGCCTGGGGCCTGTCGATCGTGTCCCTGGTGATCCTGATCCGTATCTGCCTGATCCCGCTCTTCGTGAAGCAGATCAAGTCGACGCGGGCCATGCAGACGCTCCAGCCGGAGATGAAGAAGATCCAGGAGCGCTACAAGAACGACAAACAGCGTCAGTCCGAAGAGATGATGAAGCTGTACAAGGAGACGGGCACCAACCCGCTCTCCTCGTGCCTTCCCATCCTGGCGCAGTCCCCGTTCTTCTTCGCCCTGTACCACGTGCTCAACGGCATCGCCTCGGGCAAGACCATCGGCGTCATCAACGACTCGCTGCTGGCCAGCGCCCGTAAGGCGCACATCTTCGGGGCGCCGCTCGCCGCGAAGTTCAAGGACGGCGCCGCCACCGTCCACGCCCTGGGCGCCACGGTCACCGACGTGCGGGTCGTCACCGCACTCATGATCGTCCTGATGTCGGCGTCGCAGTTCTACACGCAGCGCCAGCTGATGACGAAGAACGTCGACACCACGGTGAAGACGCCGTTCATGCAGCAGCAGAAGATGCTGATGTACGTCTTCCCGGTCATGTTCGCCGTCTTCGGCATCAACTTCCCGGTCGGTGTCCTCGTCTACTGGCTGACCACCAACGTGTGGACCATGGGCCAGCAGATGTACGTCATCCACAACAACCCCACCCCGGGTTCCAAGGCCCAGGCCGCCTACCTGGAGCGCCTGAGCAAGCACGTCACGCAGCACGGCAAGGTCCGTCGCCGCAGCGAGAAGACGATCGTCAAGGCGATCGTCGCCAAGGGCCGCGACCGCAACGAGTTCGAGCGCAAGTTCATCAACGGTCTGAACAAGGCGGGCCTCGCGGCCCAGGCCGACGGCACCGTGGTGAAGAGCGACAGCGCCGTGGCGGTCCAGACCGAGGACGGTACGCCCACGACGACCGGCACCGCCGTTCCCAAGCGCCAGCAGCCCAAGCGTCAGACCAAGGCCCAGCGGCAGTCCGGCAGTGCCAAGCCGGCCGGTGAGACCACTTCGCTGAGCAAGTCCGACGAGCCCGAGGACGCCAAGCCTGCCGCCCCTGCCAAGAAGGCCGCTCCACAGCCCGGTGCCGGCGGCACCCGCAGCAAGGCCCAGTCCGGGCAGCGCAAAGGCCCGCAGCGCCCCAAGTCCCCCTCCAAGAAGTAAGAAGGAGCCCATCCCGTGACGGAAGGCACCACCTCCGCCGCTGCCGAGGGTGCAGACACCCTGACCCGCCTGGAGCAGGAGGGCGAGATCGCGGCGGACTACCTCGAGGGTCTGCTGGACATCGCCGATCTCGACGGCGACATCGACATGGACGTCGAGGCCGACCGCGCCGCTGTCTCGATCATCAGCGACGCGGGAAGCCGAGACCTGCAGAAGCTGGTCGGCCGTGACGGCGAGGTGCTGGAGGCGCTGCAGGAGCTGACACGCCTGGCCGTCCACCGGGAGACCGGGGACCGCAGCCGGCTGATGTTGGACATCGCTGGCTACCGGGCCAAGAAGCGTGCCGAGCTGTCCGAGCTGGGTGCCAAGGCCGCCGCCGATGTGAAGAACAGCGGCGAGCCGGTGAAACTGCAGCCGATGACGCCGTTCGAGCGCAAGGTGGTGCATGACGCGGTCAAGGCCGCGGGCCTGCGCAGCGAGTCCGAGGGCGAGGAGCCGCAGCGCTTCGTCGTCGTGCTTCCCGCCTGATCGGTCCCCACGTTCCTCCGGCCCCGTCTGTTGCGCAGACGGGGCCGGTCTTTGTCAGCCTGATAGTTCTGGTGGTCGGCGCCGAGTGCGCCGGTGCGGTACGGAAGGACGGTCCCCGTGACGGAGGCAGCGGAACTCCCCCCTGCGCCCGAGCATGCGCGTGAGGTGTTCGGTGATCGCTTCGCGGACGCGGTGCGCTATGCGGAGCTGCTCGCCGAGGCGGGTGTGCAGCGGGGGCTGATCGGCCCACGGGAGGTGCCCCGCCTGTGGGAGCGGCATCTGCTGAACTGCGCGGTGCTCTCGGAGGTCGTCCCCGAGGGCGTCACCGTGTGCGACGTCGGCTCCGGGGCCGGTCTGCCGGGCATTCCCCTGGCGCTCGTCCGGGAGGACCTGAAGATCACGCTGCTGGAGCCCTTGCTGCGGCGGACCACCTTCCTCACCGAGGTCGTGGAACTGCTGGGCCTGGACCATGTGACGGTCGTCCGTGGCCGCGCCGAGGAGGTCATGGGCAAGCTCACTCCGGTCCATGTGGTGACGGCGCGAGCGGTGGCTCCGTTGGACCGGCTGGCCACCTGGGGAATCCCGCTGTTGCGCCCGTACGGCGAGATGCTGGCGCTCAAGGGGGACACCGCGGAGGAGGAGCTCAAGAGCGCCGCCACGGCGCTCAGCAAGCTCGGTGCCGTGGAGACCTCCATCCTGCATGTGGGTGAGGGAGTGGTGGATCCCTTGTCCACGGTCGTCCGGGTCGAAGTCGGGGAGAGCCCCGGCGGTGTGCGGTTCGCGGCCAAGCGTGCGAAGGCCGCTCGCACCGGTCGCGCGCGTCGACGCCGCTGATCCGTCCTGACGACGAGACGTACTCCACACAAGCTGCCAAACCTACGCGCGCCGGAGTGTCGCGACAGTTCGATCACGGCTGCTGTGCATCGTGTTTCACGTGAAACGTCGCTCACTGCTGCACGGCATCATCAGCCGGGGCCGCGCTGCGGCCGAACCCCGCGACCGAAAGCCCCTTGGTTCACTCGATGAGGGTGTGGAGTTGTCCACAGAGGTGGATTTCTCCACAGAACAACAGGCCTCACTGGTTCACAACCCCGAAGACATGGGAGGCTCTGTTCATTGCGAGCCTGAAGTCGAGGAGAGTGAATCCTTGCGGTCCGACGCCAACATCGCGGGACCGATGACCGATCCGGTCCCCGGTCCCCGTACCGAGTCGATGGGGGAGGATGTTTCACGTGAAACACCGCCCCCGATGGACGACACTCCGATCGGTCGTGCTGCCCAACTGGCGGTGGAGGCGCTGAATCGCGCCGGCGAGGGCCTGCCACGGCCCGAGCAGACCCGCATCATCGTGGTCGCCAACCAGAAGGGTGGCGTGGGGAAGACGACGACTACGGTCAACCTCGCCGCTTCGCTGGCTGTGCACGGCGGCCGTGTCCTCGTGGTCGACCTCGACCCCCAGGGCAACGCGTCCACGGCCCTGGGAATCGACCACCATGCCGAAGTGCCGTCCATCTACGACGTGCTGATCGACAGCAAACCGCTGGCCGAAGTCGTCCAGCCCGTCCCCGATGTCGAAGGACTCTTCTGCGCGCCCGCCACCATCGATCTCGCCGGTGCGGAGATCGAGCTGGTGTCCCTGGTGGCGCGGGAGAGCCGACTGCAGCGGGCGATCCAGGCATACGAGCATCCGCTGGACTACATCCTCATCGACTGCCCGCCCTCACTCGGTCTGCTGACGGTCAACGCGTTGGTCGCCGGCGCGGAGGTGCTCATCCCGATCCAGTGTGAGTACTACGCGCTGGAGGGCCTGGGACAACTGCTGCGCAACGTCGACCTGGTGCGGGGGCACCTCAACCCCGCCCTGCATGTCTCGACGATCCTGCTCACCATGTACGACGGCCGGACGCGACTCGCGTCGCAGGTCGCGGAAGAGGTGCGCACCCACTTCGGCGACGAGGTGCTGAGGACGAGCATTCCCCGCTCGGTCCGCATCTCCGAGGCGCCGAGCTACGGACAGACAGTGCTGACCTATGATCCGGGGTCCAGCGGTGCCTTGTCCTATCTTGAGGCGGCACGAGAAATCGCTCTGAAGGGTGTCGGCGTCAGCTACGACCCGACGCAGGCCCATATCGGGGCCCAGGGCAACCCGAGCATGGTGGAGGGGATTCAGTGAGCGAGCGACGGAGGGGTTTGGGCCGTGGTCTCGGCGCACTGATCCCCGCGGCCCCGACGGAGAAGACGCCGGCCCCGGCTGCGGCTTCCGCGTCCCCCGCATCGGTTCCGGTGCTGACGACCGACCGCGGAGTGGCCGCGGCGAAGGTGGCGACGCTGCCGCCTGTTTCACATGAAACCGAGGAGCCGTCGCTGTACGGCGCCGCGGAGACTCCCGGGCCTCCCATGGGCGCCCACTTCGCGGAACTTCCCCTCGACTCCATCAGCCCCAACCCGCGCCAGCCACGTGACGTCTTCGACGAGGACGCGCTGCAGGAACTCGTCACCTCCATCAAGGAGGTCGGCCTCCTCCAGCCGGTCGTCGTACGGCAGGTCGGCCCCGCGCGCTATGAGCTCATCATGGGTGAGCGGCGCTGGCGGGCCAGCCGTGAGGCCGGTCTCGAGGCGATTCCGGCGATCGTGCGGGCCACGGAGGACGACAAGCTTCTCCTGGACGCCCTCCTGGAGAACCTGCACCGCGCGCAGCTGAACCCGCTGGAAGAGGCCGCGGCCTACGACCAGCTCCTGAAGGACTTCAACTGCACGCACGACCAGCTGGCCGACCGCATCGGTCGCTCCCGCCCTCAGGTCTCCAACACCCTGCGTCTGCTGAAGCTCTCGCCGGCGGTCCAGCGGCGGGTCGCCGCCGGAGTCCTCTCCGCCGGTCACGCCAGGGCGCTGCTGTCCGTCGAGGACTCGGAGGAGCAGGACCGGCTCGCCCACCGGATCGTGGCCGAGGGTCTCTCCGTCCGGGCCGTCGAGGAGATCGTGACCCTCATGGGCTCGCGGCCGCAGACGGCTCAGCGCTCCAAGGGCCCGCGGGCCGGTGCCCGGGTCTCCCCGGCGCTCAGCGACCTGGCGACCCGGCTCTCGGACCGCTTCGAGACGCGGGTGAAGGTCGACCTGGGGCAGAAGAAGGGGAAGATCACGGTCGAGTTCGCCTCCATGGAGGACCTCGAGCGGATCCTCGGCACGCTCGCCCCGGGCGAGGGTCCGGTCCTGCAGAAGGGCCTTGGGGAGGGTGACTCGGAGGAGTCCGAGGCCTAGGCAGTCCGAGGCGGGCCGAGTCGTCTCGCTCGGCCGGTGGACGAGGCGGGCCGTGTCCGGTGTGTACGGACACGGCCCGCTCTTTGCTTTCAGGCGGTATCGATGGAATGGCTGTGTGGATACGATGCGTTCAGGTATGGCGCATCCACCTGGCAGTACCTCTGAGAGGGGGCAGGGGCCATGCGAACGATGAGCCGCACCGGGCTGGTGGGCGCGGGCCTTGGACTCGGCGCGGTCGGCGGCTTCGTCGGCAGTCTGCTGAGAGAACGGAGCGCTCTGACAGCCGCTCGCGACGCTGCGGGCGAAGGAAGCGAGGAACAGCCTTCATGGGGCGTCGGCTCGTACCGCTCACGCTGGACAACCTTCAGGACCTTCCCAACCGTTGCCGCTCGTGTGTCTTCTGGGAACTGGACCCCGTCAGCGGTGAGGCCGCGATAAAGGCGGGCACGGCCGCGTTGGAGAAAGAGGCATGGATCTCGGCCGTCCTGCTGGACTGGGGATCATGCGGCCGGGTCGTGTACGTCGACGATGTCCCGGTGGGCTTCGTGCTCTACGCACCGCCCGCTTACGTACCCCGCTCCACGGCGTTTCCCACGAGCCCCATGTCACCGGACGCGGTACAGCTGATGACCGCGTTCATCATGCCGGGATACCAGGGGCAGGGGCTGGGCCGGGTGATGGTCCAGACGGTCGCCAAGGATCTCCTGCGCCGGGGCTTCAAGGCCATCGAAGCCTTCGGAGACGCTCGGTGGAAGGAGCCCGCGTGTGTGCTGCCCGCCGACCACCTCCTGGCCGTGGGCTTCAAGACCGTACGGCCGCACCCCACGTACCCGCGCCTGCGGCTGGAGCTGCGGACGACGCTCTCCTGGAAGGAAGACGTGGAGATGGCGCTCGACCGGCTCCTGGGGGCCGTACAGAAGGAGCCCGCGCTCCGTCCTCTCTGACCGGTCTGACGGGCCGCATAACGCGAAGGGGGCCGACCCGGACGGGTCGGCCCCCTTCATGTTTCACGTGAAACGTCACTCGGCGATGAAGTCCTCGAGGTCGCGGACGATCGCGGCCTTCGGCTTGGCGCCGACGATGGTCTTGGCGACCTCGCCGCCCTGGTAGACGTTCAGCGTCGGGATGGACATGACGCCGTACTTGGCGGCCGTACCCGGGTTCTCGTCGATGTTGAGCTTGACGACCTCGATCTTGTCGCCGTACTCCTTGGCGATCGCCTCGAGCGACGGGGCGATCTGGCGGCACGGACCGCACCAGGCGGCCCAGAAGTCCACCAGGACGGGCTTGTCGCTCTTGAGGACGTCCTGCTCGAAGGAGTCGTCGGTCACGTTCTTCAGGTCGGCCACTGCGGGGGCTCCTTTTACTGGTGTGCGGTGGGGCGGAAGGGGGTCAGACGGAGGTCTTCTCGGGCTCGGCCTGCTCCTCGTCCGCCAGGGCCGCGAGGAAACGCTCGGCGTCGAGAGCGGAGGAGCAACCGGTGCCGGCGGCGGTGATCGCCTGGCGGTAGGTGTGGTCGACGACGTCACCGGCGGCGAACACGCCGGCCACGTTGGTGCGGGTCGAGGGGGCGTCGACCTTGAGGTAGCCCTCCTCGTCCAGGTCGAGCTGGCCCTTGAAGAGTTCGGTGCGCGGGTCATGGCCGATCGCGATGAACAGGCCGGTGACCGCCAGGTCGCTCAGCTCGCCGGTCTTGAGGTTGCGCAGCTTCAGACCCGCCAGCTTCTGGTCACCCTGGATCTCGGCGACCTCGCTGTCCCACACGAACTTGATCTTCGGGTCGGCGAAGGCGCGTTCCTGCATCGCCTTCGAGGCGCGCAGGGTGTCCCGGCGGTGGACGATCGTCACGGACTTGGCGAAGCGGGAGAGGAAGGTGGCCTCCTCCATCGCGGTGTCCCCTCCGCCGATCACGGCGATGTCCTGGTCCTTGAAGAAGAAGCCGTCACAGGTGGCACACCAGGAGACACCGCGACCCGACAGCGCGTCCTCGTTCGGCAAGCCGAGCTTGCGGTGCTGCGAGCCGGTGGCGACGATGACGGCCTTCGCCTTGTGCACGGTGCCGGCGGTGTCCGTGACGGTCTTGATCTCACCGGTCAGGTCGACGGAGACGACGTCGTCCGGGACGAGCTCGGCGCCGAAGCGCTCGGCCTGGGCGCGCATGTTGTCCATGAGCTCGGGGCCCATGATGCCGTCCTGGAAGCCGGGGAAGTTCTCCACCTCGGTGGTGTTCATGAGCGCACCACCGGCGGTGACGGCGCCCTCGAAGACCAGCGGCTTCAGCGACGCGCGCGCGGTGTAGAGCGCCGCCGTGTAGCCGGCGGGCCCGGAGCCGATGATGATCACGTTACGGACGTCGCTCACGGCTAGTTTCCTCGTCTCTGGTCTGCGTCGTCGGACCGGCGGGAGCGCCTTTCGGAACTCTCACACCACCCAACGGATCCTAA
The DNA here is from genome assembly GCF_053593695.1 of Streptomyces sp. NPDC002144. Classification (NCBI taxonomy): domain Bacteria; kingdom Bacillati; phylum Actinomycetota; class Actinomycetes; order Kitasatosporales; family Streptomycetaceae; genus Streptomyces; species Streptomyces sp. NPDC002144. Next base: position 249,330 of record NZ_JBSFDB010000004.1, read on the forward strand.
GGGGCGCGCATTCCCGCTGTGTCCGGGCGCACGGAGCATGACGCCGGAGCACGTGAGGACGCGACACCGTACGGGATACCACGGGAGACGCAGGCGAAGCCTCAGCGCTACGGCCGGGTGTAGGACTGCCTCAGCAGAACCTTGGCTTTCGTCGACGGATGGGAGACACACGCCGTGTCGACGAGGTACGCGTTCACCTTAGTGCTGTCCGAGGGATCGGAGAGGACGACGAGCAGGGCGGGAGTGCGCTTGTAGGTGCCCTCCTCGGTCGCCAGCGCCACGTCATTGCGGCCGATGCCGTTCTGGATGCAGGGAGGCACCGAGGGCGCACGGTCGATCTTGGGCGAGACGATGCCAGGGTCACTCTGCACGCCCACGCTGCTGTGCGGAGCGGACGAGCCGCGTCCCTGGGTCTGCGGCTTCGCCAGGAGGTCGGTCACCTGCTTCTCCAGCCTACTGTCGGAGAAGGTGTCCGCCGTCGCGGTCTGCCGGCCGCCGGCTTCCGTGCTGGAGGGCTTTCCGTCGTCGAGCGTGGCGATCAGTACGGATCCGAGTCCTAGCGCGGCGATCGCGAAGACGCCACCGAGAACGGCGATCCTGCGACGTCCCGCCCTCTTGCGGTTCTTACGGCCCGGACCGGTCGTCGAGGTCCGTGCCCGCCCGGAGGGACGATCCGCGGTTGCCGATGTTTCACGTGAAACATGAGCGCTGTCGTCGGTGCCGGGTGAGGTGGCGCCCAGGAGGGCCTCTGCGGCGAGGGCGGCGTCGATACGACCGGCGACGTCGGCGGGCATCTGCGGCGGTCCGGGGAGCGTGCCGAGCAGTCCCCTGATCTCCTCCAGGGACGCATGGACGTCCGCGCAGAGTTCGCACCCGTCGAGATGCTGCCGTATGTCGGCGGTACGGGTCGCGGGAAGGAGTCCCTCGGTGAGGTCGGAGATCTCGGCGGCGTCCGGGTGCCCGGCCCTGTCCGTCGTGGATGTCACGCTCGCCCACCTCCGCCCTTCACAGCAGCTGAATCGCTTGGCCCGGTATCACGTGGACCGGCAGTCGGCGGCCCCGCTGCCGGTGGGACGGATGTCCCCTGAGTCCGGTTCCGCCTCTCACCCTGTTCTTTTCCGGTACCGGCGCTTTCCGGCCGGAGATGGGTGAGCAGCGGGAGGAGTCTCGCTCTGCCACGGGCGCAGCGGCTCTTGACGGTTCCGGTCGGGACGTCGAGCACGGCGGCGGCTTCGGCGACGGGGTATCCCTGCATGTCCACGAGGACGAGGGCGGCACGCTGGTCGGGCGGGAGGGTGCCGAGCGCCTCCAGCAGCTGGCGGTGCAGGTCGTTGCGCTCCGCGGGGGCCGACGCTTCCTCGTGCGGCTCCAGCAGCTGCTCCAGCCGTTCGGTGTCGTCGACCGGCGCGGTCTTGCGCGAGGCAGCCTTCCGGGCGCGGTCGAGACAGGCGTTCACCGTGATGCGGTGGAGCCAGGTCGTGACGGCCGACTGTCCGCGGAAGGTGTGGGCGGCCCGGTAGGCGGACACGAGCGCGTCCTGGACGGCGTCGGCGGCTTCCTCGCGGTCGCCCAGCGTCCGCAGCGCCACGGCCCAGAGACGATCCCGATGCCGCCGCACGAGCTCACCGAAGGCGTCCGGGTCGCCCTCTACATGGCGGGCGAGAAGGTCCTGATCGCTTGCGTCGCCATATGCGTTCCCATCTGCCATCGGACCCCCTCCCGTGGACGACGTGCTCAGCCTGTGAACTTCAGGTCGGTGATGGCCTGCTTGTATCCCGCGTCGCTGTACGAGTCGCCTGCCGCGTACGGCAGGGCCGTGAACCAGACGAGTACGTACCGGCTCTTCACCGGCTTGGTGACCCTCACCTTGGCGGTCGTTCCCGTCGTCGTCACCGACCCCATTTTCGTCATCGACGTCAGCGGAACCGACGAACTCATGGAATTGGTCGCGTACAGCGTCACGGTCGTGTGGTTGCCGCCGAACAGAAGCCCTATCGAGGCGGCGGACACCTCCTGCTTCGAGCCGAAGTCGTAGACGATACCGACGCCGGGCTTGAAGAGGGGGTTCATGTTCGGACCGTCCTTGTAGCTGGCGGTGCGCCAGTACGTGGAACTGTCGTGGTCGTAGGTCTTGTCGACGTCGCCCGGGTGCTGTGCGTCGCCCTTGGCGACGTATTCCTGTGCTCCCTGGATGGCGAGGGTCTTGACCGGCTTCGGCGCCTTGCCGTTCTTGTCGTTGCCGTCCGTCGTCTGGGTCTTGTTGGTGTCGTCGGACTTGTTGCCGCTGTCCATGAGGACTTCCGCGAGCTGCCAACTGCCCAGCCCCAGCGCGGCGATGAGGAGCGCCGACACGGCCCACTTCAGTGCCCTGCCGGTACGGCTCTGCAGCGGGGCAGGTGGTGACGGGACGGGACGGGTGGCGCCCGGGTGCGGTGCCGGACGGCCGTAGGTGCCCTGCTGGTAGGTCGTGCGCTGGTACTCCGGCGGGGCGGTGAACGCCGGCTCCGGCGGGCGGATGCGCGGCATCTCACCGATCGCCTTCACCAGCTCCTCCGGCGTCTTGCAGGGGGACTCGTGCCGGGAAGCGGTCGCCCCGTCGTTGGCCAGCGCGCGCATGCTGAGTTCGGACAGGCCGCGGTGCACGCCCGCCCGCACCTGGTCCGGCGCGATCAGGCCGACGTCCTTGGGCAGCCCGGACAGACCGTAGGCGTCGCTCTCGTACGGCCAGCGCTGGGTGAGCGCCGCGTACAGCAGCGCGCCCATGGCCTCCGTGTCGGTGCGCTGCGGGGTGGCGGAGCTGATGCCGCGCAGCGCGGCGTTCACGGCCAGGCCGCGGATGCGCCACTGTCCGGACGACGTGCGCAGCACGGCGTTGGGGTTCAGACGCAGATGGGCCAGGCCCTCACGGTGCGCGGCCGCCATGGCGGAGGCGATCTGACTGACCATCTGGTACGCCTCGTACACCTCGAGCGGGCCCGGGGCGAGGAGGGTGGTCAGCTCGACGGCGTCGGGGAGCCACTCGTGGACGACGTAGACGAGGTCGTCCTCCTCGACCGCGTCCAGCACCTGCACGAAGCGTGGATCACCGAGCAGCGCCGAGGAACGGGCCGCGGCCAGTACGGAACGTGCCCGCGCGTGGTCCGCGGGCAGGATGTGGACGCCGACGGCGCGGCGAAGTTTCTCGTCCACGGCGCGCCAACTGCTGAATCCGTCCAGACGGGTGACGCACTCCTCCAGGCGGTACCGTCTGGCGAGTTTGTGACCGCTGTGCAGCTCGGGCGCTGAGGCCTCCCCGGAACCTTCGGTCCCGTCACTCCCCTGTGCCTCGTCGATCTCCGTGTCCCGCTCCCGGTTCTGGGCCACCCCGTCGGCCGTGGACTGGTCCGCCTGTGCGGTCAGCGGCTCGTCGCCGCTGTTGTCTGCCACGTCGACGGCAGCCGTGCTCCGTTCCGCCACCGTCGTCCCTGCCTCCCCATCCGTTGCGCGCCGACCGCCATCCGTGCGCGCCGTCCGACGCCGAAACCAATTGTGCCCACAGTCCGCCGCTATGCACGACACACGGTGGCGGACGATGGTTGTGCGCGTACCCCCGCGTCAGCGCCCCAGACGCCCGCGGACCATGCCGACCAGCGAGTTGAGCTCCTCGATGCGCATCTTGCGAGCGGCGAGGAAGAAGGTCCCGAGCAGGACCGCCCCACCGACCAGCAGCGACGCGAAGGACCCGACGACGCCCTGGCCGAGCGCGTGGCCGATTCCGTAGCAGGCGGCGCCGCTGAGGGCGGCCGCGGGCACCGAGGCGATGCCGAGCCTGGCGTACGTCCGCAGGACGCGGGCGCCGTCCAAGTCGCCGCCCAGCCGCTTGCGCAGCCGGTTCCAGGCGACACCTACGCCGATGGCGTAGGCGAGGCCGTAGGCGGCGGCCATGCCGGCCACGGCCCAGCGGGCCGGCAGCACGAGGTAACAGAGGGCGGAGGCAGCCGCGTTGACCGCGGCCACGATGACCGTGTTGTAGAAGGGGGTCCGGGTGTCCTCGTAGGCGTAGAAGGCGCGCAGGACGACGTACTGCACGGAGTACGGGATGAGGCCGAGACCGAAGGCCATCAGCATGTAGCCCATGTTGGTCGCCCCGCCGGTGCCCGACGTGCCGAAGATGAGCGTGCACATCGGGATGCCGAGGGCGAGGAAGCCGAAGGCGATCGGCACGATCGCGACGGCCGTGGTGCGCAGGCCCTGGGAGATGTCGTCGCGGACGGCGCCGCCGTCGCCCTCGGCGGCCGAGCGCGAGATGCGCGGCAGCAGGGCGGCCATCAGGGAGACCGTGATGATGGCCTGTGGCAGGCCCCAGATGAGCTGGGCGTTGGCGTAGGCGGAGAAGCCGGTACCGGCGATATTCGTGTCCTTGACGGCCGCGGTGGCCAGCTGGGTGACGACGAGCGCGCCGGCCTGGTTCGCGAGGACGAAGAGCACGGTCCACTTGGCGAGCATCGCCGCCTTGCCGAGACCGTGGCCCTTCCAGTCGAAGCGCAGCCGCAGCCGGAAGCCCGTCTCGCGCAGGTAGGGGATCATCGCCAGCGCCTGGACGACGAGTCCGAGCAGGACGCCGATGCCGAGGAGCCGCTGCCCCTCCGGCGGAATGGTGGTGACGCTCATCCCGGAGTCCCTGGAGGTGCCGTACACCCACAGGAACATGCCGAGCGTCACGATGATGACGATGTTGTTGAGGACCGGCGTCCACATCATGGCGCCGAACTTCCCGCGCGCGTTGAGGACCTGACCCATCACCACGTGGACGCCCATGAAGAAGATCGAGGGCAGGAAGTACCGGGTGAAGGTGATGGCGACCTCGTTGGCGGCGGGATCGCCGGCCACGGAGTTCGACAGGGTCCGCACCAGGAGCGGCGCGATGAGGACGCCGACCACGGTGAGAGCGGCCAGCGCGACCATCACCAGGGTCAGCAGCCGGTTGGCGAAGGCCTCCCCGCCGTCCTCGTCCTCCTTCATCGACCGCACCAGCTGCGGGACGAAGACGGAGTTCAGGCCGCCGCCCACGGTGAGGATGTAGATCATCGTCGGCAGCTGGTAGGCCACCTGGAAGGTGTCGCCGAGGAGGGCGGTGCCGAGCGCCGAGACGATCAGCGCGGAGCGGATGAAGCCGGTGAGGCGGGAGACCATCGTGCCCGCGGCCATGACGGCACTGGACTGCAGCAGCCCGGAGGCCCGGCCGCTCTTCTTCCCGGCCGGAGCCGAGGTGGCGGCCGGGGGCGCGGCGGGCGCGGGGGTGAGGTTCATGGTCTGGTCGTCGACCGGCGCCGACGCGGGGGTCTGCGCACCCGGAGCGGTCGCCGGGCCCGGCACCGTCAGGGGTTCGGGCGTCAGAGGTCCGGCGCCCTGCTGCTGGTCCCGGAAGAGGTGCGCGAACGCGTCGTGCTCGGGAGGCTCCTCACCGGCCCGGGTCACCAGGTCGTCGACACCGACGTACTGGGTGGTGCGGGGGTCGTCGCCGTGCGGCAGGTACTGGGTTGCGCCGTCCGGCTCGGGCGCCGGGGGCCGTGCCCACACGCGCGGGTCAGGGGCGTACGGCGACTGGGGCGGCTGGGCGTACAGCGGCTGCTGGGGCTGGTAAGTGCCCGGGGGCGGCGGGGGATGCGCGGCACGGTCGTAGAGCGCCTCGGCGACGGGATCCTGCGCCGCGAGGTCCTGTGCGCGGTAGGGGTCCTGGTCGTAGGCGTCCTGGAGGTACATGTCGGCGGGCGGCTGCGGGGGCACCTGACCGGGCTCGGGCGGCGGGCCCTCGGGGTACCCCGAGCTGCCCGCGGCCTGGCCGCGGTCACCGTCGTACGGCGCGTTCATGGTTACCCCACCTCATAGTCCCGGGCCCACGGCCACGACATCCTCAACGGTCCACTCTCTCACCCGTGCCGGACGGGTCCGTGCTTTCCGCTGCGGTGTCCGCTGTCGGGTCACTCGGCTGCTGCGGGTCATCTGCCCGGGCATCGGTGCCCGACTCCTCCTTGAGACGGCTGTCCGGGCCCTCGGGGTTCTCCGGTCCCTCGCCGCCCTCGGCCGCCGTGTCGTCCGGGCCGTTCTCCGCGGCTTCGCGGGCGGCTGCCCGCTTGCGCTGGGTGTACATGCGGAAACCGGCGAGGACGAGCAGCAGGAAGCCGCCGCCGATGACCAGCATCACGGTGGCCGTGAACTCGGTGACCTTGACCTCGAAGGACACCGGGCCGCCGTACTTCTGACCGTCCTCCGTGTACAGCTGGGCCGTCACGGTCGCCTGGCCGTTGGCCTTGGCCGTCGTGGTGAACTTCACCGTCTGGCTGTGGCCGCCGGAGACCGCGATGGGCTGTTCGTCGTAGGCGTCATCGCCGATCTTGAGGCGGGTGGGGCTGTTCGAGGTGAGCCGCAGCACCAGGTGCTGGACGCCCTGCACCAGGTTGTTCTGGACGGTGACGGGGATCGTGGCGCTGCGTCCGGACAGCTTGGTGTCGGACTTGTCGATCAGCTTGACCTGGCCGGTCAGGCCGGTGAGGTAGGTGTCCACGTCGGTGCGGAAGCTCTGCGCGGCGTACGGACGACCACGCCACGACGTGGACATCTCGCGGTTCATGGCCCGCCCGAAGGGGGTCACCACCCGTGATTCGTTGCTCAGGATCACCCGGAAGTTGTCGAGCTTGTCCTGGGTGCCCGCGATCTGCTCGAAGGCCGAGCGCGGCAGCTCCTGCTTGCGCAGCGAGGAGGGGTACTCCGAGGCCGGCGGCACCTTGGTGGTGGCGCCGGGGTCCGGCTTGGCCTTAGCGGCCGCCGTGAGCTTCTCGGACTGGGACCAGTTCCCGGCCTCGAGGTCCGTCACGGCCTCGGCCATGGCCTGGGCCTGGCGGGTCGTCGGGATGCGCTGCGGGGCGACGACGATGTTGCGCTGCCTGTTCGTCTGGGTGTTCAGGGCGAGGCTCTGGGCGAGGAACCTCTGCACGGCCAGCGTGGAGGCGGAGGCCTTGCTCAGATCGCCCTGGAACGCCGTCGACAGACGGGAGTCCGCGACCACCGCCGTGACGCCGCCACCGACGGGGCGGGCGGCGGAGGGCGTGTACGACAGGCCGCCGGTCTCCTGGAGGCTGTCGCTGCGGGCGATGATCTGGTCGGCGCCCGCGGAGGTGGCGACCTTCACGATCGACGGGTCGACGGCGCCGTCCACGGGCCAGGCGAAGTCGGTCGTCGGGGTGACGTGCAGCACCGTCTTCACAGTGGTGGCGGCGACGTCCGTGGCTTCCTTGAGGTGGCTCAGCGAGCCGGTGACGCTGGTGCCGTTGTGGGCGAGGGAGGCCAGGTCCGGGTCGGCGAAGGGGAGGGCGACGACCTCCTTGTCCGCCACCGCCTGCTGCAGCTCGTCGAGCCACTGCTTCGCGATCGCCTGGTGCGTGCCCGCCGCGGTGCCGCCCGCGGTCTGGATCTTGTAGCTGCCGGTCATGGCGTCGACGGAGGCCAGCAGGTCGGGGTCGACGACCCAGGTCACGTCGAGGTTCTTGCCCAGCGAGAGCATCTCGTCCAGGCGGCCGCCGGGGGAGATCGCCTTGGCGAGGTCGTCGTTGAGGAAGACCGGCGTCTGCTGCTGGTTCGACCCGGTCTCCGCCGTCATGTGGACGTCGGAGACCAGGGGCCACAGGAACGTCGTCTTCGTCTTGGTGTCCGCTGCGTCGGGCTGCCAGGGCAGGAAGGTCCGCTGGATACCGAGGACCTGGTCCCACGGCTGGGCGGGGGTCTGGCCGGAGAGCGAGACCGCGAACTGGTACACCCCGTCGTCGCCGAGGTCCAGCTTGTCGACCGGCACGGAGATGCTGAAGGGCTCGGCGACCCCCGGGGTGAGCTTGGCGAAGTCCTCGACGTACTTGCCGCCCACCTCCGTGCCGGTGGGGCCCTGGAGGCTGGCGCTGTCGCGGGCGGCGCTGTCGATGCCGGAACGCGTGGTCAGCTCGGGGCCGACGCGCAGTCCCACATGGGCGTCGGTGACCGCCTGCCTGCCGTTGTTGGTCACCGTCCCGGACACGGTGAGGGTGTCGCCGTCCGAGGGCACGGTCGGGCTGAGGGAGTCGAGGGCGATGGCGACCGAGCCGGAGCCGGAGGCATCCTGCAGGGAGGTCCGGCCCACGGCGTCCGCGTGGCTCGCGGCGGGCAGCTGGAGCAGACCGGCCAGCAGCGGTACCCCGGCGAGCAGTGCCCCGGAGCGCCGCAGCCAGCGGCGGGCAGGTGAGGGACTCATCCCCTGGAAGTCTGCCGCCTCGGCCACGCGTTCGCCCGTCCCTCGTCGTCGTCAGTGGTCGCCGCAATGTGCGTCCACGCATGGTAACGATGCGCGCTGAGGGGAAGTGCCGCGGACTGCTCCACAAGATCGGGGAACAAGATCGTCCCGTCCCATATGTGCCTGTATAAGGACCGCGGGGTTGTGCACGTTTAATGGAGGCGCCCGCGGTCGTTCGGGCCACGTACCCTCTTCTGTTGTGCCGAACGCCAACGAAGACAACGCCCGTACCCCGAACCAGGCCCCGTCCAGCACGCCGGACGAGGCGCTGAGGGTCACCCCTGTCGCAGACGACCTCGCCCGCCGCTTCCAGGCGGCCGGGTTCTCGCTCGCCCTCGTCGGCGGTTCGGTCCGGGACGCGCTGCTGGGACGGCTCGGCAACGACCTCGACTTCACGACCGACGCCCGCCCCGAGGACGTCCTCAAGATCGTCCGGCCCTGGGCGGACGCCGTCTGGGAGGTCGGCATCGCCTTCGGCACGGTCGGCGCGCAAAAAGACGGCTACCAGATCGAAGTCACGACCTACCGGTCGGAGGCGTACGACCGCACCTCACGCAAGCCCGAGGTGTCGTACGGCGACTCGATCGAGGAAGATCTCGTCCGGCGCGACTTCACCGTGAACGCCATGGCTCTCGCGCTTCCCGAGCGGAAGTTCATCGATCCCCATGACGGACGGGCCGATCTGGCCGCCCGTGTGCTGCGCACCCCCGGCACCCCCGAGGACTCCTTCTCGGACGACCCGCTGCGGATGATGCGCGCGGCACGGTTCGCCGCTCAGCTGGACTTCGAGGTGGCTCCCGAGGTCGTGACAGCGATGAAGGAGATGGCGGGACGGATCGAGATCGTCTCGGCCGAGCGGGTTCGGGACGAGCTCAACAAGCTGATCCTCTCCGACAATCCGCGCAAGGGCCTGGCCCTCCTGGTCGACACCGGCCTCGCTGACCACGTTCTGCCCGAGCTGCCGGCCCTGCGACTGGAGAGCGACGAGCACCACCGTCACAAGGACGTCTACGAGCACACGCTCATCGTCCTGGAACAGGCGATCGCGCTGGAGGAGAACGGTCCCGATCTGACTCTGCGCCTGGCGGCGCTCCTGCATGACATCGGAAAGCCGCGTACTCGTCGCTTCGAGAAGGACGGACGCGTCTCGTTCCACCACCACGAGGTGGTCGGGGCGAAGATGACCAAGAAGCGCATGACGGCGCTCAAGTACTCCAACGAACTGGTGAAGGACGTCTCACGTCTGGTCGAACTCCACCTGCGCTTCCACGGATACGGCACCGGTGAATGGACGGACTCCGCGGTCCGCCGCTATGTCCGGGACGCCGGCCCGCTCCTCGGCCGGCTCCACAAGCTGACCCGCTCGGACTGCACCACCCGCAACAAGCGGAAGGCGGCGGCACTGTCCCGCGCCTACGACGGTCTGGAGGAGCGCATCGCCCAACTCCAGGAGCAGGAGGAGCTGGACTCCATCCGCCCGGACCTGGACGGCAATCAGATCATGGAGATCCTGGGTGTCGCGCCGGGCCCGGTCATCGGCCGCGCCTACCGGCACATGCTGGAACTGCGCCTGGAGAACGGACCGATGGAGCACGACACGGCGGTGGCCGCGCTCAAGGAGTGGTGGGCCGAGCAGAGCTGAGCCTCCGTGAAACGGCGGCATGTTTCACGTGAAACATGCCGCCACCGGACATGCTGCGGGGCGGTGTTTCACGTGAAACACCGCCCCGCAGCATGTCGATCCTTGTTACTTGTAGTCCTTCAGGCAGAGCAGGAAGTCGCTGCCGTCGCCGGACTCGGTGTACGTGTACTGGAAGTCCTTGGCCGCGGCCTCGCACTTCGTCGACGCCGAGAGCTCGGTCGAGTACGACCCCTTCACCTTCGCCAGCACCACGTACTGGGCCTTCGACGAGCCGCAGTCGACCACCTCGAGGTCCGGGTTGGTGTCGGAGGTGCTGCCGCGATGCATGCAGTCACCGACCTTGGCGGTGTTGGCGTCGTCCTGGCTGGCTATGTAGCCCACGATGGCCGCGACGGCCACGACCGCGACGATGACGATGTTCTTGATCGCCTTGGCGCTCAGCTTGCGGCGAGGCTGCGCCGGAACCGGGGCGTACGGTGCGGCCCCCGGCGGGGGAAACCCGGGCTGCCCGGGCTGACCCGGCTGCTGCGGGTAGGCGGCGTGCGGCGGGTACGGTGCCTGAGGCTGCGGCTGGCCGTAGGGCTGCTGGACCTGAGCGAACGGGTTCTGGCCCTGAGGCGGAGTGGTCACGTGGGTGTCCCCCTGAAAGTGAATGAGCTGCGCACATAAGAGGCGCGTAAGACGCAGGTAAGTTACCGGCCGCCACTGACACTGCTGTGGCTCAGGTGGACTCTGTGGCCTTCATGTGACACTTACGGCGCTCAAAGTGGGCCATAGTCGCAGCAATCGCTCCGTAGGCAACGGCGACCGTGCCGACCACGGTCGTGGAACGGCCGTCCGGTGGCAGCATCAGTGCGGCGACCGCGGCGGCGCCGACGAAGGCGATGTTGAACAGGACGTCGTAGACGGAGAAGATCCGTCCGCGAAAACCGTCGTCGACGCGGGACTGCACGATCGTGTCCGTCGCGATCTTCGCCCCCTGCGTCGTCAGACCCAGGACGAACGTGGCGACGAGCATGGGGCCGACGGCGAACGGGAGCCCGAGGGCAGGCTCCAGAACCGCGGCACTCGCCGCGCACACGACGATCCAGCGGCCGGGACCGAGCCGTCCCGCCGCCCAGGGCGTCACGACGGCGGCCGCGAAGAAGCCGGCTGCGGACGTCCCCAAGGCCAGTCCCAGCAGCCGCAGTCCGTCGTCCGCGTTCGAGGAGAAGGCGTACCGGCACAGCATCAGCAGCATGACCAGCAGAGCGCCGTAGCAGAACCGCATCAGCGTCATCGTGAGGAGCGCCCAGGCCGCCTCCCGGCGCGGTGGGGACGTCAGGTGCCGTACCGCTGCCGCCAGGTCGCGAGCGGTGCCGGCGAGTGCCGTACCGAGGCGCGGCTGTACCAACTCCTGGTCGGGCCCGAGCAGTCCGGGGGCCAGGCGCAGTGAGGCCAATGCCCCGCACAGGTAGAGCAGGGCGCCCAGCAGCACCACGGCGGCGTCCGAGTCGGCCACCACCAGCCGTACGACGAAGGCGAGACCTCCGCCGACGGTCGCGGCGAGCGTCCCGGCGGTCGGCGACAGGGAGTTGGCCATCACGAGCCGTTCCTCGTCCACGACGCGGGGCAGGGCGGCGGACAGGCCCGCGAGGACGAAGCGGTTGACGGCGGTGACGCAGAGCGCGGAGGCGTAGAAGAGCCAGTCCGGGACGTGGGCGAGGATCAGAACGGCCGTGGCCGAGGCCATGAGGGCGCGCAGCAGGTTGCCGTAGAGGAAGACCTGGCGACGGCGCCAGCGGTCCAGAAGAACGCCCGCGAAGGGGCCGACCAAGGAGTACGGGAGCAGCAGCACCGCCATCGCGGAGGCGATCGCGGCGGCCGAGGTCTGTTTCTCCGGCGAGAAGACCACGTAGGCGGCCAGCGCGATCTGGTAGACCCCGTCGGCTCCCTGGGAGAGCAGTCGTACGGCGAGCAGTCGTCGGAAGTTCCGGAAGCGGAGCAGGACGCGCAGGTCGCGGACGACGGACATGGGGCACAGCCTCACATACGGGGAGGGTCCCCGGGCACGTGGCCCGGGGACCCTCTGGAGCCCTGGCAGGAGCGTTTTCAGTGCGTGGTGCTGCGAGCCGCTTAGCGCTCGACCTCACCCTTGATGAACTTCTCGACGTTCTCGCGGGCCTCGTCGTCGAAGTACTGGACCGGCGGGGACTTCATGAAGTAGCTGGAGGCCGACAGGATCGGGCCGCCGATGCCGCGGTCCTTGGCGATCTTCGCGGCGCGCAGGGCGTCGATGATGACGCCGGCCGAGTTCGGGGAGTCCCAGACCTCGAGCTTGTACTCCAGGTTCAGCGGGACGTCGCCGAACGCGCGGCCCTCGAGGCGGACGTAGGCCCACTTGCGGTCGTCGAGCCAGGCGACATAGTCGGACGGGCCGATGTGGACGTTCTTCTCGCCGAGGTCCCGGTCGGGGATCTGGGAGGTGACGGCCTGGGTCTTGGAGATCTTCTTGGACTCGAGGCGGTCGCGCTCGAGCATGTTCTTGAAGTCCATGTTGCCGCCGACGTTCAGCTGCATCGTGCGGTCCAGGATGACGCCGCGGTCCTCGAACAGCTTGGCCATGACGCGGTGCGTGATGGTGGCGCCGACCTGCGACTTGATGTCGTCGCCCACGATCGGGACGCCCGCCTCGGTGAACTTGTCGGCCCACTCCTTGGTGCCGGCGATGAAGACCGGAAGGGCGTTGACGAAGGCGACCTTGGCGTCGATGGCGCACTGGGCGTAGAACTTCGCCGCGTCCTCGGAGCCCACGGGCAGGTAGCAGACGAGGACGTCGACCTGCTTGTCCTTGAGGACCTGGACGACGTCGACCGGCTCCTCGGCGGACTCCTCGATGGTGAGGCGGTAGTACTTGCCGAGACCGTCGAGGGTGTGGCCGCGCTGGACCATCACGCCGGTGTGCGGGACGTCGGCGATCTTGATGGTGTTGTTCTCGGAGGCGCCGATCGCGTCCGCGAGGTCGAGGCCGACCTTCTTGGCGTCGACGTCGAACGCGGCGACGAACTCGACGTCCCCGACGTGGTAGTCACCGAACTGCACGTGCATCAGGCCGGGGACCTTCGACGCCGCGTCGGCGTCCTTGTAGTACTCGACTCCCTGCACCAGCGACGCGGCGCAGTTGCCCACGCCGACGATGGCTACGCGAACCGAACCCATTCCGGTTGCTCCCTATGTGTACGAGTGAGGCCCTGACTGGGCGCTCACGTGGCGGTGTCGTCGGGCGAATCCGGCCCGGGGGTGTCCCCGGGCCGGGGCAGGACGCCCGGCGCTCCAGATGTGGTGTCGTGCCGAGCGGGCTCCCCGGAGGCAGGACCCTTGAGGTCCCGTCCGGCCCGCTCGCTCTCGATGAGCTCGTTCAGCCAGCGCACTTCGCGCTCCACGGACTCCATCCCGTGGCGCTGGAGCTCAAGCGTGTAGTCGTCGAGGCGCTCCCGGGTGCGGGCGAAGGAGACACGCATCTTCTCCAGGCGCTCCTCCAGCCGGCTGCGGCGGCCCTCCAGCACGCGCATGCGCACGTCGCGTGACGTCTGCCCGAAGAAGGCGAAGCGGGCGGCGAAGTGCTCGTCCTCGTACGCGTCGGGGCCGGTCTGCGACAGCAGCTCCTCGAAGTGCTCCTTGCCCTCGGCCGTCAACCTGTAGACGATCTTGGCGCGACGCCCTGCGAGTGGTGCGGCGAGGGCGTCCTCAGGAGCGTTCCCCGACTCCTCGGTCAACCAGCCGTTGGCGACCAACGTCTTGAGGCAGGGGTACAGCGTCCCGTAGCTGAACGCGCGGAACACGCCCAGTGACGTGTTGAGCCGCTTACGCAGCTCGTATCCGTGCATCGGGGACTCGCGGAGCAGGCCGAGGACGGCGAACTCGAGGATCCCGGACCTCCGGCTCATCCCCTCGCCTCCTCGCCTTATCTCGCTCCGATGTATCGACTCGATACATCACGACGATAGAACGGCCTTCCGGATGGGACAAGTGGGGAGACGGTGAACGGGATCACACCACTTATTCATCCGAGGCAAGTTGTCTGGTTTAGGGCGAACTTGGGAACTCGGTGGGTTTTGACGGTGCGTAGTCTGTGCGCCATGCACACCACCGGGAACCGAGTGACGCGAGGGGGCGTCGTCGTCCTGGGTGCCGTACGGATGAATGCGGGATCGACCACATCCGTACTTCGGGGGGACCGGAAACCAGCCGCCGTTTCCAGGCGCGCACGGGTGCGCCTGCCCGAGGAGTAGTCGTTCGATGAGCGAGCACCGTCGCAAACCGCCGCAGCCGCAGGGAGGCGGACGTGCCGCGGCCCGACGCGGCCAGTCCGGCTCGTCCTCCGGCCGCCGTGCGGCACCGCGAGGCGCCACCGGATCCCCGGCCGATTACGGGCTGGGCCAGGAGTTGGGTGGCGAGGAACGGTCGTACGGAGGCCGAGCCGACGCCCGCCGCGCCGCACAGAGAAACGCAGGAGGCCGCCGCAGAGCGGCCGAGCCCCCCCGCGGTGGTCGACGCGGGGGACCCGCACCTGGGCGCGGACGGGCAGCCGGTCCCCCCCAGAAGCGGTTCATCGACTACCCGCGCGCGGGGAAGTACGGCGCCGCGCGCTGGGTGCCGTCCTGGAAGCTGGTGAGCGGGCTGTTCATCGGTTTCTTCGGCAGCCTGGTGGCCGCCGCGGGCATCGCCTACGCCATGGTGGGCGTTCCGGACCTCGCGAAGACGGCGACGGCCCAGAACAACGTCTTCTACTGGTCCGACGGCAGCGAGATGGTCGCCACGGGTGGCGAGATCAACCGCCAGAACGTCAACCTCTCGCAGATCCCCAAGGAGATGCAGTACGCCGTCATCTCCCAGGAGAACAAGACCTTCTACACCGACAGCGGCGTCGACCCGAAGGGCATCGCGCGGGCCGTGTTCAACATGGCCAGGGGCGGTGAGACCCAGGGCGGCTCCACCATCACCCAGCAGTACGTGAAGAACGCGATGCTGAACGACCAGTCGCAGACCATCTCCCGCAAGCTCAAGGAGATCTTCGTCTCGGTCAAGGTCGGCACCACGGTCTCCAAGGACGAGATCATGGCCGGCTATCTGAACTCCGCGTACTACGGGCGCGGGGCGTACGGCATCCAGGCGGCCGCGCGGGCCTACTTCAACAAGGACGCCGTCGACCTGAACCCCGGCGAGTGCGCGTTCCTGGCCGCGATGCTCAAGGGCGCCACGTACTACGACCCGGCCGGCGCGACGTCCCTCGACCCGTCCGCCACCCCTGAGGCCAACCAGAAGCGGGCCCTGGCGCAGATGCAGGACACCCTGAACAAGATGGTGCAGTACGGCCATCTGAGCGCCGCGGACCGGGCCAAGTACACCACCCTCCCCACCTGGCAGAACCCCCGCTCCAACAACAAGCTGAGCGGCCAGGTCGGCTACCTCGTCGACCTTGCCAAGGCGTATCTGGTCAACAACACCAAGATCACCGCCGATGATCTGCAGAAGGGTGGCTACTCGATCTACACGACCTTCGACAAGAAGAAGGTCAAGGAGCTCCAGACCTCGATCACGAAGGTCCAGAAGGCCAACATCAAGCCCAAGCAACGGCCGAACACGGACACCCACGTCCAGTTCGGCGGCGCTTCCGTGGATCCGACCACCGGCGCCATCAAGGCGATCTACGGCGGTGAGGACGCGACCAAGCACTTCACCGACAACGCCGACCAGACCGGTGCCCAGATCGGTTCGACCATGAAGCCGTTGGTGCTCGCGGCGGCGATGCAGTGGGGTGTCCGGGACAAGAGCCTCGGCCCGGAACAGGCACAGGACGAGCGCACCCAGGTCTCCCCCAAGAGTCTGTACAGCGGCAAGAACAAGCTGAAGATCAAGGACTACGACGGGACGGTCTGGAAGAACGAGAAGGGGCAGGAGTGGCTGCAGACCAACGACGGCAACGAGTCGTACGGCAATCCGCCCAACTACCAGATCGACCTGCGCGAGGCGATGCGTGAGTCGGTGAACTCCGCCTATGTGCAGCTCGGCATGGACGTCGGCCTGGACAAGGTCAAGCAGGCGGCCATCGCGGCGGGGCTGAAGCAGAGCAGCCTGGCCGGCACCAGTTTCCCGTCCTTCTCCATCGGTATCTCCGACCCGAGCGCGATCCGCATGGCGGGCGCCTACGCCACCTTCGCGGCCAGCGGCCAGCAGCGTGATCCGTTCTCCGTCACCAAGGTCACCAGCAAGGACGGCACGGTCTTCACCCACACGGACAAGCCCACCGAGGCCTTCACTCCGGCCGTGGCCAACAACGTCACCGACGTGCTGAGGACCGTGGTCGACAAGGGCACGGGTACCGCCGCGCAGCTGCCCGGACGCGAGGTCGCCGGCAAGACCGGTACCACGGACGGCAACAAGTCCGCCTGGTTCATCGGCTACACCCCGCAGCTGTCCACGGCGATCACGATGTTCCGCTACAACGACGACGAGACGCAGAAGAACCGCACCTTCCTGGAGATGTACGGAACGGGCGGTCAGAAGAAGATCCACGGTGCGTCGTTCCCGGCGGAGATCTGGCACGACTACATGGCGGAGGCGCTGGCGAACGAGCCGGCGAAGGACTTCCCGACGCCGGAGCCCATCGGTGAGGTTGTCAACGACGTGCCGAGTCCGACGCCCACTCCGACGGTCGAGAACACCCCGGAGTCGAGTCCGACCCCGAGCCCGACGCCCAGCCAGACGCTGACCAGTCCGAGTCCCTCGCCGAGCCAGACCTGCCGGTTCAGCTGGCAGTGCACGGGCACCGGCGGCACCGATGCCGGCGGCACGGACGGAGGCGTGACCTCGACACCGACGGCCACGGAGACGTCCGGCAACGGCAACACCAGAGGCAACGGCAATGGAGGCCTCTTCGGAGGCGGGGGCGGCTAGCCGTCAAAACGCCCAGCACGGGTGTTTCACGTGAAACATGTACATGTTTCACGTGAAACAAGGGCCGCCGCACCTGAGAGGGTGGGGCGGCCCTCGGCGTATTCCCAGACATGTACGGCAGGATGTGCGACATGCCCAGCGCAGAATCGACGCAAGCGAGCGTGCACGGAGCGGACCTGGTGCGGCCTACCAAGGAGGACAAGGTCGCCACGACCGGCAGCGAGCTGATCGGCGGCCCCCTCGGGCGGCGCGCCCTGCTCGGGACGTCCTGGTGGACCCCTGTCCGGGTCGTCGCGCTCGTCGCGATCGGCATGTTCGCCCTCGGAATGGTCCAGAAGGCGCCCTGCTACAACAGCGCCTGGTTCTTCGGCGCCAGCTCCCAGTACACGAAGGCCTGTTACTCGGACATCCCGCACCTCTATCAGGGACGTGGATTCGCCGACGGGCTCGTGCCGTACTTCGACAAGCTTCCCGGCGACATGCCGTATCTCGAATACCCGGTGCTGACCGGCGTGTTCATGGAGGTGGCCGCCTGGCTCACGCCCGGCAGCGGCAGCATCCAGGACCAGGAACAGTGGTACTGGATGGTCAACGCCGGGATGCTCATGGTGTGCGCGGCGGTCATCGTGGTCTGCGTGGCCCGCACACACGCGCGCCGCCCCTGGGACGGTCTACTGGTCGCTCTGGCGCCCGCCTTCGCGCTCACCGCCACCATCAACTGGGACCTCCTGGCGGTCGCTCTGACGGCCGCGGCGATGCTGATGTGGTCCCGTAGCCGCCCTGTCGCCTTCGGCGTCCTCCTGGGCCTTGCCACGGCCGCCAAGCTCTATCCCGTGTTCCTGCTGGGGCCGCTGTTTCTGCTGTGCTGGCGCGCCGGCAAGTGGAAGGACTTCGGGAAGGCCGTGGGAGGTGCGGTCGTCTCCTGGCTCGTGGTGAACATCCCGGTGATGCTCTTCGCCTGGGACGGCTGGGTGCAGTTCTACAAGTTCAGCCATGACCGGGGCGTCGACTTCGGATCCTTCTGGCTGATCATGGCCCAGCACTCGACCAGTCCGCTCTCCACCGACACGGTCAACAACCTGGCCACGTCACTGGTGGTGCTCGGCTGCATCGGTATCGCGGTGCTCACGATGACCGCTCCCCGCCGCCCGCGCTTCGCTCAGCTGGCATTCCTGATCGTCGCGGTCTTCATCGTCACCAACAAGGTCTACTCGCCGCAGTACGTCCTGTGGCTCGTCCCGTTGGCGGTGCTGGCCCGGCCCAAGTGGCGGGACTTCCTCATCTGGCAGGCGTGCGAGGTCGCTTACTACCTCGGGATCTGGATGTACCTCGCGTACACGACCAGCGGGAACGCCCACAAGGGACTGCCCGAGGTCGGTTACCAGTGGGTGATCGCCGTCCACATCCTGGGGACGCTCTTCCTGTGCGCCGTCGTCGTGCGCGACATCCTCATGCCGGAACGCGACCCGGTACGCCGGTCGGGTGACGACGATCCCTCAGGAGGCGTACTCGACGGTGCGGAGGACGTCTTCGCTCTGGGAGCCGCCGCCCATCCCCCGCAGCACGCGGCCCACTTCGACGGGCCGCAGGTGCAGTGGGGCAGTCACGGCGCCACACCCCCGAGGGACGGTTCGCTCTGAGCGAACGGAGCGCGCACAAGACCCACGCCAAAGGCCGTACACGGAGCGCTCCGTGTACGGCCTTTCGGCTGCTCCGGCCTGTGGCTCAGCGATCGACGATGCGGTCGAACTGCGTGGTGGTGTGCCGCAGATGGGCCACCAGCTCCTCGCCGACCTTGGGCTCGGGCGCGTCCGACGGGACGAAGAGGATGGAGACCTGCATGTGCGGCGGCTCCGCGAACCACCGCTGCTTGCCGCCCCAGACGAACGGCGAAAGGTTCCGGTTCACCGTGGCGAGACCGGCCCGGGCGACGCCCTTGGCGCGCGGCATGACGCCGTGCAGCGCCTTCGGGGCCTCCAGGCCCACCCCGTGCGACGTACCGCCCGCCACGACCACCAGGAAGCCGTCCGAGGCCGCCTTCTGCTGGCGGTAGCCGAAACGGTCCCCCTTGGCCACGCGCGTGACGTCCAGGACCGCTCCGCGGTACTCGGTGGCCTCGTGGTCCCCCAGCCACAGCCGGGTGCCGATACGGGCGCGGAAGCGGGTCTGCGGGAACTGCTGCTGCAGACGGTGGAGTTCGTCGGCCTTGAGGTGGCTGACGAACATCGTGTGCAGCGGCAGCCGGGCCGCGCGCAGCTGGTCCATCCAGCCGATGACCTCCTCGACGGCGTCCGAGCCGTCGGTGCGGTCCAGCGGCAGGTGGATGGCGAAGCCTTCCAGGCGCACGTTCTCTATGGCGGCGTGCAGCTGAGGCAGGTCCTGGGCGCTGATGCCGTGGCGCTTCATCGAGGACATCACCTCGATCACCACCCGGGCGCCCACGAGGCCGTACACGCCGTCGATGGACGACACCGAGCGGATGACCCGGTCCGGCAGCGGCACGGGCTCCTCGCCACGCCGGTACGGCGTCAGCACCAGCAGGTCACCACCGAAGAAGTCCTTGATGCGCGCGGCCTCGTACGTGGTGCCCACGGCGAGGACGTCCGACCCCAGCCGCGTGGCCTCCTCCGCCAGCCGCTCGTGCCCGAACCCGTAGCCGTTGCCCTTGCAGACCGGGACGAGACCCGGGAACTGCTCCTGCACGTGCTTGTGGTGCGCCCGCCAGCGCGCGGTGTCGACGTAGAGCGTGAGCGCCATGGCCGGACCTGGAACCTTTCTGGTCGCTGCGGTGTATCAGAGGTATGGGAGCTATTGAGGCGAAGAACGCGACGTCAGCGACGCGACATGTAGATGTCGAGCGCCTTGTGGAGCAGCTTGTTGAGCGGGAAGTCCCACTCACCGAGGTACTCGGCCGCCTGGCCGCCCGTGCCGACCTTGAACTGGATGAGGCCGAAGAGGTGGTCGGTCTCGTCCAGCGAGTCGGAGATGCCCCGCAGGTCGTAGACGGTCGCGCCGAGCGCGTAGGCGTCGCGCAGCATCCGCCACTGCATCGCGTTCGAGGGCCGGACCTCACGGCCGATGTTGTCGGAGGCACCGTAGGAGTACCAGACGTGGCCGCCGACGATCAGCATGGTCGCGGCCGAGAGGTTCACGCCGTTGTGGCGGGCGAAGTACAGCCGCATGCGGTTGGGGTCCTCGGTGTTGAGGGCCGTCCACATGCGCTGGAAGTACGACAGCGGGCGGGGCCGGAAGTGGTCGCGCACGGCGGTGATCTCGTACAGCCGCTGCCATTCCTCGAGATCGTGGTAGCCGCCCTGGACGACCTCGACACCGGCCTTCTCGGCCTTCTTGATGTTGCGGCGCCACAGCTGGTTGAAGTTCTTGTGGACCTCTTCCAGGGAGCGGTTGGCCAGCGGCACCTGGAAGACGTAGCGCGGCTGCACGTCACCGAAGCCGGCGCCGCCGTCCTCGCCCTGCTGCCAGCCCATGCGGCGCAGCTTGTCCGCCACCTCGAAGGCGCGAGGCTCGATGAAGTCGGCCTCGATGTCGCGCAGCCGCTTCACGTCCGGGTTCTGGATGCCCTGCTTGATGGAGTTCGCGTCCCAGCGCCGGATGATCACCGGCGGCCCCATCTTCACCGAGAAGGCGCCCTGGTGCTTGAGGTGCGCCAGCATCGGTTCCAGCCACTCGGTCAGATTCGGCGCGAACCAGTTGATGACCGGGCCCTCGGGCAGATAGGCGAGATAGCGCTTGATCTTGGGCAGCTGGCGGTAGAGGACGAGACCCGCGCCGACGAGCTCACCGGTCCGCTCGTCGAACCAGCCGAGGCTCTCGGAGCGCCACTCCGCCTTGACGTCAGCCCAGGCCGGGACCTGCATGTGGCTCGCCGACGGCAGGCTCTGGATGTACGCCAGATGCTGCTCGCGACTGATCGTCCTCAGGGTCAGGCTCATTCGGGGCGCTCCTCGGGCTGGTGTGTCCCCATGGGTACAGGGGCTCCGGCTCTCGCGCCGAAGCCTACTGCGCCTTGCGAGCGCCCCGGCTGGGCGTACGCAACCCGCGCCCCGGCTCATGGGCCGCCGAGGCGTTCCGCGGTGCTTTGTATCAAGTTGGGAGAACGGTGTCCCTGGCGTCAGATGACCCCGCCGAAGAGGCCGCCGTGCGCCATGCCGAGGAAGAAGCCGACTCCGGAGGCGCCGAGGCCGAGGATCAGGCCGAAGCGCTCGCGGGTCGTCTCCGAGATCCACTGTCCGTAGGCGCCGGTGAGGATGCCCACCAGACCGGTCCAGGAGCTCAGCAGGTGCAGGTTGTCGAAGAAGCAGGTCACGAACGCGATCACGCCGAGCACCAGGGTCACCGCGAGCAGCGTGTCCTGGAGCGGGTGGGGCTTGCCGTCCGTGGCGAAAAGGCCTTCGGCGGTGTTGGGTCGCAATGCCTGTGCCATGGGGCACCTCCTGCGAAAGGCGGCGCATCGTAGCGCCATACACACCCGATGTGTACAGACTGACGGTCTCCCGGGCCGGATTTCAACCGGAAGCCGGTGTGCGGGTAGTCTGTACCGTCTGCATTGGTGTCTGCCCAGGCCAGCTCGGGTAAACCGCGAGGTCACCCCTGATTGTCAGTGGCGGCCGATACCGTTGCGTACGCATCACAACCCTCCTGCCACGGAACGACCGTGGCCGCTGAGTCCAAAGGAGGTGGGTTCCACATGCGTCACTACGAGGTGATGGTCATCCTCGACCCCGATCTGGAGGAGCGCGCCGTCGCCCCCCTGATCGAGAACTTCCTCTCCGTCGTCCGTGAGGGCAACGGCAAGGTCGAGAAGGTCGACACCTGGGGCCGTCGTCGTCTCTCGTACGAGATCAAGAAGAAGCCCGAGGGCATCTACTCGGTCATCGACCTGCAGGCCGAGCCTGCGGTCGTCAAGGAGCTCGACCGCCAGATGAACCTGAACGAGTCGGTCCTCCGGACCAAGGTCCTCCGTCCCGAGACCCACTGAGCTCTCCCGCTCAGCCGGATCCCGGGATTCGAGTAGCAGCACAAGCAGCCAGCAGCAAACCCGCCGAGAGGTTCCCCCATGGCAGGCGAGACCGTCATCACGGTCGTCGGCAACCTTGTCGATGACCCCGAGCTGCGCTTCACCCCTTCCGGTGCGGCGGTCGCGAAGTTCCGTGTCGCGTCCACCCCCCGCACCTTCGACCGTCAGACGAACGAGTGGAAGGACGGCGAGAGCCTGTTCCTGACCTGCTCCGTCTGGCGTCAGGCGGCGGAGAACGTCGCCGAGTCGCTCCAGCGAGGCATGCGCGTCATCGTGCAGGGCCGGCTGAAGCAGCGGTCCTACGAGGACCGTGAGGGCGTCAAGCGCACGGTCTACGAACTGGACGTCGAGGAAGTCGGCGCCAGCCTGCGCAATGCCACGGCCAAGGTCACCAAGACCGCCGGCCGCAGTGGGCAGGGTCAGGGCGGTTACGGCGGCGGTGGCGGCCAGGGTGGCGGCGGCTGGGGCGGCGGCTCCGGTGGCGGCCAGCAGGGCGGCGGCGCTCCTGCCGACGACCCGTGGGCGACCGGCGCTCCCGCCGGTGGCAACCAGGGCGGCGGCGGTGGCGGCTGGGGTGGAAACTCCGGCGGCGGTGGCGGCGGCTACTCGGACGAGCCCCCCTTCTAGGCCTAGGGCCGGAGGGCGGGTCGTACCCAAACTTCTTGATCACACAGGAGAAACACCATGGCGAAGCCGCCTGTGCGCAAGCCGAAGAAGAAGGTCTGCGCTTTCTGCAAGGACAAGGTCACGTACGTGGACTACAAGGACACGAACATGCTGCGGAAGTTCATTTCCGACCGCGGCAAGATCCGTGCCCGCCGCGTGACCGGCAACTGCACGCAGCACCAGCGTGACGTCGCCACGGCCGTGAAGAACAGCCGTGAGATGGCGCTGCTGCCCTACACCTCCACCGCGCGATAAGGGAAGGGTGACCGACACATGAAGATCATCCTCACCCACGAGGTCTCCGGCCTCGGTGCCGCGGGCGACGTCGTCGACGTCAAGGACGGTTACGCTCGCAACTACCTGATCCCGCGGAAGTTCGCTATCCGTTGGACCAAGGGTGGCGAGAAGGACGTCGAGCAGATCCGTCGTGCTCGCAAGATCCACGAGATCCAGACCATCGAGCAGGCCAACCAGGTGAAGGCCCAGCTCGAGGGCGTCAAGGTCCGTCTGGCCGTTCGCTCCGGCGACGCCGGTCGTCTCTTCGGTTCCGTCACCCCGGCCGACATCGCTTCCGCGATCAAGGCTTCCGGTGGCCCCGAGGTCGACAAGCGCCGCATCGAGCTGGGCGCGCCGATCAAGACGCTGGGCGCCCACGAGACGTCCGTGCGTCTGCACCCCGAGGTTGCCGCCAAGGTCAACATCGAGGTCGTCGCGGCCTGACGCCGCGCTCGGCTTGAGTAGCTGAGAGAGGGGCCGCCCCGGTCGGGCGGCCCCTCTTCGCGTCCGGGCCCGGCGTCGCGGTCGTCGAGCCAGGGCTCACGATGTTTCACGTGAAACGGGTAAACGAGCCATGCAGGCTGCTCAACGGGTCGCGCCGGTCACCAGCCAACGGCCCGAGCGAGCACGGAGCCACAGGGTCAGCATGCGTACGGCCATCATCAACGTCATCGCCGCCCACAGGGCCGTCAGCCCGCCGCCCAGCGTGGGCACGAGGAGGGCCACCGGGGCGAACACCGCAAGGGTGATCAGCATCGCTCCCGCCAGATAAGGGCCGTCTCCCGCGCCCATCAGCACACCGTCCAGGACGAAGACGATCCCGCAGATCGGTTGTGAGAGGGCGACGATCACCAGAGCCGGCAGAGCGGCGCCCCTGACGACAGGGTCGTTCGTGAACAGCGGCAGGAACACCGGTCGGGTGATCACGACCAACGCTCCGAGGACGATGCCCACAGCGATGCCCCACTCCACCATGCGCCGGCATGCCTGACGGGCTCCCCGGGCGTCCTCGGCGCCGAGATAGCGGCCGATGATGGCCTGTCCCGCAATGGCGATCGCGTCGAGGGCGAAGGCCAGGAGGCTCCACAGGGAGAGGATGATCTGGTGGGCCGCGATGTCCGCGTCTCCGAGCCGGGCGGCGACCGCGGTGGCGATCATCAGGATGGCCCGCAGGGAAAGGGTCCGCACCAGCAACGGCACGCCGGCTTGGGCCGAGGCCCTGATTCCGCCCAGGTCGGGGCGCAAGGAGGCGCCGTGTCGGCGGGCGCCGCGGACGACCACCGTGAGGTAGACCGCCGCCATGCCGCACTGCGCGATGACGGTTCCCCAGGCGGAGCCCGCGATGCCGAGGCCGGCGCCGTAGACGAGGCCCGCGTTGAGGGCGGCGTTGGCGACGAAGCCCGCGACGGCGACATAAAGAGGAGTCTTCGTGTTCTGCAGGCCGCGCAGCACACCGGTCGCGGCCAGGACGACGAGCATGGCCGGGATGCCGAGGGCCGAGATGCGCAGATAGGTGGACGCGTAAGGGGCGGCTGTGTCGGAGGCGCCGAAGAGGCTCACCACGGCCGGCGCGGTGGGCAGCACGGCCGCGATGACGGCGGCACCCAGAAGCAGAGCCAGCCAGATTCCGTCCATGCCCTGCCGTATGGCGGCCTGGAGGTCGCCGGCGCCGACGCGCCGGGCCACGGCGGCCGTGGTGGCGTAGGCGAGAAAGACGAAGACGCTGACCGCTGTCGTCAGCAGGGCCGAGGCGACGCCGAGTCCGGCGAGTTGGGCGGTACCCAGATGGCCGACGATCGCGCTGTCGGCCATGACGAACAGGGGCTCGGCGACTAGTGCGCCGAAGGCCGGCACGGCCAGCGCGACGATCTCTCGGTCGTGCTGTCGCCTGGTGGCCTTGGGGGTCGCGGGAGCCTGTGTCATGAGCATCAATCTAATCGTCCACAGGTAAGAGATGCAAAGCTTTTGTGACCCTTACCTCTCGGTTCGTCGTGCACTCTTTCGCGCGCAGTTCGAAGCGATCTTGGTCTGACGGGGGAAGTTTTTCTTCTGCACAGCCGGTGGACGGGAAAGATGCAGGTCAGATGGCGCCTCACGGAAGGTTCCGGAGCTTGTTCACAGGCCTGTCCACCGCGTCGTGCACAGGTTTTGCGGAGTTCTCCACAGCATCCGGGCCGTCGTCCACATGGCCTGTGGATAACCAGATTGGCTGACGGTGCCCGCGGGCCTACGGTGGTCCGGCGCCCGCTCCGTTCGTCGGCTGGGAAACCCTCACAAACCCGACGCGCCACAACCGGAGTTGGGCCTCTCATTTGTCAGTGCCGTGCCGTAGAACTTAGGGCACGGCTAGGTCCGCTCCGCGGACGGGAGGAGGTGGCTCGGTGAGCATTTCCGAGCCCTTGGACGATCCGTGGGCCGACAGCGGGCCCAGCGATCGTCTGCCCGCCTCCCGGCGGCGTGGCGAGGGAGGCCGGGGTCGTGACGAGCAGCACGACCGAGGCCGCGACAGCGGCTCGTGGGACGGCGGGGGAACGTCCTTCGAGCGTGTGCCGCCACAGGACCTCGACGCCGAGCAGTCCGTTCTCGGCGGCATGCTCCTGTCCAAGGACGCCATCGCCGACGTCGTCGAGATCCTCAAGGGACACGACTTCTACAAGCCGGCCCACGAGACGATCTTCCAGGCCATCCTCGACGTCTACGCCAAGGGCGAGCCCGCCGACCCCATCACGATCGCCGCGGAGCTCACCAAGCGCGGTGAGATCAACAAGGTCGGCGGCGCCTCGTATCTCCACACCCTCGTCCAGACGGTGCCGACGGCGGCCAACGCCGAGTACTACGCCGAGATCGTCCACGAGCGCGCGGTGCTGCGCCGGCTGGTCGAGGCGGGCACGCGGATCACCCAGATGGGATACGCGGCCGACGACGACGTCGACGAGATCGTCAACCGGGCCCAGGCCGAGATCTACGCGGTCACCGAGCAGCGAACCAGCGAGGACTACCTGCCGCTCGGCGACATCATGGAGGGCGCGCTCGACGAGATCGAGGCGATCGGCTCCCGCAGCGGCGAGATGACGGGTGTGCCCACCGGGTTCACCGATTTCGACTCGCTCACCAACGGTCTGCATCCCGGCCAGATGATCGTCATCGCCGCCCGTCCCGCCATGGGTAAGTCCACGCTCGCCCTGGACTTCGCCCGGGCCGCCTCCATCAAGCACAACCTGCCGAGCGTCATCTTCTCCCTAGAGATGGGGCGCAACGAGATCGCGATGCGTCTGCTCTCCGCCGAGGCCCGGGTCGCCCTGCACCACATGCGCTCCGGCACGATGACCGACGAGGACTGGACGCGCCTGGCCCGCAGGATGCCCGACGTCTCCGCCGCACCGCTGTTCATCGACGACTCCCCGAACCTGTCGATGATGGAGATCCGCGCCAAGTGCCGCCGCCTCAAGCAGCGCAACGACATCCGCCTGGTCGTCATCGACTACCTCCAGCTGATGCAGTCGGGCGGCTCCAAGCGCGCCGAGAACCGTCAGCAGGAGGTCTCGGACATGTCCCGTAACCTCAAGCTCCTCGCCAAGGAGCTGGAGATCCCGGTTATCGCGTTGTCCCAGCTCAACCGTGGTCCCGAGCAGCGCACCGACAAGAAGCCGATGGTCTCCGACCTGCGTGAGTCCGGCTCCATCGAGCAGGACGCCGACATGGTCATCCTGCTGCACCGCGAGGACGCCTACGAGAAGGAGTCGCCGCGCGCGGGCGAGGCCGATCTGATCGTGGCCAAGCACCGTAACGGCCCGACGGCGACGATCACGGTCGCCTTCCAGGGCCACTACTCGCGCTTCGTGGACATGGCGCAGACCTGATCCGCCCGCCCGGACCTCCCGGGCAAATGAACTCGACGGCCGAGCGTCCCCCGGGATGGACTGGGGGCATGACGACTTCTCTGGAAGAGCTGCTTCCCGCTACCCGTCGGGCCCTGCTGCACCGCATCGCCGTGGCCCAGACCGAAGGGCGTGCGCCGTCGTTGGTCGCCGCGGTCGTCCGGGGCGGGCGGACGGTGTGGCACGGGGCGCGGACCTCGGTGGACGGACACGGCCCGGACGAGAACGTGCAGTACCGCATCGGCTCGATCACCAAGACGTTCACGGCCGTCCTGGTGCTGCGGCTGCGCGACGAGGGGCTGCTCGCGCTCGGAGACCCCCTGGAGAAGCACCTGCCGGGCACGGGCGCGGGGGAGGCCACCATCGCCGACCTCCTCGCCCACACCGGCGGACTGGCGGCCGAGTCGCCGGGCCCGTGGTGGGAGCGCACCCCGGGATCCCTGCGCCCCGAACTCGCCGACGTCCTGGGCGAGCAGCCCCAGCTGCATCCGGTCGGGCGCCGCTTCCACTACTCCAACCCGGGCTACACCGTGCTCGGCGCGCTCATCGAGAAGCTGCGTGGAGCCCCCTGGGAGGAGGTACTGCGGCGTGAGGTGCTCGAGCCCCTGGGGCTCGACGGCACGAGCGCCCACCCGCGGGCGCCCCACGCGGGTGGCTGGGCCGTGCACCCCTGGGCGGACGTCCTGTTGCCCGAACCCGGCGAGAACCTCGGACGGATGGCCCCAGCGGGCCAACTCTGGTCAACCACGGCCGACTTGGCACGGTTCGCCGTGTTCCTGGCGCAGGGGGACGAGCGGGTCCTGAGTGCCGAGACGGTGCGGGAGATGCGGACACCAGCGGCGCCCGTGGAGGCGGCGGACGTGGCTGACGGAACCTCGTACGGGCTCGGGCTGCAGATCCAGCACCGGCACGGGCGGCTGCTCATCGGGCACTCCGGTTCACTGCCCGGCTTTCTCGCGAACCTGACCATCAGCATCGACGACGACGTCGCGTCGGTGGTGCTGGCCAACTGCACCTCCGGTCCGCCGCTGTTCACTGTCGGCGCCGATCTCGTGCGTATCGTCGCCGAGGCCGAGCCACGCATCCCGGAGCCATGGCGTCCCCTGCCCGAAGTCGACGCAGCCGTACTGGAGTTGGTCGGGCCCTGGTACTGGGGGACATATGCGTTCGCGCTGCGGCTGACGTCCGACGGGAGCATGGCGCTGGAGCCGCTGTCCGGCTCGGGCCGCCGTTCGCGGTTTCGGGCGAACGGTGACGGCACCTGGACCGGACTTGAGGGCTACTACGCCGGAGAGCTTCTGAGGGCCGTACGACGGCCCGACGGGACCGTGAGTCATCTGGACCTCGGGTCGTTCGTGTTCACGCGTCAGCCGTACGACGAGGAGGCTCCTGTGCCGGGTGGGGTGGACCCCGACGGGTGGCGGGGGATCGGCTGAGCACCGAAGCACCCGCGGGCGTCCTGTTTCACGTGAAACAGACGCTTACCGATCCTTCTCTCAGCCGGAGCTGAGGCCCGCCTGGTTCAGAGCTGGAGCTTGAAGCCCACATGCGAGGCGGTGAAGCCGAGCCGCTCGTAGAAGCGGTGAGCGTTGGTCCGAGCCCTGTCGGAGGTCAGCTGGACCAACTGGCAGCCCTGACAGCGGGATTCCTCGATCGCCCACTCGATGAGCCGCGTTCCCAGGCCACTGCCTCGTTCATCGGCATGGACACGAACGGCTTCGATGATCGACCGGACGGAACCCCGGCGCGACAGGCCGGGAATGATCGTGAGCTGAAGGGTGCCGATCACCCGGCTCTTGCGAACGGCGACGACCAGATGCTGATTCGGGTCGGCCGCTAGGCGCTCCCACGCGGTCAGATAGGGCGCCAGGTCCTCCGGAGTCTCGCGCTGGGCGCCGAGAGGGTCGTCGGCGAGCATCGCGACGATCGCCGGCACATCGGCCACCGTCGCGGCCCGTATCTCAAGATCTCCCATGACCGGCACCTTACGTGGGCCGTCGAGGCCTGCGGACAGCCGGGGATGCGGCCGTCCAGGCCTGGAAGCAGCCCGGGACGCTCAGCCCGCCGCCACGGTGACCGGTGCGAAGCGCCGCGTCCAGTCGCCGGGCAGGTCCGGGACTCCGTAGGTCATGACCGAGTTGAAGGCGACCGAGGCGAGCCCCCGCTCCTTCGCCCAGGCCAGCAGTTCCCCATGGCGTACGTCGATGTCGGTGCGCAGGGGCCGGTCGGTGTGGGCGGCGAGAGAGGCCAGGAGCGCCTTCGCCGTCTCGGTGTCCCGGGCGATCAGCGGACCGATGACATGGGTGTCCATGTTGGGCCAGGCAGCCGCGTAGCCGACGATCCGACCGTCCTCCTCGGCGACGCACAAGCGGTCGGCGAAGGCGGGCAGCCTGGTCACGATGTGAGTGCGATCGGTCCCGAACACCTCCTTGTCGAGCCGGAGGATGGCGCCGAGATCCTCGGCGGTTGCTGCCCGTGTCGCGCCCTGGGGAGCCGGCCCACCGGGGATGAAGTGTCCGCGCAGCATCTCGGCTCGGCCGGTGACCTTGAAGCCGAGTTCCTCATAGAGCGGCCGGCCGTACGGAGTCGCGTGCAGCGTCAGCGGGGTGCTCCCCATCTCCGAGACGACGTGCCGCATCAGGCGGCGCCCCATGCCCTTGCGGGCGTGCCGTTCGGCGACCAGCACCATGCCGATGGCCGCGAGATCGGGGCGGTCCCACAGCCCGTACTCGGTGACGACACAGGCGCTGACCAGACCGCCTTCCGGGTCGTCGATGCCGAATCCCTTCCCCGCCGTGAGAAGGAAGCTCCATTTGTGCTCCTCGCGTGGCCACCCCCGGTCCTCGGACAGGTCCGCGCAGGCGCTCAGATCGCGCAAGCTCAAACGGCGGATGGAAAGGTCGGCAAGAGAAGGAGTCGGCACGCAGGTCAGGCTGTCCGACGGGTGTACTCGCCGTCCACCTGTTTCCGGTGAGAAACAAGGGCTTTTGGCCATGTCATGGGCAAGCGCACAGCCCGTTGCCGTTGCCCGATGTTTCACGTGAAACACAGGCCAACGGCGGTCGGCCAGGCGCCGGTAGCCTCGGCGCCATGGCGAGACTTCATCTCTTCGACCTCGATGGCACATTGCTGCGCGGTACCTCGTCGCCCGTCGAGATCTCACGGCAGTTGGGGCTGGAAGCCGAGACGATCGCGCTCGACGAGGCGATCTCGGCAGGGCTGATGGATCCTCCCGAATATGCGACCCGCGTGCACACCCTGTGGGCGGATCTCACGGACGCTCATGTCACGGCGGCTTTCGAAGGAGCCCCGTGGCTGGAGCGCATCCGCGAGGTGTGGGCGGAGATCAGGGAACGGGGCGACTATTGCGCCGTGGTGTCGCTCTCACCCTCCTTCTTCGTGGAGAGGCTCATCGGCTGGGGGGCCCACGCGGCCTATGGGTCGCGTTTTCCCGCCGTGCCGTTCACCGAGCCCGTGGATCCGACCGGAGTTCTGAGTGCGGCGGCGAAAGTCGAGATCGCCGCTCGCCTGTGCGAGGAGTTCGGGGTGACGGCGGCCGACTGCGTGGCCTACGGCGACTCACTCTCGGACCGGGATCTGTTCGCTGTGGTGCCGGTCTCCGTCGCGGTCAATGCGGACCGTCATGTGTCCGGTATTGCCACACACTCCTACATCGGCGGAGATCTGTGGGAAGCATATGAATTGGTTCGCCAGGCCCGGTAACCGAAGGAATCGGTGCCTCGCTGGACCGGACTCGGTCACGCGACGCGGTGAGGGCAAGGCAGCCTAACGGGACGGAGAGATCGAAGACCCACGTTTCCGGTTACCCGGTCGCGGCATCCGTAGGGGGCGGGATGCTGTGGCGAGAGTGCAATTCTCGAGGCGAGGCACACCATGGACGCTCCGACCCCCGCGTCCGCCGACCATGGGCCTTTCGGCGGCGGGATCTCCGCCGCTCTGATCCGTCGGACGATGGCCGAGGTCACCCCCATTGCCGACAAGGTCACCTCGTACTTCTACGCGCTGCTCTTCGTTCGCCACCCCGAACTGCGCTCACTGTTCCCGGCGGCGATGGACACCCAGCGGGACCGGCTGCTCAGAGCCCTGCTCACCGCGGCCGAGCACATCGACGATGCCGAGGTCCTCATCCCCTACCTGCAGAACCTGGGCCGCGGTCACCGCAAGTACGGCACCCGCCCCGAGCACTACCCGGCCGTCGGGGAGTGCCTCATCGGCGCGCTGAGCAAGTACGCCTCCCACGTCTGGGACGCGGAGACGGAAACGGCATGGGTGCGGGCGTACACGACGATCTCGCAGGTCATGATCGACGCCTCGGCCGCGGACCAACTCGTCGCCCCCGCCTGGTGGAACGGCGAGATCGTCGCGCACGACCTCAGGACGCCGGACGTCGCCGTGGTCACCGTCCGCCCCGACCAGCCCTATCCCTTCGTCGCCGGCCAGTACGGGGGTGTGGAAACGCCGTGGTGGCCGCGGATCTGGCGGAACTACTCCTTCGCCTCGGCACCTCGCTCGGACGGCCTGCTGACCTTCCATGTGAAGGCCGTTCCCGCAGGCTGGGTCTCCAACGCCCTGGTGCACCGCGCCCGTCCCGGCGATGTCGTCCGGCTCGGGCCGCCGGCCGGTTCGATGACCGTCGACCACACCACCGACAACGGTCTGCTCTGCCTGGGCGGAGGGACCGGCATAGCACCCATCAAGGCACTCGTCGAGGACGTCGCCGAGCACGGCCACCGACGGCCGGTCGAGGTGTTCTACGGAGCCCGCACCGACCTGGACCTCTACGACATCGACACGATGCTCCGGCTCCAGCAGTCCCACCCCTGGCTCTCGGTCCGCGCGATCGTGGACCGACAGGCGCACTCCCACCTTCCGGACGCCGTACGTTCCTATGGTCCCTGGAACCGGTACGACGCGTATCTCTCCGGACCGCCCGGCATGATCCGCAGCGGTGTGGACGTCCTCAGGAGGCTCGGCGTCCCGTCGGAGCGGATACGGCACGACTCGGTGGAGGAACTCGTCGCCGTGGGACCCCGGTCTCAGCCCAGGTCCGGGGCGTGCATGGCCCGTACGCCCTCGATGTTGCCGTCGAGGTAGTGCCGCAGGGACAGCGGGACGAGATGGACGGAGGCGATCCCGACACGGGTGAACGGCACCCGGACGATCTCGTACTCTCCCGCGGGCTCATCCACCTCGGGGCCGTGCCGCTGGGATGTGTCCATGGACTCCAGGCGGCACACGAAGAAGTGCTGCACCTTCACGCCGGTCGCGCCACCGTCCTCGCCGATGTGCTCGACGGTGTCGACGAAGCAGGGCACCACGTCGGTGATCTTGGCGCCGAGTTCCTCGTGCACCTCGCGGTGCAGGGCGTCGACGACGGTCGTGTCCCCGGGTTCGACCCCGCCACCGGGAGTGACCCAGTAGGGATCGACACCGGGCTTGGTGCGCTTGATCAGAATCAGGTCGTCGCCGTCGAGGAGGACGGCACGGGCGGTGCGCTTGACCACGGGTCGGACGGTCATGGGGGGAATGTGGCCCGGATGGTTCCACGTGAAACATCGCAGCACGTCACTGGCCGAGCTCACCCCGTGACCACGGCAAAAGCCCTGGTCAGCACCAGTCGGAAGCCGCTTGGAGCAACCATTCGTGCGCCCGCGCGATATGCGGCATCGCCAGCGTGCCGGTGCGAACCACCAGGAAGTACGTCCGCAGGGGCGGCACCGCGGGTTCGTGCAGGGCGACGACGTCCCCACGCTTGAGGGCGGCCGTGCACAGATAGCGGGGCAGCACCGCGAGCCCGGCGCCCGCGACGGCACAGGCGAGGACCGCACGCAGGTCGGGGACGATGACCGTGCCCGGGGAGGCCGGACGGGAGTCGAAGACGGAGGCCCAGTAGCGGGAGACGAAGGGCAGGGACTCGTGCACCTCGATCACCGGGACGTCCTCCAGGGCGGGCACCGCCTTCCCGCGCGATCCGGGACCGATCTGTTCGGCCCGGGCCGGGGAGGCGACCAGGACGTGCTCCTCGTCGCAGAGCGGAGTCGCCGTGAGGAGCGCGCCGCGCGGACGGGCCGTACTGATGGCCAGATCGTGATGGCCCGCGGCGAGTCCTTCCAGGGTTTCCTCCGCGTTCCCGAAGGAGGCGCGCAGGGCGAACCCCTGGCCGTCCTCGCCGGTCAGCTCCGTGAGGGCGGGCAGGGCGCGCTCGGCGGTGAACTCGGGCGGACCGGCGAGATGCAGTGTCCGTAAGGAGGACTCGTCGTCGAGGCCGGTCTCGGTGATCTCCACCAGGGCGTCCAGATGCGGGGCGGCCTTGTGCGCGAGTTCGTCGCCGATGGTCGTCGGGGTCACTCCGCGGGCCTGGCGCAGGAACAGGGGGCGGCCCAGCTGCCGTTCCAGCGTGCGGATCTGCGAGGTGACGGCCGGCTGCGACAGGCCGAGCAGGGCGGCGGCGCGGGTGAAGGAACCGGCCCGGTGCACGGTCACGAAAGTGCGCAGCAAGGCCAGATCCATGGTTCGCCCTCCCCAGTTCCCTGCCCTTCTCCCGGCCCCAGGCAGGGCCTAACTATAAATAAGTCGATAGGTCTCTGTCGCTACTGTGATTGGACACTGACAGAGAGTCAACTAGCCTTGGTCGCGCGGTTCTTCGCGCGCGGAACCGAGGACGGTCCGAGCCACGAGGGGGGAGGCTCGGACCGTCCGTCACGACCGGCCGGACCGCGGCGGGGCACCCGTGAAGCGGGCTCCGACGTGGTCATTCGGACGACTCGTCCAGGGCGCGGAGCACATCCGCCACCAGGTCCTCGGGATCCTCGGCTCCGACCGAGAACCGGATGAAGCCCTCCGGCACCGGGTCCCCGCCCCAGCGTCCGCGCCGCTCGGCCGTGGACCGCACGCTGCCGAAGCTCGTCGCGTCGTCCACCAGCCGCAGCGCCTCGAGGAAACGCTCGGCACGCGCACGCGTGGGCAGCGTGAAGGACACGACGCTGCCGTAGCGGCGCATCTGCTGTGCGGCGACCTTGTGCGCGGGGTCGTCGGGCAGACCGGGATAGCGCAGCCCGGTCACCTCGGGTCGCTCCCGCAGGGCCTCGGCGACCGTCAGGGCCGTGGCGCACTGCCGGTCGACGCGCAACTGGAGCGTGGCGATCGAACGGTGTGCGAGCCAGGCCTCCATGGGGCCCGGGATCGCGCCGACGATCTTCCGCCAGCGCCGCACGGCCGCCATGGCCCCGGCGTCGCGCCCGACGACATAACCGAGCAGGACGTCCCCGTGCCCGGTCAGCTGCTTGGTGCCGCTGGCCACGGCGAAGTCGGCCCCGAGCTCCAGGGGCCGCTGACCCAGGGGCGTGGCGAGCGTGTTGTCCACGGCCACCAGCGCGCCCTGTGCGTGCGCCGCCTCGGTGAGGCGGCGGATGTCGCAGACGTCGAGTCCGGGGTTGGAGGGCGTCTCCAGCCACAGCAGCTTCGCTCCCTCGAGGACGTCGAGCTGGGCGTCCTGGCCGGTCGGCGCCGTGCGCACCTCGATGCCGTAGGCCTCCAGCTGGGCGCGGACCAGGGGCAGCACCTGGTAGCCGTCGTCGGGCAGGACGACGACATCGCCCGCGCCCGCCTGGGAGAACAGCACGGCCGCGGTGGCGGCCACGCCCGAGGCGAACGTCAGCGTCTGGACGTTTTCCTGCCCCGGCGCCTCCAGCTCGCCGATGGCACGCTCCAGCAGGCTCCAGGTGGGGTTCTCGTCGCGGCCGTAGGTGTACGGGCCGCTCACGTCGCCCGGGAGGTGGAAATGAGCGGCGAACACCGGTCCGGGCAGGGTCGGTTCGTTCTTGACCGGCTCGGGCAGTCCCGCCCGCACCGCGCGCGTGCCGTCACCGTCGCCCACGGACGTACCCGAATCGTTCATGCCGCTCGTCCCTCCACCTGCTCGCGCACCGCGGCGAGCAGACCCTCGCTCGCCGTCTCCACCATCTCAAGACACTCCTCGAAGCCGTCCAGGCCCCCGTAGTACGGGTCCGGCACGTCGAGGTCGGCGCCCGCCGCGGCGTCGTAGGAGCGCAGCAACCGGACCTTGGCCGCGTCCTCCGGGGTGGGCGCCAGGCGGCGCAGGGCCCTGAGGTGGCCGTTGTCGAGCGCGATGACGAGGTCGAGGCGGGAGAACCAGGACGGCTGGAACTGACGGGCCGTGTGGGCGCTGTCGTAGCCGGCCTCCTCCAGTACGGCGACGGTGCGCGGGTCGGCGCCGTCGCCCTCGTGCCAGCCGCCCGTGCCGGCGCTGTCGACCTCGACCAGGTCGCCGAGACCGGCCTCCCGCACGCGGGCGCGGAAGACCGACTCGGCCATCGGGGAACGGCAGATGTTGCCCGTGCAGACGAAGCAGACGCGATAGCTCATCGCTCGGTCAGTCCTCGTCGGGCAGGACGACGTGCAGCGCCCACGAGACGATCGAGATGATCAGCCCGCCCAGGACCGCGGTCCAGAACCCCTCGACGTGGAAGCTCAGGTGGAGCTTGCCGGCCAGCCATGAGGTGAGCAGCAGCATCAGGGCGTTGACGACGAGTATGAACAGGCCGAGCGTCAGGATGACGAACGGGAGGGAAAGCAGCTGCACAATGGGCTTGACCAGGAAGTTCACCAGGCCGAAGATCAGCGCGACGCCGATCAGGGTGCCGACCTTCTTGCCCGTGCTGTCACCGGTAAGAGTGATCTTGTCGAGCAGCCAGACGGCGACCGCCAGGGCACCCGCGTTGGCGATCGTCTTGACTACGAAATTCTTCATGTGTCTGATCGTGGCAGACGAGATCGACCATGAGCAGAGGGACGAGGGCGGCAAGAGAGATGAAGGCATTCCGACTGGACGAACTGGAGGCGGAGCGCGCCTCCAACGACGGCGCCTACCTGCAGTTTCTGCGGGAGCGGAACATGTCGGTCGGACTGTACGCGCTCAATGCCGGCGAACATGATCCACAGAAGCCGCACAACCAGGACGAGGTCTACTTCGTCGTGAGCGGCCGTGCCTCGATCACCGTCGGTCTGGAGACCACTCAGGTGGCGCGCGGCAGCGTGGTGTACGTGCCGGCCGGCGTCGCCCACAAGTTCCACCACATCAGCGAGGACCTGAGGGTGCTCGTGGTGTTCTCTCCGCCGGAGAGCTGAGCCGCGGCCTCGGGGTTCCCTAGGGGTTCGATCAGGGGAGGACAAGGGATGCGAGGCCCCCGCCGGGACCCCTGCCGGCCCTAGCATCGAGGGCAGGACAAGAGAAGGATCCGGCCTCGTAGGACCGGGTCGTCGACGGAACCCGGCAGCAGCGGCGGGCGGAGAGGACAGGACGAGAGCAATGGGAGAGATCTTTTCGGGACTGCCGTGGTGGGTGAAGTGGATCGCGGTGCCGGTCATCGCCCTGGTCGTGTTCGGCGGGCTGATCGCCAGCGTCGTCGGCTTCGTCATCGGACTGCTCTTCAAGGCGCTGGTCTTCGTGGCGCTGGTCGGTGGACTGATCTACGTCGTACGGAAGTTCACCTCGAGTTCCTCGTCGCGCAGCGACTGGTGAGAACCCCGGGGCACCGGTGAGGTAACAGGAATCACCGGTTCCCTCGGGCGGGGGAAGTTTCCCGGACGGGCCGTCCCTGTGCGGTGGGGGGCGATTAGAGTCCGGAATCCGACGCGGGCAAGACCCCGCGGGCGGCGCACACCCCCTCCCGTGTCTCCCCGCACGGGCTGCCCCTCTCGCGCTTCGGGAGTGACCCCTTGGCCACGGTAGACACCGCAGTCACAGCCCCTCACGCACCCCCCACCCCGCCCCGGACGGCCGTCTCCCCGCCGGGTCGCCTCAGGCCCCCCGAACAGCCGGGCCCCTCCGCGCAGAAGCGCGCGACGGCCGCCCCGGCGTCGACGGTGTCAGTGTCGACGGCCGCCTCGCGGCCACGGTCCCGGACGCCGGAGCGGGTGCCGTCCCCGCCGGGGAGGTGCCTACCGCCGTCCCCCACCACGCCACCCCAGCAGTCGACCCTGATCGGGTCCGTCCAGCGTGCGATGCGCCTGCTGGAATGCGTCGCCGGTCACGAGCACGGAGCCCCCGCCAAACAACTCGCCCGCGAGACCGGCCTGGCGTTGCCCACGGCGTACCACCTGCTGCGCACGCTGGTGCACGAGGGCTATCTGCGCCGGGAGAAGGGGTTGTTCTTCCTCGGCGACGCGGCCGAGCGGCTGGGAAGCAGCGGAGCGCAGGAGAAACGTCGCAGCACCATGGTCGACGCGCTCGCCAGCTGGCGGGACGCGATCGGCGTGCCGGTGTACTACGCGGTGTACCGGGACGGCGAGATCGAGGTCATGTGCGTCTCCGACACCCCGGGCAATCCGGCGGTCGAGGAGTGGGCCGACTTCCGTGAGACCGGGCACGCGCACGCGATCGGACAGTGCCTGCTGTCCCAGCTGGACGAGGAGGCGCGTCGCGATCATCTCGACCGCTATCCCGTGCAGGCCATCACGCCGTACACGGTGCGTGACAGTCACACCCTGTTGCGGCGGCTCGAACGGACAGGTCGGATGGAGCCGGTCACCGAGCGGCAGGAGTACGCGCTGGGGACGGTGTGCGCGGCGGTCCCGATCACCATCGGTACGACAGCGGCGACGATGGCCATCTCCCTGCCCGCCCATCAGGCCGACCGTCTGCAGGCGGCGGCGCGGCAACTGCAGGACGAGATCGGGCGCCTGCTGGGGTCACTGGCGCTCTCTATCAGTATCTGAAAACTCACTCCTTGTGATCTGTCACTCACTTTCAGCAAGATGCCTGCAGTGTCAGGGGATCATTCCCAGCCATTCGGCTTCATATGACGGGGTAGGCGATGCGCGAGTCCGTACAGGCAGAGGTCATGATGAGCTTCCTCGTCTCCGAGGAGCTCTCCTTCCGTATCCCGGTCGAGCTGGGGTACGAGACGTGTGATCCCTATGCCGTTCGGCTGACCTTCCATCTGCCGGGCGATGCCCCGGTGACCTGGGCGTTCGGCAGGGAGTTGCTGATCGACGGGGTGGGCAGGCCGTGCGGTGAGGGTGATGTGCGGGTGTCGCCCGCCGAGGTGGACTCGCTGAGCGAGGTGCTGATCCGGCTTCAGGTGGGCGGTGACCAGGCGCTGTTCCGTTCGTCGACGGCGCCGCTCATCGCATTCCTGGACCGCACCGACAAACTGGTGCCGCTCGGCCAGGAGGGCGCGCTCGCCGAGT
The DNA here is from genome assembly GCF_053593695.1 of Streptomyces sp. NPDC002144. Taxonomy (NCBI): domain Bacteria; kingdom Bacillati; phylum Actinomycetota; class Actinomycetes; order Kitasatosporales; family Streptomycetaceae; genus Streptomyces; species Streptomyces sp. NPDC002144. Next base: position 287,294 of record NZ_JBSFDB010000004.1, read on the forward strand.
TCGACGCCCACCTGGACGAGGCGCTGGACCGCATCCTGGCGGAGGAGCAAAGCGCCGGGTGAGGCCTGCGCGGGGGGCGGCCGGAACGGAACGCAGTAACGCTTCTTCCGCTGACGTGTGCACCCGTGGGCCTCGTCCTCAGTGCTTGCGTCGTCGGCCCTTCCCCGTGCGGGCCGCAGGCGGTGCGATGCCGGCCGCTGCCGTGCTGGGTGCCGTCTCCCGTGACGGTCGGTCGGCCGAGACCACCAGCGCGGCCAGCAACGTCGTGACCGGGACCGAGGCGACCAGCCCGATCGATCCCACCAGCGTGCGCACGATCTCCTCCGCCACCAGCTCGCTGTTGGCCACCGTGCCCACACTGCTCTGCGCGATGGAGAAGAGCAGCAGCAGGGGCAGCGCGGCACCGGCGTAGGCGAGGACCAGGGTGTTGACGACGGACGCGATGTGGTCGCGGCCGATGCGGATGCCGGCGCGGTACAGCCCGCGCCACCCCGTGGAGGGGTTGGCCTCGTGCAGTTCCCAGACCGCCGAGGTCTGAGTGACCGTCACGTCGTCGAGGACACCGAGCGAGCCGATGATGACGCCCGCGAGCAGCAGACCGCTCATGTCGATCGAGGGATACAGGCCGTGGATCAGGCCGGTGTTGTCGTCGGTGTTCCCGGTGAGCGCGGCCCAGCCGATGAACTGCGAGCCGAGGAAACCGATCAGCACCAGCGAGATCAGCGTGCCGAGCACCGCAACGGACGTACGGGCCGACAGCCCGTGGCACGCGTAGAGGGCGATCAGCATGATCGCGCTCGACCCGATCACCGCCACGAGCAGCGGATTCGAGCCCTGCAGGATCGCGGGCAGGATGAAGAAGTTCAGGATCAGGAAACTGATGGCCAGCGCGACCAGCGCCATGACGCCCCGCAGCCGTCCGACGATCACGACGGCGAGCGCGAAGATGCCGGCCAGCAGGGCCATCGGGAACCGTCGGTTCACGTCGGCCACGGAGTACTGCAGGTCCTTGGGTGCCGAGGGCTCGTAGGCGGCCACCACCTTCTCGCCCTGGTGCAGTTGTCGCGACTGGTCGGGCTGCACGATCTCGGTGAACGTACGGCCCTTGTCGTTGCCGGTGTCGACCCGGATCGTCGCCTTCTTGCAGGTGCCCTTCTCCTGCTGCTGGGCGGAGGAACCCCCGGTGGCGGAGGTGTCGCCGAGCGAGCTCCCGCCGGAGGCGTTCACCGACTTGCAGCTCACGGAGACGACCTTGGTGACCGTCGCCTGCTGGGTCTGCCGGTCGAAGCCCACTCCGGTTCGCTGGTGCGACGGGGCGCCGCCCGGCCACAGCACCACGAGCCCGACGACCACGGCGGCGGCGAACGGGATGAGGATGGCCGCGATGACCTTGCGCAGATGCTGCGAGACGGGGGCAGCCGGACCATGGCTGTGACTGTGGCCGTGCCCGCTGTGGCCGCCCGCATCGTTCCCGTGCCCACCATGGGCGCCCGTATCGTGCCCATGTCCCTGCCCGTCGGGGCCTCCGGGTCCGTGACCGCGTTCGTGGCCGTCGGCCCCATGGGTGCCGCCGTATCCCGGGCCGTGCCCAGGGGGCGGCTCCGGGGGCGGATACGAGGGCTGGTGTGTCGTGGTCACCGGCAGATCATCCCAACAACGGCAGAGGCGCACTGTTGACCGCGCCACATATGGCGCTAGCGTGTAGGCACCTTTGCACACGCGGGAGCTCGGAGCACCGGGCTGAGAGGGCGCTGACCTCCGTCCCAGCGATGTTTCACGTGGAACATCACCCAAAGAGTGATGTTCCACACGAAACGTCGGCAGACGGAAACCGCTGCGTCGACCGCCGAACCTGTTACCGGGTAATGCCGGCGTAGGGAGTAGGTCTCATGACCAACAAGGACGCACGCACGCCTGCCTCCGCGCAGTTCGACGGGGAGAACGGGAAGTCCATCGGCTGGCACAAGGCGTACATCGAGGGTTCGCGCCCCGATCTGCGGGTGCCGGTCCGTCAGGTGCACCTCACCAACGGGCAGTCGGTCACGCTGTACGACACCTCGGGGCCGTACACCGATCCGCTCACCGTCACGGATGTCCGCAGGGGGCTCGCCCCGCTGCGCGAGAACTGGATCGTCGGCCGCGGCGACACCGAGGAGTACGCGGGCCGGCCCGTCCGTCCGGAGGACGACGGGCTCAAGCACACATCGCCCCGCGGCGGTCTGCGCAACCTCGACGCCGTCTTCCCGGGACGGCCGCGCCAGCCGCGGCGCAGCCGCGACGGCAAGGCGGTCACGCAGCTTGCGTATGCGCGCCGCGGCGAGATCACGCCCGAGATGGAGTTCGTGGCCCTCCGGGAGAACGTCTCACCGGAGGTCGTCCGCGAGGAGATCGCGGAGGGCCGGGCGGTTCTCCCCGCGAACGTCAACCACCCGGAGATCGAGCCGATGATCATCGGCAAGCGGTTCCTGGTGAAGGTCAACGCGAACATCGGCAACTCCGCGGTCACCTCCTCCATCGAGGAGGAGGTCGAGAAGATGACCTGGGCGACCCGCTGGGGCGCCGACACGGTCATGGACCTGTCCACCGGCCGCAACATCCACACCACCCGTGAGTGGGTGCTGCGCAACTCCCCCGTCCCCATCGGCACGGTGCCGCTCTACCAGGCGCTGGAGAAGGTCGACGGCCGGGCCGAGGAGCTGACCTGGGAGATCTACAAGGACACGGTCATCGAACAAGCCGAGCAGGGCGTGGACTACATGACCGTCCACGCGGGCGTGCGCCTCCCGTTCGTCCCGCTCACCGCCAACCGCAAGACCGGCATCGTCTCGCGCGGCGGCTCGATCATGGCGGCGTGGTGCCTGGCGCACCACAAGGAGTCGTTCCTGTACGAGAACTTCGAAGAACTCTGCGAGATCCTCGCCGCGTACGACGTCACGTACTCGCTCGGGGACGGTCTGCGTCCCGGTTCGATCGCGGACGCCAACGACGAGGCGCAGTTCGCGGAGTTGCGCACGCTCGGGGAACTCAACCGGATCGCGAAGCGTTTCAACGTACAGACCATGATCGAGGGCCCGGGGCATGTCCCGATGCACAAGATCAAGGAGAACATCGACCTTCAGCAGGAGATCTGCGATGAAGCTCCGTTCTATACGCTCGGCCCGCTGACGACGGACGTCGCGCCGGCGTACGACCACATCACCTCCGGTATCGGTGCCGCGATGATCGCCTGGTGGGGCACGGCGATGCTCTGCTACGTCACTCCCAAGGAGCACTTGGGGCTGCCCAACCGGGACGACGTCAAGACCGGTGTCATCACCTACAAGATCGCCGCCCACGCGGCCGACCTCGCCAAGGGGCACCCCGGGGCGCAGGAGTGGGACGACGCGCTGTCCGACGCCCGCTTCGAGTTCCGATGGGAGGACCAGTTCAACCTCGCCCTGGACCCGGACACGGCCCGCGAGTTCCATGACGAGACCCTCCCCGCGGAGCCGGCCAAGACGGCCCACTTCTGCTCGATGTGCGGGCCGAAGTTCTGCTCCATGAAGATCAGCCACACCATCACCGAGCGCTTCGGCGGTGAGGCGGTCGACGGGGCGTCGCAGGAGGAGATCGCGGAGGGGATGCTGCAGAAGTCCAAGGAGTTCGCGGCGAGCGGCAACAGGGTGTACCTGCCGATCGCCGACTGACGAACGCCGGAAGCGCCGTCCCGCCACCGACCCGGGACGGCGCTTCCTCCGCCGTGACCCGGCGTCCGTCAGTCCGCGGAATCGGCGTCTGCCAGTTCGCGCAATCGGCGTCTGTCAGTCCGCGGACTCGGTGTCCGTGAGCACCACGCGGACGGCTCGGTAGTGCCAGCCGTCCTGCTCGCCGACCTCCCACTCCAGGGCGACGACCTGGCCGACGGACAGAGAACGGAACTCCGCCATCTCGATCGCCGAGAAGTGCGCCCAGCAACCGCCGGGCGTCTGTGGGGAGTCGAGGATCCCCCAGCCCTCTTCGTCATGCCACACACGCACGCTTGCATCGATCATCCGCGGACTCCAAGGAACGCTCTGCTGGGGGCCGTCAGGGCACCAGGACGATCTTGCCAGTCGTCTGCCTGGTCTCGATCGCGCGGTGGGCCGCCGCCGCTTCGGACAGCGGGTAGGTGTCCTGGACCATCACCCGCAGCCGGCCGGTCTCGATGCGCTCGGTGATGTGATCCAGCAGCGCCCCCGTGGGCTCGGCCGTGACCCAGACATAACGCAGCCCCCGGTCGGCGGCCTGGCGCTGGTCGGTTCCCGGATCGATCGACGCACCGATGAGCAGGCCGCCCGGCCGTAACACGTCTAGGGAGTGTGGACCGTAGGAACCGCCCACCAGGTCGAGGACCACGTCCACGGGCGCCACGGCGGTCCGGAAGTCGGTGGTGGTGTAGTCGACCAGTTCGTCGGCGCCCAGTCGGCGCAGCAGGTCGTGACGGGCGGCTCGTGCGGTGCCGATGACGTGCGCCCCCAACTCCTTGGCCAGTTGCACCGCGACATGCCCGACGCCGCCGGCCGCCGCGTGGATCAGCACCCGGTCGCCCGGCTGGACCCCCGCCAGCACGGCCAGTGCCTGCCATGCGGTCACAGCCACCAGCGGCACGGCACCCGCGTGCACCAGATCGAGGTTCCTCGGCGCGAGGGCCAGCGCCTCGGCCGGGGCGACGGTGAACTCGGCGTACGCTCCGTGCCGGCCGACCGCCAGCATGCCGTACACCGCGTCGCCGGGCGCGAACCGCGTCATGCCCTCACCGACCCGCTCGATGACCCCGGCAACGTCGTTGCCCGGCGTCCACGGCAGGGTGACCAGCTCCGGCACCCGGCCGGACCGCAGCACCGCGTCTCCCGGGTTGACCCCGGCACCGGCGACGCGGAGCAGCACCTCACCCGCCCCCGGTTCGGGCACGTCGGTCTCCGTGTACACGAGCGCCTCGGGGCCGCCGAACGCGGACTGGACGACGGCATGCATGCGGGCGGACATCAGGTCTCCTCGTCAGGTGGGCGTGGTGCGCCCATGCTCGGCCCGCTCGATGCCCCGGCGGAATAAGGCGCTTGTGCGATGTCGAGGCCGTTCAGGCCGCACGCGCGCGATGCGATGAACGCGCCGCCCGTGACGTCGCGACCGCGACTCGTCGCCCGTAAGACCGCTGGCTGCGACCGACTGTCCGGCTTGCGCTCCTACGAGGGGCCTTGGCGGTGGGAGGCGCAAGCCGGTGGTCACTCCGGCTGGTGTTCCGGGCCTCCGAAGTCCGGGCTGGTGTAGTCCGGGCTGGTGAAGCTCGGGCGGTGACCGCGTGCCGGGCCGTCGTCCGGGCTGGTGAAGCCCGGGCGGTCGTACCCCAGATGCGGGATGCGGCTGGTCGGCGCCTGCGGGGCGGGATCGTGCAGGGCTGCCGCGGTGCCCGGGTCGGCCAGTGCGTCGCGCAGGAACGGCAGGATCCCGCGCTCCAGCAGCGCTTCACGCCAGGCCTCCCTGGCCCGGGTCACCTCCTCGTTCAGTTCGCCGTACGGTCCCGCCTCCAGCGAGGGGCTGTTGCGCAGGGCCGTCAGGAGAAGCCCGACGGCGGCGACGAGGATCGCGGCCGCGGTCAGGGCGCCGAACACCCAACCCGCCGTCAGGAGGGTTTTGCCGAACGTCTGTTCGGGGGCGACGGACCTGATGATGTAGCCGACGAGCAGGAATATCGCCGCGGCCGTTCCGGCGAGGACGGGGGTGAGGACGGCGGCGACGGCGACGGCGCCCGCGCCGGCCGGCTCGGCGGCCTCGCCGAGGGTGGTGGCGAGCCCCATCGCGCCCGCGCCCGGCTCCGCGGAGCCGGATTCACGGGAGGGTGACGGGGTGGACGACGCCGGCTGGCGCAGTTCCTCGCGGACCTTCACGTAGTGCTGGTACTCGGTCGCGGCGGCCACCGTGATGAGGGCGGTGGCGTTCAGCGCCATGGTGCGCAGCTGTTCGGGATTCAGCCGCTGTCCCACAGCGGCCAGTTCCGGGCGGTGTGGGGCGGAGCGCAGCGCCTCGTCGAGGACCCGCTCGTACTCCTGGCGGTCCTCACTCAGCAGGTGCTGCGGAACGCTGTTCATGTGCATCCCCCGATGCTCCGTAGGGCTTGGGGCTCGCATGCCAACGAGCCGTCGGGCAGAAACGGAGGGGAGCCTGCTACGGATAAGCCGATGGTAGAGCGGGGACGGCACGCGGTGACAGGGGGTTTCCGGAAATTGGGCCCTGGCCAGGGCCGTTCTCCACGATCCTCCGTGTGGCCCCGCCTGCCCCGAGAACGTTCAGTTATCCAGCGGAAGTTGCTGGACCAGCAGCTTTCCGGCCATGGTCACTCCGCCGTCCATCGCGATGGCCAGGCCGTCCGCGTAGACGTGCGGTCCCTCGACCACCGGCTCCGGGCGCTCCTCGCCGTCCTCGGAACCGACCTCGCCCAGCAGATAGGGAATGGGACTGTGGCCGTGAACGATCCGGGTGCCGCCGTACGTATCCAGCAGGGAGCGTACGGCGTCTGCACCACCCTCGTCGCGGAAGGAGAAGCGCTTGGTGAACTTGCGGAACAGGTCCCAGCACTCGTCGGCGTCGTTACGGGTGAGTGTCTCGCGGACCGTGTCGTTGACCGCCTCGATCGAGTCGCCGTAGTCGAGGTAGGCGGTGGTGTCGGAGTGGACGAGCAGATAGCCGTCGACCTCCTCGACCGCGTCGAGGCGGGCCATCCACTGCAGGTGGTGGTCCTGCAGACGGTCCATGTCGGTCTTCTGCCCGCCGTTGAGCAGCCAGGCCGCCTGGAAGGTGGCGGTGCCCGCGCCGGAGTTGACGGGGGTGTCGCCGAAGCGCTTGGCGCCGAGCAGCAGCAGCTCGTGGTTGCCCATGAGGGCCTTGCAGTAGCCGCCGGCCGCGGCCGCCTCGGCGGACAGCCGCATCACCAGCTCGATGACGCCGATGCCGTCGGGTCCGCGGTCGGTGAAGTCGCCGAGGAACCACAGCCGGGCGGTGCCCGCGCACCAGTTGCCCGCCACGTCGATCAGTCCCTGCTCGCGCAGGGCGGCCAGCAGTTCCTCCAGATAGCCGTGCACGTCCCCCACGACGTACAGCGGCCCCACGCCCTCCGTCTGCTGCGGGATGCCCGCCGACACCGGGTCGACGTTCCCGCCGAGCGGGTCACCGGGCTGGACGACCGGCAGATCGCGCTCGGTGGGTGTGTACCCGTCGGGATACGCCTCCTCCTGGGGCGGTACGACGTCGCCGGGGTGCGTGCTGTGGCCGTACGGGCCGGTCTCGTGGACGTATGCAGGCACCCGGAAGTCGCGCAACGTCGCCGTCCGCTCCACCTCGGGTCCCTGACCGGCCCCCTGAGTCATCAGACCCCTCCACCATCGCGCCGCATCTGCACCGCTTCGGACTGCCTGGTCGCAGCGGCCCGCGGTGTCGTGGGCCCATCATAGGAATGCGGATCGCGCCATGTGATGACCCAGGGGTGGTGAATCGGAGCAAGAGTCCAGTTCACCGCGGCTTTCGCCCCGATTGGGCAGGGCTTCGACCGCTGCTGACAGCGCTTGTTTCACTCCTCTTCGGGCGAACGCGGGGGGCTGACGGTCGTGCGCGGCGGACGTCGCTGGGACGAGGTACGGACGATCAGCTCGGTCGGTATCACCTGCTCGACCGGTTGGTCCGATTCGACCCCCTCGATCGCGTCGATGAGCAGCTGCACCACCGCCGTGCCGATCCGGCGCGGCTTCAGTGAGAGCGTGGTGATCGGCGGTTCGGTGTTGGCGTACACGGTGGATTCGCTGCAGCAGACCAGAAGCAGGTCGTCCGGTACGCGCAGGCCGTAACGACGGGCGGCGGCGAGCAGATCGGTGCCGTTCGGGTCGAACAGCCCGTAGACGGCGTCCGGCCGGTCGGGGCGGGCGAGCAGCCGGTCGGCGGCGACGGCGCCCGCGCACGGATCGTGCGCGGGGTAGGCCTCGTACACCGGGTCCTGGCCGACGCGCTCGCACCAGCGCAGGTACGCCGTCGTGGACAGATGGGTGTACGTGTCCGTCGTGGTCCCCGTCAGCAGACCGATGCGGCGGGCGCCGGCGTCGGCCAGATGGTCGAGGATGCCGAGGACGGCGGCCTCGTGGTCGTTGTCGACCCACGCGGTGACCGGCAGCGCGCCGGCCGGGCGGCCGTCGGAGACGACCGGTAAACCCTGCCGGACCAGTTCGCTGACCACCGGGTCCTTGTCGGACGGGTCGATGACGACCGTGCCGTCCAGTGCCACGTTCGACCAGACGTCGTGACGGGAGGTCGCGGGCAGGATCACCAGGGCATAGCCGCGGGCGAGCGCGGCGGAGGTGGCGGCGCGCGCCATCTCGGCGAAGTACGCGAACTCGGTGAAGGTGAAAGGTTCATCCCCGTACGTCGTCACGGTCAGGCCGATGAGTCCCGACTTGCCCGTACGGAGGGTCCGGGCCGCCGCCGAGGGCCGGTAGCCCAGCCGGTCGGCGACCTCACGGACATGGCGTCGGGTGGCGTCCGGGAGCCTGCCCTTGCCGTTCAGGGCATCGGAGACGGTCGTGATGGAGACTCCGGCGGCGGCGGCCACGTCTCTGATGCCCGCCCGGCCCGGCCGACTGCCTCGACGTGAGGTTTCCGCGCGGCTCACCTGGTGCTTCCCTGCTGCTGTCATGGCGAGCCGATAGTAGGGCTCATGCGGTGGGGTAGGGCGGACGCATATGCACGCGTTGACAGGCACGTTTCTGCATGGTCATTTACCGTCAACTACCTTTGAAAGAGAGTCAGTTGAACGATCCAATGGCACTACGTGACTTGTCGGCACGCATGAGCCTGCCAACTTCCCGATGTCTCGAAGAGGTCTCAACTCACCTGCACGGGTGATGCGCGCCAGGGCGTGAGCCACCGGCGCACAGATATATCTGGCCGCGCCCCTGGACCGGTCCGCGATTCGTCTGGCTTCGTACGGCGATGCCCCTGATGCCTGTGACGGCGGATGCGGTCGGCCGGGCCGCCGGACCGGGTCCGGCCGCACCTGTACGCAGCGGCGCCGAATCCTCATAAGGTGTGGAGTATTGGAAGCCGGCGGCGTGGACCTGCCGCCGGTGGTCGCGAGGAGGACTGCGGTGAGCGAGACGAGCCCCAAGCTGCGCGCCGAGCTGGCGGGGATCCCCACCTACAAGCCGGGCAAGCCTGCCGCGGCCGGTGGCCCGGCGGCCTACAAGCTGTCCTCCAACGAGAACCCCTATCCGCCGCTGCCCGGCGTGATGGAGAGCGTGACGGCCGCGGCCTCGTCCTTCAACCGCTACCCCGACATGGCCTGCACCGGCCTGATGAACGAGCTGTCCGACCGCTTCGGCGTCCCGCTCTCCGACCTGGCGACCGGCACCGGTTCGGTCGGTGTCGCCCAGCAGCTGATCCAGTCCACCGCGGGTCCCGGCGACGAGGTCGTCTACGCCTGGCGCTCCTTCGAGGCGTACCCGATCATCACGCAGATCAGTGGCGCGACCTCGGTCCAGGTGCCGCTGACACCGGGAGATGTGCACGACCTGGACGCCATGGCCGGCGCGATCACCGACCGCACGCGCCTGATCTTCGTCTGCAACCCCAACAACCCGACGGGCACGGTGGTCAGGCGTGCCGAGCTCGAGCGCTTCCTGGACCGGGTGCCGGGCGATGTGCTGGTGGTGCTGGACGAGGCCTACCGCGAGTTCATCCGCGATCCGGAGGTCCCGGACGGGGTGGAGATCTACCGGGAGCGGCCCAACGTCTGTGTGCTGCGCACGTTCTCCAAGGCGTACGGCCTCGCCGGCCTGCGGGTCGGTTTCGCGATCGCCCATGAGCCGGTGGCGGCGGCGCTGCGCAAGACGGCCGTGCCGTTCGGGGTGAGCCAGATCGCTCAGGAGGCGGCGATCGCCTCGCTGCGCGCCGAGGACGAGTTGATCGGACGGGTCGGCTCGCTGGTGTGCGAGCGCACGCGCGTGGTCGACGCGCTGCGTGCCCAGGGCTGGACCGTGCCCGAGACCCAGGCCAACTTCGTTTGGCTGCGGCTGGGGGAGCAGACGGTCGCTTTCGCCGCCTCCTGCGAGCAGCACGGTGTCGTGATCCGGCCGTTCCCGGGCGAGGGTGTGCGGGTGACGGTCGGGGAGACCGAGGCGAACGACATCTTCCTGAAGGTGGCTGAGGGTTTCCGCAAGGAGCTGTGACGGTCCGCAAGAAGCTGTGACGGTCGCCATACAGCGATGGCTGTCGTGATCGTCACGCCGTGACGGCAGTCGGAAGCCGCGGGGCGTCTTGGTTTCACGTGGAACCGAGGCGCCCCGAACGCCAGGTGCCGACCGGCCCTGTCCAGGTGTGACCTATCGGACCCGCTTCAGGACCCCCCGCCCATCCCGGGCCGAACTTCCATGCGCCATAATTGCTTGTGAATGTGAACGCTTTCACAAGCGCTCCTATGAGCGTAAGTTCCACCAGCCTGTGAGGTAAGGAGCGGCGACGTGGACCTGGCTTTGGCGCCGGAGACCCTGGCGCGATGGCAGTTCGGCATCACCACCGTCTACCACTTCCTGTTCGTCCCCCTGACGATCTCGCTCGCCGCCCTGACGGCCGGCCTTCAGACCGCATGGGTGCGCACGGAGAACGAGAAGTACCTCAGGGCGACGAAGTTCTGGGGCAAGCTCTTCCTGATCAACATCGCGATGGGCGTGGTCACGGGCATCGTGCAGGAGTTCCAGTTCGGCATGAACTGGTCCGACTACTCGCGCTTCGTCGGTGACATCTTCGGCGCCCCGCTCGCCTTCGAGGCCCTGATCGCCTTCTTCTTCGAGTCGACCTTCATCGGTCTGTGGATCTTCGGCTGGGACAAGCTTCCGAAGAAGATCCATCTGGCCTGTATCTGGATGGTCTCGCTCGGCACGATCCTGTCGGCGTACTTCATCCTCGCGGCCAACTCCTGGATGCAGCATCCGGTCGGCTACCGGATCAACAAGGCCAAGGGCCGCGCCGAACTCACCGACTTCTGGGCCGTCCTCACCCAGAACACCGCGCTCGCGCAGGCCTTCCACACGCTCACCGCGTGCTTCCTGACCGGCGGCGCGTTCATGGTCGGCATCGCCGCCTTCCACCTGTTCCGCAAGAAGCACGTCCCCGTGATGAAGACCTCGCTGCGGCTGGGCCTGATCACGGTCGTCATCGCCGGACTGCTCACCGCGATCAGCGGGGACACGCTCGGCAAGGTCATGTTCAAGCAGCAGCCGATGAAGATGGCCGCGGCCGAGGCCCTGTGGGACGGCCAGAAGTCGGCGCCGTTCTCGGTCTTCGCCTACGGCGATGTCAGCAAGGGCCACAACACGGTCGAGCTCTCGGTCCCGGGCGTGCTGTCCTTCCTTGCCGACGACGACTTCAACTCCTATGTCCCCGGCATCAACGACACCAACAAGGCCGAGCAGGCCAAGTACGGGCCCGGCGACTACCGGCCCATCATCCCCGTCACCTTCTGGGCGTTCCGCTGGATGATCGGCTTCGGCATGGCGTCCTTCGCGATCGGACTGCTCGGGCTCTGGCTGACCCGCAAGAAGTTCATGCTGCCCCAGCATCTGAGGGTGGGCGAGGACGAGGTGCCGCATCTTGTCCTGTTCCGGAACAAGGCGCTCAACCCGAAGCTCAGCAGGCTGTACTGGCTGGTGGCCATCTGGACCCTGGGCTTCCCGCTGATCGCCAACTCCTGGGGCTGGATCTTCACCGAGATGGGCCGGCAGCCGTGGGTCGTCTACGGCGTCCTGCAGACCCGGCACGCGGTCTCCCCCGGTGTCTCCCAGGCCGAGGTCCTCACTTCGATGATCACCTTCACCGCGCTGTACGCGATCCTCGCCGTCGTCGAGGTCAAGCTGCTGGTGAAGTACGTCAAGGCCGGACCGCCCGAGCTCACCGAGGCCGACCTCAACCCGCCCACGAAGATCGGCGGCGACTCCCGTGACGCCGACAAGCCGATGGCCTTCTCGTACTAGGCCCAGGGAGATCGAGTCATGCAACTTCACGACGTCTGGTTCGTCCTCATCGCCGTCCTGTGGACCGGCTACTTCTTCCTGGAGGGCTTCGACTTCGGGGTCGGCATCCTCACCAGGCTGCTGGCCCGCGACCGGCCCGAGAAGCGGGTGCTGATCAACACCATCGGCCCCGTCTGGGACGGCAACGAGGTGTGGCTGCTCACGGCGGGCGGCGCGACCTTCGCCGCCTTCCCCGAGTGGTACGCCACCCTCTTCTCCGGGTTCTACCTGCCGCTGCTGGTCATCCTGGTCTGCCTGATCGTGCGCGGAGTCGCCTTCGAGTACCGCGCGAAGCGGCCCGAGGAGAACTGGCAGCGCAACTGGGAGACCGCGATCTTCTGGACCTCCCTGCTCCCCGCGTTCCTGTGGGGTGTGGCCTTCGGCAACATCGTGCGGGGCGTGAAGATCGACAAGAACTTCGAGTACGTCGGCAACCTCTGGGACCTGCTCAACCCGTACGCCCTGCTCGGCGGCCTGGTGACACTGACGCTGTTCACCTTCCACGGAGCGGTGTTCACCGCGCTCAAGACCGTCGGTGACATCCGGGAACGGGCGCGGAAGCTGGCCCTCAAGGTGGGGCTCCTGACCGCCGCGCTGGCGCTGGTGTTCCTGCTGTGGACGCAGATCGACAGCGGCGATGCCAAGAGCCTGGTCGCGCTCGTCGTGGCCGTGGCCGCTCTGATCGCGGCGCTGGTGGCGAACCAGGCCGGACGGGAGGGATGGTCGTTCGCGCTGTCCGGGGTCACGATCGTGGCCGCGGTGGCGATGCTCTTCCTCTCCCTCTTCCCGAACGTCATGCCGTCGTCGCTCAACGAGGACTGGAGCCTCACGGTCACCAACGCCTCGTCGAGCCCCTACACCCTGAAGATCATGACCTGGTGCGCCGGGATCGCCACGCCGATCGTGCTGCTCTACCAGGGCTGGACTTACTGGGTGTTCCGCAAGCGGATCGGTACGCAGCACCTCGCCGAGGCCGCGCACTGATTCCGGTTTGGGGCGTGTTTCACGTGAAACATGCCCCTTGAGAAGAGGGTGTGTTTCACGTGAAACCGGTCGACCCGCGCCTGCTCCGATATGCCCGCGCCACCCGCCTGTTCATGGTGGCGGTCGTCGGCCTGGGAGCGGTCGGTGCGGCGCTGGTCATCGCTCAGGCCATGCTCATCGCCGAAGTGGTGGTCGGAGCCTTCCAGCAGGGGATGTCGGTCGCCGAACTCCGCACTCCCCTGCTGTTGTTGGCAGCCGTCGCCTGTGGCCGGGCGCTGGTCTCCTGGCTCACGGAACTCGCCGCCCATCGGGCCAGCGCCGCGGTGAAGTCGGAACTGCGGGGGAGGCTGCTGGAGCGGGCCGGCGCACTGGGCCCGGGGTGGTTGAGCGGGCAGCGGACCGGCTCGCTCGTCGCTCTGGCCACGCGCGGAGTCGACGCACTCGACGACTACTTCTCGCGTTATCTGCCGCAGCTGGGGCTGGCGGTGGTCGTGCCGGTGGCCGTGCTGGCCCGGATCGTCACCGAGGACTGGGTCTCGGCGGCGATCATCATCGGCACGCTGCCGCTCATCCCCGTCTTCATGATGCTGATCGGCTGGGCGACGCAGTCCCGGATGGACCGTCAGTGGAAGCTGCTGTCCCGGTTGTCCGGGCACTTCCTGGACGTCGTGGCGGGGCTGCCGACGCTGAAGGTGTTCGGGCGGGCCAAGGCGCAGGCCGAGTCGATCAAGCGCATCACGGGCGAGTACCGGCAGGCGACCATGCGGACCCTGCGCATCGCCTTCATCTCCTCCTTCGCCCTGGAACTTCTCTCCACGCTCTCGGTGGCACTGGTCGCCGTGACGATCGGCATGCGGTTGGTCGACGGCGAGATGGACCTGTACATCGGTCTCGTCATCCTCGTGCTCGCCCCCGAGGCGTATCTGCCGCTGCGGCAGGTCGGAGCGCAGTACCACGCCGCGGCGGAGGGCCTGGCCGCCGCCGAGGAGATCTTCGCCGTGCTGGAGACGCCCGTTCCGGCGTCGGGCACGGCAGCGGTGTCGACGGGCGCCGTGGTGTTCGAAGGGGTTTCCGTCCGCTACCCGGGCCGGGCCGAGGACGCCGTGTCGGACGTGTCCTTCTCGGTGCGTCCCGGAGAGACGGTCGCGCTGGTCGGACCGAGCGGTGCGGGCAAGTCGACGCTGCTGAACGTGCTGCTGGGGTTCGTGCCGGCCAGTGCGGGGCGGGTGCGGATCGGCGGCACCGACCTCACGGACGTCGATCCGCAGCAGTGGCGCTCACGGATCGCCTGGGTGCCGCAGCGGCCGCATCTGTTCGCCGGGACCATCGCCGAGAACGTACGGCTGGCTCGTCCCGAGGCCGACGAGGCCTCCGTACGCAGGGCGCTGGCGGATGCCGGTGCGCTGGAGTTCGTGGACGCGCTGCCCGCCGGTGCCGAGACGCTGCTCGGCGAGGAGGGTGCGGGCCTGTCCGCCGGTCAGCGGCAGCGGCTGGCCCTGGCCCGGGCGTTCCTCGCGGACCGGCCGGTACTGCTGCTCGACGAGCCGACGGCCGCGCTGGACGGCGCCACCGAGGCCGAGGTCGTGGAGGCGGTACGGCGGCTCGCGGTCGGGCGGACGGTGCTGCTGGTGGTGCATCGGCCGGCGCTGCTCGGGGTGGCGGACCGGGTCGTGCGGCTGGCGGAACCGTCGGCCCCCGTTCCCGTGGAGAACCCGGCTTCCACGGCACCCCGCGCCGAGCGGGAGACGGTCCAGGACATCACCCTCGACGCCGCCGCAGTCACCGAGCCCCCGAAGACCAAGGGCGGCGTCCTCGGCCGTGTCCGTGCCATGTCCGGCCCGCGCCGCAGCCGTCTCGCCCTCGCCCTCCTGCTCGGCTCCCTCGCCCTCGGCAGTGCCGTCGGGCTGATGGCGACCTCCGGGTGGCTCATCTCGCGCGCCTCGCAGCAGCCGCCGGTGCTGTACCTGATGGTGGCGGTGACGGCGACGCGGGCGTTCGGCATCGGGCGGGCCGTGTTCCGGTACGCGGAGCGGCTGGTGTCGCACGACGCGGTGCTGCGGATGCTCGCCGACACCCGGGTCGCCGTCTACCGGCGCCTGGAGCGGCTGGCGCCCGCCGGGCTGCGCGACACCCGCCGGGGCGACCTGCTGTCGCGGCTGGTCGCCGACGTGGACGCGCTGCAGGACTACTGGCTGCGCTGGCTGCTGCCCGCCGGTGCCGCGGTGATCGTCTCCGCCGCTTCCGTCGGCTTCACGGCATGGCTGCTCCCCGAGGCGGGCGCGGTCCTCGCCGTCGGCCTGCTGGCGGCAGGCGTCGGTGTCCCGCTGGTCACCGCCATGGTGTCCCGGCGTGCGGAGCGCCGACTGGCTCCTGCCCGCGGGGTGCTGGCGACGCGCGTGACCGACCTGCTCACCGGCACCGCCGAGCTGACGGTGGCGGGCGCCCTGCCCGCCCGTACCGCCGAGGCGCGGCGGGCCGACGGCACGCTCACCCGGATCGCCTCCCGCGCGGCCACCGCGACCGCGCTCGGCGACGGACTGACCGCGCTGATCTCCGGCCTGACCGTCGCCGCGGCCGCCCTCGCGGGCGCCCAAGGGGTCGCCGACGGCCGGTTGGGCGGCGTGGTGATGGCCGTGGTCGTGCTCACCCCGCTGGCCGCCTTCGAGGCCGTCCTCGGACTGCCCCTGGCCGTGCAGTACCGCCAGCGGGTGCGCAGGAGCGCGGAGCGGGTCCACGAGGTCCTGGACGCGCCCGAACCGGTACGGGAGCCGATGCAGCCCAGGCAGGCGCCCGCCTCCCCGTTCCCGGTCGCCCTCCGGGGGCTCACCGCCCGGTACGCGGGCCAGGAACGGGACGCCCTCGCCGGCCTCGACCTCACCCTCGACCAAGGGCGCCGGATCGCCGTGGTCGGCCCCTCCGGCTCCGGCAAGACCACCCTCGCGCAGGTGCTGCTGCGGTTCCTGGACGCGGACGCGGGCTCCTACACGCTGGCCGGCGTGGACGCGCACGCCCTCGACGGCGACGACGTCCGCAAGCTCGTCGGATTGTGTGCGCAGGACGCGCACCTCTTCGACAGCTCGGTGCGCGAGAACCTGCTGCTGGCGAAGAAGGACGCCACCGAGGACGAACTGCGGCACGCCCTGCGGCGTGCCCGGCTGCTCGCCTGGGGCGACGGTCTGCCCGACGGGCTCGACACGCTCGTCGGCGAGCACGGGGCACGGCTGTCCGGCGGGCAGCGGCAGCGGCTCGCGCTGGCCCGCGCGCTGCTGGCCGACTTCCCGGTGCTGGTGCTCGACGAGCCCGCCGAGCACCTCGACCTGACGACGGCCGACGCGCTCACCGCCGATCTGCTGGCCGCCACCGAGGGGCGTACGACCCTGCTCATCACGCACCGGCTGGCCGGGCTGGAGGCGGTGGACGAGGTCGTCGTACTCGACGGGGGACGGGTCGTGCAGCGCGGGACGTACGCCGAACTGGCCGCCGTCCCCGGGCCGCTGCGGGCGATGGTGGAGCGGGAGGCGGAGACGGAGTCGCTGGTGCTGGGAGCGGCGTAGGACCGGAACGGTCCTCAAGTTCCCGTCGGCCGACTAGGCCTGCTCCGCCAGCATCCGCTCGATCACGACCGCCACCCCGTCGTCGTTGTTGGCGACCGTCCGGCCGGACGCGGCCGCGATGACGTCGGGGTGGGCGTTGCCCATGGCGTACGAGCGGCCCGCCCAGGTCAGCATCTCGACGTCGTTCGGCATGTCCCCGAAGGCGACGACCTCCTCGTGCGAGATGCCGCGCTCGGCGCAGCACAGGGCGAGTGTGCTGGCCTTGGAGACGCCGGGGCCGCTGAGCTCGAGCAGGGCGCTGGGGCTGGAGCGGGTGACGGTGGCGCGGTCGCCGATGGCGAGGCGGGCCAGGGTGAGGAAGGCGTCCGGGTCGATCGTGGGGTGGTAGGCGAGGATCTTCAGGACCGGCTCCTCGGCGCCCGGGCCGTCCGGCGCGAGGAGGTCCTCGGCCGGGGCGAGGTTGTCCGGGATCTCCATGTGCAGGGCGGGATAGTCCGGCTCCTGGTGGAAGCCGTAGGTCTGCTCGATCGCGTACACCGTGCCCGGAGCCGCCTCCCGCAGCAGCAGAGCCGCGTCCAGCGCGTTCTCCCGCGCCAGCTCGCGCACCTTCACGAAGCGGTGGGCGCCGGGGCCGCCGTGCAGGTCGACCACGGCGGCACCGTTGCCGCAGATCGCGAGGCCGTGGCCGTGCACATGCTCACTGACGACGTCCATCCAGCGGGCCGGCCGTCCGGTGACGAAGAAGACCTCGATGCCCGCTTCCTCGGCGGCGGCGAGAGCGGCGACCGTGCGTGGGGAGACCGACTTGTCGTCCCGCAACAGGGTGCCGTCGAGATCGGTGGCTATGAGCCGCGGCGGTACGGCGGCGGCCGGGGTCTCGGGCTGTCGAGTCGCTGAGGTCACCGGGCCATTCTCCCGCACATGCCCGCGCGACCGTGCGGGAGTGCCCACAGGCGGTGCACAGACGACACCCAGTCGCGGTCAGCCCAGCTGGGCGGGCGCCTCCATGGCGATCTGCTCGAAGACCTTCTCGTCGGCGGCGAAGACGGTGTCGGGCACGGGCCAGTGGATCACGATCTCGGTGAAGCCGAGCTCCCGGTGCCGGCCCGCGAAGTCCACGAACGCGTCCAGCGACTCCAGCGGGCGGCCACGGTCCGGGGTGAAGCCGGTGAGCAGGATCTTGTCCATGTCCGCCGCGTTACGGCCGATCGCGGCGCACGCGTCGGCGAGGTTCTCGGCCTGTCCGCGAATGGCTTGAACCGACTGTTCAGGAGTGCCGTTCTCGTACAGCCGGGGATCCCCTGTGGTCACCCATGCCTGTCCGTACCGTGCGGCGAGCTTCAGCCCGCGGGGCCCGGTGGCGGCGATGGCGAAGGGCAGCCGGGGCCGCTGCACACAGCCGGGGATGTTGCGCGCCTCGTGCGCCGAGTAGAAGTCGCCCCCGTACGACACCTCGTCCTCGGTCAGCAGCCGGTCCAGCAGCGGCACGAACTCCGCGAGACGGTTCGCCCGTTCGCGCGGGGTCCACGGCTCCTGGCCGAGCGCGGTGGCGTCGAAGCCGGTGCCGCCCGCGCCGATGCCGAGGGTGATCCGGCCGGCGGAGATGTCGTCGAGGGAGATCAGCTCCTTGGCGAGGGTGACCGGGTGCCGGAAGTTCGGCGAGGTCACCAGCGTGCCCAGGCGCAGTCGTTCGGTGACGGCCGCGGCGGCGGTCAGTGTCGGCAGGGCCCCGAACCACGGGCCGTCCCGGAACGGGACGCGCCAGGAGAGATGGTCGTAGGTGTAGGCGGTGTGGAAGCCGAGCTGCTCGGCCCGCTGCCATGCCATGCGGCCGCCCTCGTGCCAGCGGCGGTGCGGAAGGATCACGGTGCTCAAGCGCAGACTCATGTGTCGAGCGTAAGCGGGAGAGAGGGTTTCACGTGAAACGGTCACCGACGGTCATCGCACGCGGCCGCTGAGCCAGGGCGTGAGGGTGAGCATCGGCACGTACTCGCGATGCGTACGGTCCCCGGGCAGCGGCACGATCAGGAAGTGGCCGGGCGGAAAGCGGCGGCTCTTGACGTGGGCGCGATCGTCGAAGAGGGACCGGAGGAAAGCGGGGACGTCGTCGCGGGCGACGTCGGGGCACTGGACGCCCTCGACTTCGATCAGCGCGTCGTCGTCCGGGTAGAGCCGCACACTCACTCGGGGCAGTCCGCCGAACTCGGCGTACGCCTCGTGCGGAAGGGAGCCGTCCGGGTCGGTGGTGACGCCGATGCCCGCGGCGGTGCGGCGGGAGGTCTGGTCGGCGCCGATGTCGTGGCTCACCTCGATCTCGCGCCCGTACTCGGCTGCGATGGCGCGAAGGGCGTTGACGGCGGCCTGGGTGGTGGGGAGATGATCCATACGGTGGATCATGCAGGGCTCAGTGCGCTTCGGGGAACCTCAGGTACCGCGGCGGTACGGCCTGTGTCAGCCACACGCCGTTGGCGCTGACGTGGAAGACATGCCCGTCGCGGTGCATGGCGCCCGCGTCCACGGAGAGCACGACGGGCCGTCCGCGGCGCGCGCCGACCCGGGTCGCCGTCTCACGGTCGGCTGAGAGATGGACGTCGTGCCGGTTCATGGGGCGCAGCCCCTCGGCACGGATCGCGTCCAGGTTGCGGGCCACGGTGCCGTGGTAGAGGTACGGCGGCGGGGTCGCCGGGGGGAGGCCCAGTTCGACCTCGATGCTGTGGCCCTGACTGGCGCGGATCCGGGTGCCGTCGATCGCGAAGCGCTTCTTGTCGTTGTGGGCGACCACATGGTCGAGTTCGGCGCGGGTGAAGCGGAAGCCGTGCGCGGCGGCCGCGGCGATCAGCACGTCGATCTCGACCCAGCCGGCCTCGTCCAGCGTGAGCCCGATCCGCTCGGGCTGGTGGCGCAGGTGCTTCGAGAGGTACTTGGACACCTTGACGGTGCGTCTTTCATCCATCCGCTCAGCATGGCGGGAGAGACGCGCATCACGCAGATTATTTTCGCCCGGAGGTTTGATCCACAACCAACTGTAGTTATCCACAGGCTACTTGGCAGTTCTGTGGACAACTCCCCGACATGTCAGCCCTCTTCGTCAAGATCGACTGGGGGTCCACCCCTTGACGTGAGCGCGTCCAACTCCCGTGCCCGCACCTCGCGTTCAGCCGCCAGCGCCACGAACTGAGCCACCCGCTCCGCCCCAACCAGTCCCTCCACCGCCCGCATTGTCTCCTCGGGCAGGAACACGGAGCGTGACACCGCCCGCTCCTCCGGCACCTCACGCCTCTCCAACTGCCGCCGGAGATGCCGCACCGCCAACGACCGCATCGCCCGCGCCAGTTCCGCGTCCACCGTCTGCTGCGCCAGGGGCCGCAGCCGTCGTACCAGGGAGGCCGCCTCGGCCGCGTCCGCGTCGGTCGGACGGTGCGGTCCCCGCAGATAGCGAGCGAAGACGTGCTCCGTGGTGAACTCAAGGAAACGGGCGGCGATGTGCTCGACCTGTCCCCTCAACTCCCGCAGATGACCGGAGATCGCGGACAACGGAACGCCTGCGCCGTACAACTCGGCCGCGACGGCCAGCTCTTGGGGGCTGGGCACGAGGAAGACGCCCTCGTCGCCGGGCACCGGCTCCAGCACCCCGAGCTCCACCGCCTCGGCGACCGCCTCGTCGTCGGGGGAACCGCCGAACCGTTCGTCCAGCTCGGCGCGTGAGATCCGTACCGCCTCCTCGTCGGTCCACGGCCCGTCCACCTCGGCGACCAGCCCCAGCACTCCGCCGAGCCCCCGGCCGGCGTCCCACGCCTCCAGGAGCTCCCTGATGGACGCCAGGGTGTAGCCGCGGTCGAGGAGGTCGGCGATCTGGCGCAGCCGGACGAGATGGGCGTCGGAGTAGACGTTGGCACGGCCACGGCGTTCGGGGCGGGGGAGCAGCCCGCGGTCCTGGTAGGCGCGGATCGTACGGACCGTGGCGCCGCTGCGGTGCGCCAGATCCTCGATCCGGTATCCGGCCGTCCCGCTCACGCCGCCGTCCCCGCGGCGGGTGACCTGCGCAGGTACGCCACCGCGCGGCTCAACGACCCTTCTTGCGACGGGTGGTGGGACCGCCGGAAGTACCGCGGAATCGCCGCCCCGAGGTCTTTCCAGGCCGGCAGCAGACCTTTGCGCACAGCCTTGTTGTGCTCTGCCAGGGAGTAGCGGGCACGGCCGGCGAGCTGCGGGTCGTGGTGTATGAGATACGCCGATCCCCATACCCACAGGTACAGCATCACGGGCGCGGTCACGGCCATCGCGGCGAGGCGGCGGGCGTAACGGGGCGCGCCCGTGCCGCCGCAGTGCTGGTACATGTCGAAGGCGACCGCCCGGTGTTCGACCTCCTCGGCGCCGTGCCAGCGCAGCAGGTCGAGCATGACCTCGTCGGCGCCGGCCGCGTCGAGGCCGTCGGCGGACAGGATCCAGTCGCCGAGCACCGCCGTGAACTGCTCGATCGCGGCGACGACCGCGAGCCGGAAGCGCAGCCACTCGCGCGCGGGCAGCGGCGCGTTCAGCGGAGGCCGCTCACCCAGCAGCCGCTCGAAGAGGAAGTCGACGTACCGGGTGAAGTCCGCGGTGTCGAGCCGCTGGGCCGCCAGGTGGTCCAGCACGTACGCGTGCTGCACGCTGTGCGTGGCCTCCTGGCCCATGAACCCCTTGACGTCCGCGAGCAGTTCGGCATCCCTGACCAGCGGCAGCCCTTCCTTGAACACCTTCACGAACCACCGCTCACCCGCCGGCAGCAGCAGGTGCAGCACATTGATCACGTGCGTCGCGGTCGGCTCGCCCGGTATCCAGTGCAGCGGCGTGCGCGACCAGTCGAAGGACACCCGCCGGGGTGCGATCGGCGCGCTCACAGCGGGGGCTCCAGTCGTGCGATCGCCCGCAACGCGCGCGGGGTGAGGCGGGACATGAGCCGGGCGCCCCGCGCCTCGGGGGTGACGGGTACGACGGCCCGGTTGCGCACGACCGCCTTCAGGATCGCGTCGGCGACCTTCTCCGGCGGGTAGTTCCTCAGGCCGTACAGCCGTGCCGTCCTCTTCTGGCGCCGCTTCTCCTCCTCCGCGTCCACGCCCGCGAAGCGCGCGGTGGAGGTGATGTTCGTGTTGACGAAGCCGGGACATATGGCGCTCACGCCGATTCCCCGACCGGCGAGTTCGGCGCGCAGGCACTCGCTCAGCATCAGCACCGCCGCCTTGGAGGTGCTGTAGGCGGGCAGCGCCCTGGAGGGCTGGTAGGCCGCCGCAGACGCGGTGTTGACGATGTGGCCGCCCTGGCCGCGCTCGGCCATCTGCCTTCCGAAGAGCCGGCAGCCGTGGATGACCCCCCACAGGTTGACGTCGAGGACCTTCCTCCAGTCCTCCGGGGTCGTGTCGAAGAAGGAGCCGCCCAGGCCGATCCCCGCGTTGTTGACGAGGACGTCCACCACGCCGTACTCGGCGGCGACCTTGTCGGCGAGCTTCTCCATGGCCTGCTCGTCGGAGACGTCGACCGTCTCCGCCCACGCCTCGGGGGCGCCGATCAGCCGGGACAGTTCCGCGGTGCGGGCGGCGGCCTCCGCGTCCCGGTCGACGGCGACCACGCGCGCGCCCGCCTCGGCGAACGCGAACGCAGTGGCCCGGCCGATGCCGCTGCCCGCGCCGGTGACCAGCACGAGCTGCCCGCCGAAGCGGTCGGCGTACCTGCCGGTGGGCTTGACCGTCTCGGGCCCGCCGTCCTCGACCGACCGCACGAACTCGGTGATCCAGGCGGTCAGTTGGTCGGGCCGGGTGCGGGGTATCCAGTGCTTGGCCGGGAGGGTGCGGCGGGTGAGCCGCGGAACCCACCGGTCCAGGTCGTCGTAGAGCCGCTCGGAGAGGAAGGCGTCGTCGAGGGGCGTGATGAGCTGCACGGGCGCGTGTGCGTGTGCGTCGGGGCGCGGGCGGCGCAGTCGGGCGCGGACGTTGTCGCGGTACAGCCACGCCCCGTGTGCCGCGTCCCTGGGGAGCGAGGAGGTCGGGTAGTCGCCGCCGGGGACCTTCTCGACGCGCTCCAGGATGCGCGGCCAGCGTTTGCCGAGGGGGCCGCGCCAGGCGAGTTCGGGCAGCACGGGCGTGTGCAGGGCGTAGACGTACCAGGACTTGGCGCCCTGGCCGATGAGCTGGCCCAGGCGGCGCGGTGTGGGCTTCCTCAGTCGCTGGTCGATCCAGTGGCCGAAGTGGTCCAGGGACAGACCGGACATCGACGTGAAGGAGGCGATGCGTCCCTCGGTGCGCCGGACGGTGACGAACTCCCAGGACTGCACCGAGCCCCAGTCGTGCCCCACGACGTGCACCGGGCGGTCCGGGCTGACGGCGTCGATCACCGCCAGGAAGTCGTCGGTCAGCTTCTCCAGGGTGAAGCCGCCGCGCAGTGGCCGCGGCGCCGTCGACCGGCCGTGTCCGCGGACGTCGTACAGCACGACGTGGAAGCGTTCGGCCAGCCGTGGGGCCACCTCGGACCACACCTCCTTGCTGTCCGGGTAGCCGTGCACCAGCACGACCGTCGGCCGCCCGGGCTCGCCCAGCTCGGCGACGCACAGCTCGATGCCCCCGGTGTGCACCCGGCGCTCGCGCGCGCCCTCCAGTACCGTCACTTCTCCTCCGCCCAGCGCCGCACGTGCGGCAGATCGTCGTCCAGCCAGAAGGCGCTCTGCAGGGGATCCTTCGAGTCGGTGACGACGAGGATCTCCTCGAACTTCGCACCCGTGCCCCGGAACCCGAGATGGGGCTCGACCGCCCACAGACCCGGCTGCGGCGGGTGGTCGGAGAAGCGGTAGGGCGACCACAGCGGCGACCAGCCCTCGCGGTGACCGTGCAGCCCGTCGGAGGCGAGGCCCTTGAGCGCCTGGGTGCCGAACCCGAAGACGTGCGGTGACCAGCGACGCCGCTTCACCCGGCCGACCTTGTGGGCGATCACGCCGAAGGGGTAGGCGCGGTGCCGGTTGGCGTAGCCCTGGCGCACCATGAGGCGGTCCACGTCCTCGTAGATCTCGCGCAGCGGGCGCCGCTCGCGGACCTCGCGCAGGATCAGCTCCCGGTGCGCCTCCAGGTCCGCCATGAGCCGGTCCTGCACCGGGTTGGGGCCGAGGGAGCCGGAGTAGCCGATGTCCGCGGTGCAGCCGTCGAGGACGGGGGCCATGTCGAGGATGAACGGCATTCCCGGCTCCAGGCGCCGGTCGGTCGGGAAGAACTGCAGGGGGACGCGGAAGTTCACGAACGCGGTGCGGTCGCCGAACCAGGCGAAGGGCAGATGGAACCAGTCCCGCACGCCCCGCTCGCGCAGCCAGGACCGCTGCATGCGGGCCGCCTCCCGCTCGGTCACCCCCGGTCGCAGCCGGGCGGCGACCGCTTCGGCGCACTCGTAGGCGAGGCGCTGCACCTTTCTGAACCCCCTCAGCCGCGCCGAGAGTTCGCCCGTCACTGCCGTCGTCATGCCACCGCCCACCCCTCGTCGTACCTCGACCGCGGTACGTGTCCGTAACGTGACACCGGTGAATGTGACAGTTGTTAGAGGCTGCGTCAACAGCTCGGCTCCCGCCTGTGGATAACTCTGCGTAGCTCTCAGGTAGGGGAATCCCCTACGGCCCCGTACATCTGGAGACTGAGACGAAGACGGCCCTCGGGTCTGACTACAGGGGTGGTCCAGGTCACTACCTTCGAAGCGTGACTGTGATCGCGACCGAAAGCCTGAGCAAGCGGTTCCCCCGGGTGACCGCGCTTGACCGGCTCTCCGTCGACGTCGGGCCCGGTGTGACCGGACTCGTCGGAGCGAACGGAGCCGGCAAGTCCACACTGATCAAGATCCTGCTGGGTCTGTCCCCCGCCTCCGAGGGCCGAGCCGAAGTGCTCGGGCTCGACGTCGCGACCAAGGGTGCCGCCATCCGCGAGCGGGTCGGCTACATGCCGGAGCACGACTGCCTGCCGCCGGACGTCTCGGCGACCGAGTTCGTCGTGCACATGGCCCGTATGTCGGGCCTGCCGCCGACCGCCGCCCGCGAGCGCACCGCCGACACCCTGCGCCACGTCGGCCTGTACGAGGAGCGCTATCGCCCCATCGGCGGCTACTCGACCGGCATGAAGCAGCGCGTGAAGCTCGCGCAGGCCCTGGTGCACGACCCGCAGCTGGTCTTCCTGGACGAGCCGACCAACGGCCTCGACCCGGTCGGCCGCGACGAGATGCTCGGCCTGATCCGCCGCATCCACACCGACTTCGGCATCTCGGTCCTGGTCACCTCCCACCTCCTGGGCGAACTCGAACGCACCTGCGACCACGTCGTCGTCATCGACGGCGGCAAGCTGCTGCGCTCCAGCTCCACCACGGACTTCACCCAGACCACGACCACCCTCGCGGTCGAGGTCACCGACACCGACGAGCACCCCGACGGCACGCGCGCGATGCGCGAGGCGCTGCACGCGCGCGGGGTGACCGTCGAGGCGGGCAGCGGACTGCCGGGCGCGGGCCACATCCTGCTGCTGACCGCGCAGGGCGAGGAGACCTACGACCTGGTCCGTGACGTCGTCGCCGACCTGGGCCTGGGCCTCGTGCGCATGGAGCAGCGCAGGCACCACATCTCGGAGGTCTTCACCACCGAGGACGAGCAGCGCAAGGAGGCGGCAGTCCATGGCAGTTGAGCACCCCACGGCCGCTGTACCGGGTGACCAGACCCGCATCCACAACATCGGCTACCGCAACTACGACGGCCCCCGCCTCGGCCGCTCCTACGCCACCCGTTCCCTCTACTCGCAGTCCCTGCGCGGCGCCTACGGCCTCGGACGCTCCATCAAGTCCAAGGTGCTGCCGATGCTGCTGTTCGTGGTGATGTGCGTGCCCGCGGCCATCATGGTCGCCGTCGCGGTCGCCACCAAGGCCAAGGAACTGCCCGTCGACTACACGCGCTACGCGATCATCATGCAGGCCGTCATCAGCCTGTACGTCGCCTCGCAGGCGCCCCAGTCCGTCTCCCGGGACCTGCGCTTCAAGACCGTCCCGCTGTACTTCTCGCGGCCGATCGAGACCGCCGACTACGTCCGCGCGAAGTACGCGGCGCTGGCCTCCGCGATGTTCGTCCTCACCGCGGCCCCGCTGATCGTGCTCTACGTGGGCGCGCTGCTGGCCAAACTCGACTTCGCGCACCAGACCAAGGGGTTCGCACAGGGGCTGGTCTCCGTGGCACTGCTCTCCCTGCTCTTCGCCGGCATCGGCCTGGTCATCGCCTCGGTGACGCCCCGGCGCGGCTTCGGCATCGCGGCCGTCATCGCCGTACTGACCATCTCCTACGGCGCCGTCTCCACGCTCCAGGCCATCGCCGACGCGCAGAACAGCAGCGGCGCCATCCCCTGGATCGGCCTCTTCTCGCCCGTCACGCTCATCGACGGAGTCCAGTCGGCCTTCCTTGGCGCGAGTTCGGCGTTCCCCGGCGCGGTCGGCCCCACCAACGGCGAGGGCGCGGTCTACGTGCTGGTCGTCCTGGGTCTGATCGCCGCCTGCTACGGCCTCCTGATGCGCCGCTACAAGAAGGTGGGACTGTGACCACGCTCTCCATCGACCACGTCTCCCGCTGGTTCGGCAACGTGGTCGCCGTCAACGACATCACCATGACCATCGGCCCCGGCGTCACCGGCCTGCTCGGCCCCAACGGCGCCGGGAAGTCGACCCTCATCAACATGATGGCCGGCTTCCTCGCCCCCTCCACCGGCACCGTCACCCTCGACGGCGAGCAGGTGTGGCGCAACGAGGCGATCTACCGGCACATCGGCATCGTCCCCGAGCGCGAGGCGATGTACGACTTCCTCACCGGACGCGAATTCGTCGTCGCCAACGCGGAGTTGCACGGCCTCGGCGAGAAGGCCGCCCAACGGGCGCTCGCGACGGTCGAGATGGAGTACGCGCAGGACCGCAAGATCTCCACCTACTCCAAGGGCATGCGCCAGCGCGTGAAGATGGCGTCCGCCCTGGTCCACGACCCCTCGCTGCTCCTGCTGGACGAGCCCTTCAACGGCATGGACCCGCGCCAGCGGATGCAGCTGATGGACCTGCTGCGGCGCATGGGCGACGAGGGCCGCACGGTGCTGTTCTCGTCCCACATCCTCGAAGAGGTCGAGCAGCTCGCCTGGCACATCGAGGTCGTCGTGGCCGGACGGCACGCGGCCAGCGGCGACTTCCGCAAGATCCGCCGGCTGATGACCGACCGCCCGCACCGCTACCTGGTCCGCTCCAGCGACGACCGCGCCCTCGCGGCCGCGCTGATCGCCGACCCGTCCACGTCCGGCATCGAGGTCGACCTCGCGGAGGGCGCGTTGCGCGTCCAGGCCGTCGACTTCGGCCGCTTCACCGCCCTGCTGCCCCGGGTCGCCCGTGACCACGGCATCCGGCTGCTCACGGTCTCGCCGTCCGACGAGTCCCTCGAGTCCGTCTTCTCTTACCTGGTCGCGGCGTAGGAGGCCGAAGATGTACGACCCCACAGTCGCCCGGCTCACCTACCGGGCCCTGCTCGGCCGCCGCCGGGCCCTCATCCTGGGGGCCCTGCCCCTGCTGCTCATCGTCATCTCCGTCGTCGTCCGCGCCCTCGCCGGAGCCGACGACCAGACGGCCGCCGACCTGCTGGGCGGGCTCGCGCTCGCCACGATGGTGCCCATCATCGGTGTCATCGCCGGTACGGGCGCGATCGGCCCGGAGATCGACGACGGCTCGGTGGTGTACCTGCTGTCCAAGCCGCTCAAGCGTCCGACGATCATCTTCACCAAGCTGATCGTGGCGATCGCGGTCACCATGGTCTTCTCGGCCCTGCCGACCCTGATCGCCGGGTTCATCCTCAACGGCAACGGACAGCAGATCGCGGTCGCCTACACGGTCGCGGCCCTGGTCTCCTCGATCGCCTACGCGGCGCTGTTCCTCCTGCTGGGCACGGTGTCCCGGCACGCGGTGGTCTTCGGACTCGTCTACGCCCTCGTCTGGGAGGCCCTGTTCGGCTCCCTGGTGCCCGGCGCGCGCACGCTCAGCGTCCAGCAGTGGTCGCTGGCCGTCGCCCACAAGGTGGCCGGCGGGGACCTGGTGACCTCGGACGTCGGCCTGACCACGGCGACGGTGTTCCTGGTCGTGGTGACCGTACTGGCCACCTGGTACGCGGGACAGAAGCTGCGGTCGCTGACGCTGGCGGGAGAGGAGTAGACGCCGGCCTTATTGACGGGGACTTCACCCCTGTCCGGGCACACTGGGCAAAAGGGAAGTGGGCTGAGAGGAATGGGGATGGCAGACAACTGGGACGACCTCGTCCTGGACGAGAACTTCATACGGTCCGCCGAGACGACCGAACCCTCAGCCCGCGCCCGGATGCTCGCCGCCCGCTGGCGCACCGAGGAACCGGAGCCGCAGCCCTGGCGCTCCGACGAACCGCCCGCCGGGTGGTTCTTCAGCAGGGGACGCCGCCGGAAGTGGCGCCGGCGGTAGACCGTCGTACGGCCGTTTTATTCGGTGGCGTCCAACTCGTCCGACCGGCACAGTGGTTGTGTCCACACCGCCGGACGACGAGTCCGGCGCCACGTTCTGGGAGAGGAGCCGGCGATGTCCATGCACGACAGTCCGTCGAGCTCCCGCCAGGGCAGTTCACGGAGGACTCCGGTGTAGTTACCCCACCGTCGAGTCCACTTTCAGCAACTGCCCGGGGCGGCCGCTTCGAGCACGCGGCGCGCTGCGCCGGCGTGGGCCGCCTTCCCTGTCGCCCCCTGCTGCAAGGGGGCACCCACCGCTGGAGCGGCACGGGCCGGTCGCGCGACTCGGCGCCGACAGGTGCCGCCGCGCCCACCCGTGCCGCCCAGCGGCACGGCCCGCAGCTGCGCGGACCTGAGGCGGCTACGTGAGCAACCGCTCCAGCACCACCGCGATCCCGTCCTCCTCGTTGGAGGCCGTCACCTCGTCAGCCACCGCCCTGAGCTCCTCGTGGGCGTTGGCCATGGCCACCCCGTAGGACGCCCAGGCGAACATCGGGATGTCGTTCGGCATGTCGCCGAAGGCGATGGTCTCCGCCGCCTTCACACCGAGCCTGCGCGCCGCCAGCGACAGTCCCGTCGCCTTCGACAGACCCAGCGGCAGCAGTTCCACGATGCCCGCGCCCGCCATCGCCACCGTGACGAAGCCACCAGCCGCCCGGCGGGCCGCCTCGGCCAGTTCGTCGTCGCCGAGCGTCGGGTGCTGTATGTAGATCTTGTTCAGCGGGGCGGCCCACAGGTCGGCCGCGTCCGTGAACGGAACGGCGGGCAGTGAGCCGGTGACCGCGTAGCCCGGCCCGACCAGGACGTCGCCGTCCAGCCCGTCCCGGCTCGCCGCCAGGTGCAGGGGGCCGACCTCCGCCTCGATCTTCGCCAGGGCGACGCCCGCCAGCTGCCGGTCCAGCGTCACGGACGTCAGAAGCCGGTGCTCCCTGGCGTCGTAGACCTGGGCGCCCTGACCGCAGACGGCGAGGCCGTCGTAGCCGAGGTCGTCCAGGATGTGCCGGGTCCACGGCGCTCCGCGCCCGGTGACGACGATGTGCGCGGCGCCCGCCGCGGCGGCTGCGGCGAGCGCGTCACGGGTGCGGCGGGTGACCGACTCGTCGGAGCGCAGCAGCGTTCCGTCGAGGTCGGTCGCGACCAGCCGGTAGGGGAAGTCGCTCACTTGGCGACCGGCTCCAGGACCTCCCGGCCGCCCAGGTACGGGCGCAGCACCGGCGGCACGTACACGGAGCCGTCGGCCTGCTGGTGGTTCTCCAGGATCGCCACGATGGTGCGCGGTACGGCGCACAGCGTGCCGTTGAGCGTCGCCAGCGGCTTGACCTGCTTGCCGTCACGGACGCGGATCTGCAGCCGCCGGGACTGGAACTCGGTGCAGTCCGAGGTGGACGTCAGCTCGCGGTACTTGCCCTGCGTCGGGATCCACGCCTCGCAGTCGAACTTGCGTGCGGCCGAGGCGCCGAGGTCGGCGGAGGCCACGTCGATGACCCGGAACGGCAGCTCCAGCGAGCTCAGCCACTGCTTCTCCCACTCCAGCAGCCGCCGGTGCTCCGCCTCGGAGTCCTCGGGGGCGACGTAGGAGAACATCTCCACCTTGTCGAACTGGTGGACGCGGAAGATGCCCCGGGTGTCCTTGCCGTGCGAGCCGGCCTCGCGGCGGAAGCACGGCGAGAAGCCGGCGTAGCGCAGCGGGAGGCGGTCGACGTCGAGGATCTCGTCCATGTGGTACGCGGCGAGGGGGACCTCGGAGGTCCCGACCAGGTAGAGGTCGTCGTTGTCGAGGTGGTAGACGTCCTGGGCCGCCTGGCCGAGGAAGCCCGTGCCCGCCATCGACTGGGGGCGCACCAGGGCGGGCGTCAGCATCGGCGTGAAGCCGGCCGCCGTGGCCTGGGCGATCGCGGCGTTGACGAGCGCCAGCTCGAGCAGGGCGCCGACGCCGGTGAGGAAGTAGAAGCGGGAGCCGGAGACCTTGGCGCCGCGCTCCACGTCGATCGCGCCGAGCAGGGTGCCGAGCTCCAGGTGGTCCTTGGGCTCGAAGCCCTCGGCGCCGAAGTCGCGGATCGTGCCGTGCGTCTCGAGGGTGACGAAGTCCTCCTCGCCGCCGACGGGCACGTCGGGGTGGACGAGGTTGCCGAGCTGGAGCAGCAGCTCCTGGGTCTCGGCCTCGGCCGCGTCCCGCTCGGCGTCGGCGGCCTTGACGTCGGCGGCGAGCTGGCCGGCCTTCTTCAGCAGCTCGGCCTTCTCGTCACCCGCGGCCTTGGGGATGAGCTTGCCGAGCTGCTTCTGCTCGGCACGCAGCTCGTCGAAGCGGACGCCGGACGACCTGCGCCGCTCGTCGGCAGACAGGAGAGCGTCGACGAGCGCGACGTCCTCTCCACGGGCGCGCTGGGACGCGCGCACACGGTCGGGGTCCTCACGGAGCAGGCGAAGGTCAATCACGTGGCCAAGGCTACCGGTGCGGGGATACGGCTCACGACTCAACCATTCCAACGATCACGAAAAGACCTTTACATGGCGTTATGGGTGAAATGCGCAGCGTGTCAATAAAAGGTGTCCCACTCCCCGAGACGGATCATGCCACCGGCGCCGGGTTGACCTGAATCCCTTGTGCGGGACGGGACTTGGGCGTCGGTTGTCCACAGGGATCCACACCCTCGGAAGAGTTATCCACAGGCTGTGCGGGGGATCTGTGGATTTCGGAATTGATCACTCCGAAACCGGGGGATCACCGTGAGGATTCCCTGCCCAAACCCGCTCTTACCCCTACTTTCGAGTGGGAAGGGGTCGCCCCAAAGGATTGCCTAAAGGAAACGAGTGGACGAACGGTGATGTGCGCGCATGTGGACGCGGCGGTGCCCGGAGGGCAGATTTGTCGACACGGTCGCCTGTTGATGTCGACTTGTCCCCAGGTCGAGAAGCGGACCTGTGGATAACTCCTGTGGATAACGAAAATCTGCAGGTAGGACCGGTGTACAGCGTCCGTTAACACGCTAGAAACGTCCATCCTGGCAGCGCGCCACCCAGTCCGACGCCGCTACGAACTCCTCGTCCGAGGTCCCGGCCCGCGGAGCGCTCACGTCCTCGACGCCGACGTCCGCACGCGGGTACGAACCGAGGTACCGCACCTCCAGGCAGATCCGCTTCAGCCCCATCAGGGCCTCGGCCACCCGGCGGTCGGAGATATGACCCTCGGCGTCGATGCAGAAGCAGTAGTTGCCGATGCCGGCGCCGGTCGGACGGGACTGGAGCAGCATCAGGTTGATGCCTCGGGTGGCGAACTCGCCCAGCAGATCGCGCAGACCGCCGGGGTGGTCGTCGCGCTGCCACAGCACGACCGAGGTCTTGTCCGCGCCGGTCGGGGCCGCCGGACGGGCGGGCCGGCCGACGAGCACGAAGCGGGTCTGGGCGTTCTCGGCGTCGTGGATGCCGGTCTCCAGCGCGTCCAGCCCGTACAGGGCGGCGGCGAACTCACCGGCGAAGGCGGCGTCGTACTGACCCTCCTGGACCAGCCGGGCCGCGTCCGCGTTCGAGGCGGCCGACTCCCAGTGCGCGTCAGGGAGGTTCGCGCGCAGCCAGTTGCGCACCTGCGGCTGGGCGGCCGGGTGCGCGGAGACGGTCTTGATGTCCGTCAGCTTCGTGCCGGGCCTGACCAGCAGCGCGAAGGTGATCGACAGCAGCACCTCGCGGTAGATCATCAGCGGTGCGCCCGCCACCAGTTCGTCGAGGGTGGTGGTGATGCCGCCCTCGACGGAGTTCTCGATCGGCACGAACGCGGCCTCGGCCTCGCCGGAGCGGACCGCGTCGAGCGCGGACTGGACGGACACGTACGGGACCAGCTCCCGCGTGGCCGCCTCGGGCAGCGTGCGCAGGGCGGCCTCGGTGAAGGTGCCCTCGGGACCGAGATAGGCGTAGCTCGCAGGCATGACCTCACCCTAATGGCCCTCACGGAAGACGGCTCACGCGTCTCGGCGAAGCCCTCCGGTACGGCCCCCGCGCCCCCGCGGAGCCCTTCCGTACCGCCCCACCCGGCCCGTCAGCCCTCCAGCAGCGCCTGACCCACGTACTCCCCCTTCGCCGCGCCGCCCGGCACCGCGAACAGGCCGCTGGACTCGTGGCGGATGTACTTCGACAGGGCGTCCCCGCGGTCGAGCTTGCGTTGGATGGTGACGAAGCCGCGCAGCGGGTCGGCCTGCCAGCAGACGAAGAGCAGACCCGCGTCCGGCACCCCGTCGGCGTCGATGCCGTCGTGGTAGGAGAACGGCCGCCGCAGGATCGCCGCCCCGCCGTTCTGGTCGGGCCGGGTGATGCGGGCATGGGCATTGACGGGGACCACGTACTCGCCCTTGGCGTCCGTCTTCTCCAGGTCCATCGCCGTCGTCTCCGAGCCGCCCGACAGCGGTGCGCCGTTGGACTTGCGGCGCCCGATGACGTTCTCCTGGGTGGTGAGCGAGAGCTTCTCCCAGTCGTCCAGCAGCATCCTGATGCGGCGTACGACGGCGTAGGAGCCGTTCGCCATCCAGGACGGGTCCTTCGAGCCGGACGCCGGCACGAAGACGCGCCGGTCGAAGTCGGCGTCCGTCGGCTTGGGATTGCGCGTGCCGTCGAGCTGGCCCATGAGGTTGCGTGCCGTCATGGGGTGGGCCGTGGCGCCCGGGGTGCGGTTGAAGCCGTTCATCTGCCAGCGGACCTTCGCCGCGCTCCCGGCTTCCTTCTGGATCGCGCGCAGGGCGTGGAAGGCGACCAGGGCGTCGTCGGCGCCGATCTGCACCCACAGATCGCCGTCGCTGCGGTCCTTGTCGAGCTGGTCGGAGGAGAAGTCGGGCAGCGGGTCGAGGGAGACGGGCCGCTGCTTCTCCAGGCCGGTCCGGGCGAAGAAGCTGTGCCCGAAGCCGAAGGTGATCGTCAGAGACGAGGGCCCGGCGTCGCGGGCCACGTCCGTGTCGTCGCTCGCCGCCGGTTCGCCCGCAATGAACCGCTCTGCCGTCGCCGACCAGCGGCGCAGCAGCGCGGCCGCCTCCTTGCGGCCGGCCCCCGCCACCAGGTCGAAGGCCACCAGGTGGCCGCGCGCCTGGAGACCGTCGGTGATGCCGGGCTGATGTTTCCCGTGAAACATTGCCATGTTCGCGCCGACGGAGGCCAAGGGCGTGGCCTCGGAGGGTGCCGCGGAATACCCCACGGCACCCCCTGCCGCGCCGAGCACGAGCCCGGTGGCGCCGGCGGTGCCGAGCAGGGCGCGGCGCGAGATGCCGTCCCGGGCGGGGGTCTGCGGAGGGACACCCGTGTCGAGCGGTGTCCGGGCCTGCGGACTGGTCTGGTCAGCCATGGTGCGGTTCAGCCGATCTGCGCGTTCTTTGAGACGGTCACCTGGTCGATGGCGGAGGTGCGCACGGTGACGGCGACCTTCCAGTCGCCGGCCATGGGGATCTGCACCCCGTTCGCCGCCCAGTGCCCGGTGGTGATGTGGTCGGGAGAGACGGGCAACGGCCCGATCTTCTTGGCGTCGAGGGTGAAGGCGACCTTCACCTCGGGGACGTCGAAGGCGCGGCCGTTGGGCCGGGTGACGTAGACGTGCATTTCGTTGGCGCCCACGCCCGCGGGATCGAGGTCGACCGACACCACGCCCTTGCCGTCGGTGCCGCCCGTGTCGAAGGGCATGGTCAGCGTGAGCGCGCCGGAGGAGGAGTCCGACGTGGAGGAGGAGGCCGACGTGGAGTCGGCGGCCGCCTTGGCGTCCTGCTCGGTACGGCCCGGCTCGGTCTGTGTCAGCACCGTGGTGACGGCGAGCAGCACGACGGCCACCCCCGCCTCGGCGAGCACGGAGCGCCGCAGCCCGAACCGGTGGGGGTCGGCGTCGCGCCGCTGCTTCTGCCGAGCCGTGTCCATGGCCGCCTGCTGGCGGGCGAGCTGAGCGGCCCGCTTGGAGTCGCCGGTGGTCTTCGTCCCGCCCGCAGTCCCCTTCTTCCCGCTGGCGCCCGCGCTGACGTGCTCCTTCTCCCGCTTGCCCGCCTTGGCAGGCACGGTGTCCACCAGCCGGGCCGTCCAGCGCCGCGAGATCGAAGCGATGCCGACGAGCAGCGCCACGAGCCCGATCTTGATGAGCAGCAGCTGTCCGTACGCGGTGTCGGTGAACGCCGACCAGGAGCCGAGCTGGCGCCAGGACTGGTAGACGCCGGTCGCCACCAGCGCGAGGACACTGCCGAAGGCGACGGTCGAGAAGCGCCGTACCGCGGAGGCCTCGATCGGAGTCTGCGAGCGGTACAGGGCGACCAGCAGGGCGGTGAGTCCGCCCAGCCAGGCCGCGACGGCCAGCAGGTGGACCACGTCGACCGGCATGGCGATGCCCGGCTGCAGTCCGGTCGAGGCGTGCTCGGCCATCGCCCAGCTCGCCGCGAGCCCCGCGGACACCACGACTCCGCCGATCGCGAGCCCGAAGGTCAGGTCCCGCTTCTCGTCGTCCTCGCGCTTGTCGTACGCACCGAACAGCACGGCGATGAACAGGGCCGCCGCGGCGAGCAGCAGCAGCCGGGACACCAGCGCCGCGCCCGTCTTGGTCTGCAGCACCTGTCCCAGCAGGCTCAGGTCGAAGATGTCGCCGACCTTGCCGGTGCTGGTGTACGAGCCGCGCAGGAGCAGCAGCAGAAGGGTCGCCGCGGTGAGCGAGAGCCACCCCGCGACCACGAGCCGCTGCAGCGGCCGTACGCCCGATCCGCGCTGCCAGCAGCCGAGGACGAAGGCCGCGCCGCCGACCATCACGATGAAGCCGGCGTACGACATGTAGCGTCCGAAGCCGTACAGCCAGCCGACGACCCCACCGCCGACCTCCTGCCCGACCGCCTTGACGGAGGTCTTGGACGGGGCGCCGATGGAGAAGGTGAAGGCACCGGCGACGGGATGGCTGTCCGCCGACACGACCTGCCAGGACACCGTGTAGGTGCCGTCGGCCAGCCCGCTGTGCAGGGGCACGGCGTACGTGGTGCCGCTGATGTTCGACGGCTTGGCGGTGTCGACCCGCTTGCCCTTGGGATCGAGCACGCGCAGCGAGTCGGAGTTGGTGGCGACCTTCTCGGAGAAGGTCAGCGCGACCTCGGTGGGAGCCTTGTCGACCACCACCCCCTGCGCGGGGTCGCTTCCGGTCAGCGCGGCGTGCGCCGAGGCCGGTCCGGCACCGGCGAGCAGCGCGCCGGCGACGGCCAGGAACAGCAGCACCAGGGCCCGCAGTCGGCGGGGGGTGATGGTCGGTGTCACGGTCGTGCCTTCCCTCAGTGGCCGGTCGCAGGGTTGTACGTCGCCGACTTCACCGGCATCTCGATCGTGATCGGATCGGATGTGGCGAAGTGCAGTTCGACGGTCACCTTCTCGCCCTGCACCGGCTTCCGCTTCAGGTTCTCGAACATCAGGTGGTTGCCGCCGCTCTTGAACACGAGTTGACCGTGCGCGGGCACATCCAGGGACGTGACCTGCTCCATGGACTGCCCCACGGTCTCGTGGAGGGTGACACGAGCGGAGGCGCCGCTGGTGACGGAGGTCAGTTCGTCCTTGGCGCCGCCCTTGTTGACGACGGTGAAGAAGCCCGCGGCCATGTCGCCGGTGACCGGCTGGGGCATGTAGGCGGAGCCGACGGACAGTTCGGGCTTGGTGTCGCCGGAGCCGCCGCAGCCGGTCAGGGCCAGCGTCCCGGTTATCAGCAGGGCCGTCGGGGCGAGCCGGTTCACGGGGTCTGCCCCTTGATGATCTTGGGTAGGTCCTTGGTGTAGTCGTCGACGGTGGCGTCCTCGCCGTACAGGACGTAACCGCCGTCGGTCTTCGGCGAGAACGCGATGACCTGGGTGCCGTGGACCGAGACGACCTTGCCGGTCTTCTTGTCCTTGTGGGTGGGCTCGATCGAGATGCCGAGGGTGCGGGCACCGGCCTGGATGGTGGCGAAGTCGCCGGTCAGGCCGATGAACTGCGGGTCGATGCCCTTGAGCCACTTGCCCAGCTCCGACGGGGTGTCACGGGCCGGGTCGGTGGTGACGAACACGACCCGCAGCTTGTCCTGCTCGGCCTTGGGCAGCTGCTTCTTGGCGACGGCGATGTTGTTCATCGTCAGCGGGCAGATGTCCGGGCAATGGGTGTAGCCGAAGTAGATCAGCGTGGGCCGGCCCGCCGTCTCCTTGCGGAAGTCGTACTTCTGTCCCTTGGTGTCGGTGAGCACCAGATCCGGCTTCTCGAACGGCTGGTCGAGGACCGTCGCGGCCTTCTGCGAGGAGTCCTCGGAGACCACGGCGACGGCTGAGTCGCCGCTGTCACCACTGCCGCAGGCGGAGAGGGTCAGGGTGGCGGCGGCGAGCAGCGCGGCCGCGGCGAACGTCTTCTTGCGCATAGAAAAATGTCCCAGATGTGAGAGTCCCGGTGTGCACCGGGGGTCGTACGCCCCCGGTGCACACGGCGGATCGAGGGCTTCAGGCGTCGGTGCGTCGACGGCCGGCGAGGACGCCGTAGGCGACGCCCAGCGCGCCCACGGCGATGCCGACGACGCCGAGCACGCGCGCGGTGGTGTCGGTGCCGTCGCCCGTGTCGCCGGAGGAGTCCGCAGCGGTCGTGGTGGTCTTGTCGGAGGCGTCCTCGGCCGTCGCCGTGCCGTGATGACCGTCCCCGGAGGCGGCGGACAGGGTGAGCACGGGAGCCGGGCTCTCGGGCTCCTTCTGGCCGTCCTGCGGCACCTCGATCCAGCGCACGACCTCGTTGTCGGAGTACGTCTGCAGCGCCTTGAAGACGAGTGTGTCGGTGTCCTCGGGCAGGGCGCCGACGGAGACCGGGAACTTCTGGAAGTAGCCGGGCCCGACGCCCTTGTCCTCGGCGGTCCAGGTGATCTTGGAGACGGCTTCGTTGATCTTCTCGCCGTGCATCTCGACCGGCTTGGCCAGCCTGGACTTGGTGACCTGGATCTTCCAGCCGGCCATCGGCTGCGGCAAGGCGGAGGCCAGCGGGTGGCCGGTCGGGAAGGTGACCTCGAGCCTGGTGGTCGAGGCGTCGTCGCGCTCGTTGGGGACCTTGAAATCGATCACCGCGTAGCCGCCCTTGGCGGCCGTGCCCT
Organism: Streptomyces sp. NPDC002144; assembly: GCF_053593695.1. Lineage (NCBI taxonomy): Bacteria > Bacillati > Actinomycetota > Actinomycetes > Kitasatosporales > Streptomycetaceae > Streptomyces > Streptomyces sp. NPDC002144. The sequence goes on from NZ_JBSFDB010000004.1 coordinate 324,498, forward strand.
CCGGCTGCACGGTGACGTGTGCGAACGCGGGGGCGGACAGGGCGAGCACCGCGGAGCCGGCGAGGGCGCCGGTGGCGGCGAGACGAGAAGCCTTCATGGCAGGGAGCACTCCACTTCGAGTGAGGTTCCGGTGATGACGAGGGGTACGCGCGCGTGGCCGTCGCCGTGGTCGAAGAACTCGGCAACGCGGGCACGCGCGTGTGCGCCGCGCGACGGCGGCCCGTCATCCGAAAAACGGAAACCGGGAAACGGAGATCAGGAACCGGAGATCAGGAACCGGAGATCAGGAACCGGAGACCAGGAACCGGGAACTCGAAACCGGAAGAGCGGTCGCGTCGCGTCAGGCGGCGAGGGCGTACGCGACGGCCGGCGGGCCGCGCCGGATCACCGAGTGCTGGAGTGCGGTACGGGGCTTCGGCGGCGCGAGCAGCGCGGTGCGCGGCGGTCGCGGGCACACCCCGGGTGTGGTGGGCAATCCGGCGCGCAGGGCGCGCACCAGGGCCAGGGCGGCGCGCAGCGACCGTACGAGCGCCCCGTCGGCCAGGGAGCCGGCGGACAGGGCCATGAGCCGGAGCAGCGCGAGGTCGCCGCGGCGCAGCAGCCAGCCGGCGGCGACGGCCGCGAGGACGTGACCGAGCAGCATCGGCAGGGATGGCAGCAGTGACGTGGTCGTGGACAGCGCGTCCGTCGGATGGCGCATGGAACTCATGTCCATGGCCGGGGTGGTGGACAGCCGGGCGTCGGCGAGGATCCGCCGGGCGTGCGCCGGAGTGATCGCCGCCGCCGTCGTGCCGCACACCAGCCGTGCCGCGCGTTCGACCAGCGAGGCGTCGGTCGACGTCATCGCCATCCCGCCGGTGGCCGAGGCGCTCTGTCCCAGCCCGAACAGCGTGTGCAGCACGGTCTGGCCGAGCGCCAGCAGCGCGGCGATGCCGGGCAGCGAGCGCTCGCGTCCGGCGAGCGGCGCCGCGACCAGGAGGGCCCCCAGGAACCCCGCGCCCAGCGTCCACAGCGGAACGGTGGCGCAGGAGGCCAGCGTGTGACCGCCGGCGGCCAGCACGACGCAGACCGCGGCGAACACCGCGGCCCGCAGCATCCGGATGTCTCGTCCGGAGCGCGCCGTGCGCTGGAGGGGGTCGGTCATGGCGCGCTCATCATCCCATTGGCCGTACGGCCGCCATACGGCAGGTCCGCAAGGTCGTGTCCGGCTGGGAAGATCACCCTCTGGTGTGAGTCGATGGGGGCTGCCCACACATACACCGATTCCGGCCTGTATGCATCGACCATATGGGCGGTGTCACGTCAACTCCGTGCTTACACACGGGCACGCGCGGCAATAAGAAACGGTATGTCGAGCCGCGGCCGGGAGGCTGGAGCATGAGCATCTGGTGGTCACTCCACTTGCGGCGGGAAGCTGCGAGCGTTCCTCTCGCGCGACGGCTGCTGCTCGGCACGATGGAGACGGCGGGCGTCGACCCCGACGTCTCCTACGACCTCTCGGTCGCGCTGAGCGAGGCCTGCGCGAACGCCGTGGAGCACGGCGGCGACGCGGCGCGGGGCGCGTACTCGGAGGCGTACCGGGTCACCGCCTATCTCGACGGCGAGAAGTGCCGCATCGAGGTCACCGACTCCGGACCCGGCATCTCCGGCACCGCCCCCGTCCGCCCGGCCCGCACCGACGCCGAGCACGGCCGGGGCCTCTGCCTCATCCAGGCACTCGCCGACCACGTACACATCGGCGACAAGCCGGGCCGCGGCGGCACGGTGGTGAGCTTCGACAAGATCCTCAAGTGGCGCGAGGACGCGCCCCTGATGGCGGTGTGAGCGGCGGGAATCGGCGGGCTTCGGGGGGCCTGGCTCTCTAGCGGGCCACCAGCACCGGCTGCTCGACCTTCTCGCCCGACTGACCGGCGGCCCACCTCGTCGCCGGCCCCATCGCATACGACGCCCCCACCGTCGCCCCGCCCAGCAGCAGCCACCCAGGCGTTCCCCATCCCACCAGCAGCGAGGTCAGCAGCAGCGGGCCCAGGGTGCGGGCCACCGTCACGCCGGTGCCGAAGAAGCCCTGGTACTCGCCGACCCGGTCCACCGGCGCGAGATCGAAGGACAGCTGCCAGGAACCGGCCGACTGCCCCATTTCGGCGACCACCTGCAGCACGGCCCCGACGACCAGGAACCCCACCGCCGGCCAGCGCGGCACCCCTCCCGAAAGCGCGAACACCGCGCACGCCGCCAGCATCACCCACCCCGAGCGCCGCACCGCGCGCGTGGCGGACCCGAGCCCCGTGACACCGCGCGCCATCCGCACCTGGAACAGCATCACCGCGCCGGTGTTGAGCACGAACAGCGCCGAGACCAGCCACGCGGGCGCGGTCGTCCGCTCGGCGATCCAGAGCGGCAGCCCCAGACTGAGCAGCGGCATCCGCAACAGCAGCACGGTGTTGAGCAACGCGACCACCACATACGGCCGGTCCCGCACCACACCGAGCCTGTCCCGTTCCCGCGTCGGCCGCCCCCGCAGCCCGCCCCGCTCCCGCCCCTCGCCCACCGCGACCGGTGCCACGGCCGGCAGCCGGAGCAGAAGGGCCGTGCACATCAGGAAGCTCGCCGCGTCCAGGGCGAACACCCCGAGGTACGCCGTAGGGCTCCCCGCCTGCAACGCCAGTCCGCCCACCCCCGCGCCCACCGCCAGCCCGGCGTTCAGCGTCGCCTGCAGGTGCGCGAGCAGCCCCGTCCGCTCCCCGGCCGTCACCAGTCCCGCGAGCAGCGCCTGTCGGGCCGCCGCCAGGCCCGACTGCGCCGTCGCGTACGCGCAGGCGGCGAGGACGAACGGAACGAACCCCCGCACCACCAGGAACGAACCGACAGCGGCCGCGGTTCCCACCGCCAACAGCACGGCCGCACCCCGCGCTCCACGTCGGTCGGCGACCCGTCCGAGCGGCACCCCGGCCAGCGACCCCACCGCCCAGGCGACGGTCAGCCCGAGCCCCACACGCGCGGGCGCCAGACCGACGACATGCGTGAAGTACAGCGCGGAGGTCACGTAGTAGGCGCCGTCGCCGATCGAGTTGGCCAGCTGGGCCAGCGCCAGGACGCGCCGCGGACCTGCGGGCGGAACGAGTCGAGTGGTCATGCCAGCGAGACTACGAAGGCAATGGGCCCCCGGACAGGACCAATCGCTCGCTGTCTCGCTGGCCCAATTCAGCTGCCTTCCAGTACCTTGCCCAGCACCTCCAACGCCTCCGGATACACCCGTTCCCGAGGCGTCCCGTACCCCACGATCACGCCCTGTGGCCGGTCCTCGCCCGGCGTGTGCCAGTGGTCGCCGAGCCGCCCCAGCGCGAGCCCCTCCGCCTCGGCGCGCTTGACTACCTCCGCCTCGTCGGCGACCTCCACGAGCGCGTGCAGCCCGGCGGCGATCCCGCGCACGTTCCGTCGCCCGCCGAGCCGGTCCAGGAGCTGGTCCCTGCGCCTGCGGTACCGGAGCCGGCACGCGCGCACGTGCCGGTCGTAGGCATGACTGTCGATGAGCTCCGCGAGCGCCAGCTGGCCGATGGACTCGGTGTGGTGGTCGCTGTGCAGCTTGGCGTCGGCGACCGCGTCGATGAGGTGCGGCGGCAGCACCATCCAGCCGAGCCGCAGCGCCGGCCCGAGCGTCTTGGAGGCGGTGCCCAGATAGACGACCTGCCCGGGAGCCATCCCCTGCAACGCGCCCACCGGCTGGCGGTCGTACCGGAACTCCCCGTCGTAGTCGTCCTCGACGATCAGCCCGCCACGCGCGCGTGCCCAGTCCGTCAGCGCCCGCCGCCGCTCGGGGCGCAGTGTGACGCCGGTCGGGTACTGGTGGGCGGGGGTGACGACGACGGCCTTGGCGTCCACCAACGCGTCGGCGCACACCCCGCGCTCGTCGACCGGCACCGGCACCACGGTGCCGCCGTTGTGCCGCACGACCTCCCGGTGGAACGGCAGCCCCGGGTCCTCCATGGCGATCTCGCCGCCTTCCAGCACGCGCGTGAGGAGCGCGAGCCCCTGCACGTACCCGGAGGTGATCACGATGCGCTCCGGGGGCGCGATGACCCCTCGCGCGCGCCCCAGGTATCCCGACAGCGCCTGCCGCAGCTCCGTGCGGCCGCGCGGGTCCCCGTAGTCGTACGCCAGCAGGGGAGCCGTGGCGATGGCGCGCCTGAGCGCCCGCAGCCAGGCCGCCGCCGGGAACGCCCCGACGTCCGGGCTGCCCGGCCGCAGATCGAAACGCGGGGTACGCGCGTGCGTGGCCGCGTCGGGCGCCTCCTGGTCGGCCGAGGGCAGTTGCGCGACCTGCGTCCCCGATCCCTGCCGAGCGGTCAGATACCCCTCGGCGACCAACTGGTCGTACGCCGCCTTCGCGGTCCCCCGGGAGATCCCGAGCTCACTCGCGAGCCGCCGGGTGGCGGGCAGCCGTGTGCCGGGCGCCAGCCGCCCGTCCCGCACGGCGTCCCGCAGGGCCCGCTCCAGCCCGACCCGCCGGCCGTCACCGGCATCGGGCTCCAGATGCAGGTCGACCCCGACACCGGCCAAGAAGTCGTTCACGAAAACCCTCCCCCTAGGTACGTGTGTCCAGGCACGTCGATGGCCGGGCACCTCACTGGTACCCGGCCATCCGTCCCGTATCAGCCCTTGAGCGAAGCCATCCAGGCCTCGACCTCGTCCGATCGCCGGGGCAGGCCCGCCGACAGGTTCCGGTTCCCGTCCTCGGTCACCAGGATGTCGTCCTCGATCCGGACACCGATGCCCCGGTACTCCTCGGGCACCGTCAGGTCGTCGGCCTGGAAGTACAGCCCCGGCTCGACGGTGAGGCACATCCCCGGCTCCAGCGTGCCGTCGACGTACGACTCCACGCGCGCGGCGGCGCAGTCGTGCACGTCCATGCCGAGCATGTGGCCCGTCCCGTGCAGCGTCCAGCGCCGCTGCAGCCCCAGCTCCAGCACCCGCTCCACGGGGCCCTCGACCAGCCCCCACTCGACGAGCCGCTCGGCGAGCACGCGCTGCGCGGCATCGTGGAAGTCCCGGTACTTGCCGCCCGGCTGCACGGCCGCGATACCGGCCTCCTGGGCGTCGTACACGGCGTCGTAGATCTTCTTCTGGATCTCGCTGAACCGCCCGCTCACCGGCAGCGTCCGCGTGACGTCGGCGGTGTAGTACGTGTGCGTCTCGACGCCCGCGTCCAGCAGCAGCAGCTCACCGGAGCGCACCGGCCCGTCGTTGCGTACCCAGTGCAGCGTGCACGCGTGCGGTCCGGCCGCGGCGATCGTGCCGTAGCCGACGTCGTTGCCCTCCACCCGCGCGCGGAGGAAGAACGTGCCCTCGATGTACCGCTCGCTGGTCGCCTCGGCCTTGTCGAGCACGCGTACGACGTCCTCGAAGCCGCGCACCGTCGAGTCGACGGCCTTCTGCAGCTCGCCGATCTCGAACTCGTCCTTGACCAGCCGCGCCTCGGACAGGAAGACCCGCAGCTCCTCGTCGCGCTCGGCGGTGACCTTGTCGGTCAGCGCCGCCTCGATCCCGGCGTCGTACCCGCGCACGACGCGCACCGGGCCGGTCGCCTCGCGCAGCGCGTCGGGCAGCTCGCGCACGTCGGAGGCCGGGATGCCGTACAGCTTCTCCGCCTCGGTCAGCGAGTGCCGGCGGCCGACCCACAGCTCGCCCTGGCCGGAGAGCCAGAACTCGCCGTTCTCGCGGTCGGAGCGCGGCAGGAGGTAGATCGTCGCCCGGTGGCCCTCGGCGGTCGGCTCGAGCACGAGCACGCCGTCCTCGCTCTGGTTGCCCGTGAGGTACGCGTACTCGACGGATGCCCGGAAGGGGTAGTCCGTGTCGTTCGAACGGGTCTTCAGGTTGCCCGCGGGGATCACCAGACGCTCGCCCGGGAAGCGCGCGGACAGCGCCGCGCGGCGGGCCGCGGTCTCGGCGGCCTGCGCGATCGGCTCCAGGCCGCGCAGCTCCGTGTCGGCCCAGCCGGACTTCATGTTCTCGGCCAGCTCGTCGGACACGCCCGGGTACAGGCCGTTCTTGCGCTGCTTGATCGGCTCCTCAGACTCAGTCTCCGGGTCCGCTGCGGCAACAGCGGATGTCTCAGCCGGATTGAGCTCTTCGGCCACGGTCATCCTCCTCGATACGGCACTGGACCCCCTCCATCGTACGGTCGTACGGAAGGGGGCCCAGGGACGAAAGGCCTGTTACCGAGGGAAGCGGCGCGCGTACGGAAGAACTCACCTCCGGCTCACTCGAAGCGTGCCGCCAGCAGGACGACGTCCTCCTCGCCGTCCGCCGCGTCCAGCCCCTCCGGCAGCACGGTGCGCAGCACGTGGTCGGCGATCGCGTCGGGGTCGTGCCGCAGCGCCCTCGGCACACCGGCCGCCGCAGCGTGCAGCCGGGCGAAGGCGCGGTCGGTGGGGTCCCCGGTGCGGTGCAGCAGGCCGTCGGTGTAGAGCAGCACCGTCTCGCCGGGCTGGGCCTCGAGTTCCACGCTGGGCGCCTCCCAGCAGGCGAGCATGCCCAGCGGCGCGGACACCGACGTCTCCATGTACTCGGTGCGCCGCTCGCCGACCAGCAGCGGGGGGCAGTGTCCGGCGCCGGCCAGGGTGATCTTGCGCAACGCGGGTTCGCAGTAGGCGAACAGTGCGGTCGCGGAGCGGGCGGGCTCGGTGAGGCGCAGCAGCAGCTCCAGGTCCGACAGGACGGCCACCGGGTCCTCGCCCTCCATCACGGCGTACGCGCGCAGGGAGGCCCGCAGCCGGCCCATCGCGGCGACGGCGCTCGGCCCGGAACCGGTCACCGAGCCGACCGCGAGGCCGAGGGCGGCGTCCGGCAGCGGCAGCGCGTCGTACCAGTCGCCGCCGCCCCGCGGGCCGGTGCGGTGCCGGGAGGCGAGCTGGACGCCGGCGACGCGGGGGAGCCGGGACGGCAGCAGCTCCTCGGTCATCGTCGCCATGCACGCGCGCGTGCGCTCCACTTCGACCAGCCGGCCCAGATGCTCACCGGCGTAGCGCGCGTACAGGCCGACGAGGTGGCGCTGGCGCTCGACCGGCTCGGCGGGCTCGTCGTACAGCCACACGGCGGCGCCCAGGCGGCCCGTGGCCTCGGCGGACAGGGGGAGGGAGTAGCTCGCGGCGTAGCCGAGCCGGGCGGCCACCTCGCGGTGGCGGGGATCGAGGCCGTCCTCGGAGAGCAGGTCGGGTTCGGCGATCTCGCCGTCCGCGCCCGGCAGTCCGTCCAGGATGCGGCCGTACGGCATCGCGCTGCGCGGCACGGTCTCGATGTGACCGAGGTCGGCCCGGCCGAGGCCCAGGCCGATCGTCGTGGCCGGGCCGAGTCCGTCGGCGGGCTCCAGTACGACGAGACCGCGCCGGGCGCCCACCAGGGCGGCTCCGGCGCGCAGCAGTTCGGTCAGGGCGTCCGCGAGTGCGTCCGTGCGGACCAGCCGTTCGGTCAGTTCATGGAGGGTCGTGAGGTCCGAGACCCAGCCGGCGAGGCGGTCCTGGAGCAGTGCTCCCGGGGCGTTCGGCGGGGGGACCGGGGTGGTTCCCGGGGCGACGGGCGCGGGCGCGACAGTGTGTGCGGGCGCGGGAACCGTTGAATCGATTCCAGCCACTTTCGGAGGGTGAGGGGCGTTCATGGCGTCCGGCTTTCCGACCGGTGCGTACTGCTCAAAAGCATCGCAAACCCCCATGTCATTCTGCGCCGCTAGCAGTGTCTCCACATGTACACGCACTCGTAAGGGGATGTCCAGCATTGTCCTGCTGGGATTCCTGGTGTCCGTGGTAAGCGAGTGCCTCGCCTGCCATAAAGCAAAGTTGGCCTAAAACTGCCTCGGGTAACGGGGTATTGCGGTCGACTGGCCTTGCTCCACGGAGCGTCACAGCGGTCGTGATGGGTACGTACTCGGAGAAGACCAGGGGCGGTTGACAGCCACCCGGAACCTGGTGACCGACCCGGGCGTCCTATCCACCGACGACCGTGCCCCATCCTCCCGTGGCGGAGGCGAAGAGAAATACGCGGGACGGCAAAACGCCAGACTTCGCCACCCCCCGCCATGCCCATGCTTTTGACTGACGCAGTATGGGTGGCGAGGCTGCCACGGAAGCAGCCCACGTTCTACCCATAGGGGTTCCCCTTGCCTCCAGCAGGGGTGTGATGCGCCAACAGGTACGCACAGTGAAGTGATCGACACATGGTGTGATGTGGCCCACGGTGTTGCCAGCGGTGCAACGGAAAGGAACGAGCGCTCATGCGCGAGATCCTCGGAAGGCGACGCAGGCTCCTGTCCCAGCGCAGTGACGGAAGGCCTGAGTTGATCAGCGCGGCCCTGACCTTCGCGACGGAATGGCAGTGGCCCGTACTCCCGGGTGTGGCGGCGGATCCGCAGGGACGTTCCCGCTGCGCCTGCCCCGACCCCGAGTGCACGGTGCCCGGCGCGCATCCCTTCGACCCCGGTCTCCTCGCCGCCACCACCGACGCCCGGATGGTGCGCTGGTGGTGGACCAACCGGCCCGCGGCGCCGATCGTCCTGGCCACCGGCGGCTCAGCGCCCTGTGCGGTGAGCCTGCCGGCCCTGGCCGCCGCGCACACCCTCAACGCCCTGGACCGCATGGGCCTGCGCCTGGGCCCGGTCGTGGCCTCGGCAGGCCGCTGGGCGATCCTGGTGAAGCCGTACTCCCTGGAGCAGCTGGGCGAACTGCTCTACGCCAAGGACTTCGTCCCCGGCTCCCTGCGCTTCCACGGCGAGGGCGGCTACCTCGCGCTGCCGCCGTCCGAGACCGGTGAGGGCGAGATCCGCTGGGAGCGCGCGCCGCTGCCCGGTTCCGCCTCCCCCTGGGTCCCGGACGTCGAGCCCGTGGTGGACGCGGCGGTGGAGGTCCTCACTCGTACGGGTGTCAGCGCGCCCGAGTTGTAGGGGTGTCGAGCGCGCGTGGGACGGCACACGCGCGCGTGGTCGTTATCTTCCGCTCTATGCCGCGTCATTCTGGTGGGCACCCCACGGACCCCCGAACCCGTCTGCTCGCCCTCACCGCCGTCGTGGTGTGCGCGGTCGCGCTGCCGCTGGCCGTGGCGTCCGCGGGCCCGGTGGGCGACCAGGGCGGTGCCGTCGTACGCACCCTGACCCACGACGACCCCAAACTGCCCGCCGCCGAGCCCAGCCGCTCCCCCTTCCTGCTCGGCCTGGGCCTGGCCACCGCGGCCCGCTGCGGTCCCCAGCTCACCTCCCCCGAGGGCGTCGAGGCGCAGACCTGTGTGCTCACGCAGGGCCAGGACACCTGGGCGCGCACCTACTACCGCAACGCCACCGGCCGGGCCCTGGACTCCGTCCTGAGCCTCATGGGCCCCGGCAGCCGGACCGTGCAGACGAACTGCGCCGTGGACGGCGGGGACGAGCCGGGGACCTGTGAGACGCCGCGGGAGCGCACCCGGGGCTCGCTGGACGGCTACACGGCCGTGTCGGAGTTCGCGGAGCGCGCCGGGAGCGGGCGGCTGCTGCTGCGGTCCGGGAGCAACTCCGGGGACACCGCGGGAAGTTGACGAGCGACGGCATTCCGTAAAGGAAGCGCGGCATGAAAAAGACCCGGTTGCTGGCGACGGGGGATGCACCAGCAACCGGGCTACTCGAACGGTAACAAGAGATCGGCGGTTCGCAAATTCGATCCGGGCTTTCCGGTCACCCATCTGCCTTGCCCCTGGCGGGACTTGTGCGCGCGGTGGCCGATCGCCCGTGACCCGGCGGGGCTGATCCGCCGTTCAGCCCCGTCCGATTTCGTCAACGCCTGTCAACTGAGCGTGACCTGCCGGTTGGTGAGGCCGCCGCGCGCGCGGCGCTCGTCGGCGGTCAGCGGCGCGTCCGAGGCCAAGGCACCGGCGAGCCGCTCGGCGAACTCCGCGGCCGGCTTCTCGATGTCCTCGGCGGTGACCGAACTCGGCAGGTCCCAGACCGGCACGGTGAGCCCGTGAGCGCGGAAGGAACCCACGAGGCGGGTTCCGTCACCGAGGTTCGACCGGCCCGCCGCGTGCAGCCGCGCGAGAGCGTCCAGAAGCCGCTCCTCCTCGTGCGGCATGACCCAGCGCAGGTGGTTCTTCTCCGGCGTCTCGCACCAGTACGCGGCGTCCACCCCGGTCAGCTTCACGGTCGGGATGGCCGCGGCGTTGGCCCGCTCCAGCGAGGCGGTCACGTCCGGGGTGGCGTTCTCCGGATCGGGGACCCAGAACTCGAAACCGCTGTGCACAACTGGCTCGAACGCGCCTTCGGGATCGAGCAGCTCCTGCAGCCGCGGACCGTCGGAGGGCGCCCGCCGGCCCTCGACCGGGGTGCCCGGCTCGGCCGCGAGCGCGCGCCGGAGCGTGTCGGCGAGGTCGCGGCTGATGTCGCCCGACGCCGTGTCGTTCTGCAGGCCGATCAGCACCGAGCCGTCGTCGCGGCGCAGCGCCGGCCAGGCCATCGGCAGCACCGTGGCGAGCGTGACCGACGGAACGCCCTCGGGAAGGCCGTCCTTCAGTGCCAGCTCGACCGTGGCCGCCGGTACCAGCTCGCGCAGCGCCACCCAGTCGCACTCACCGGGCAGTCCCTCGAAGGGACGGTGCACCAGCTCGGTCACCGCGTGCTGGGCGGCCCGGCCGTGACAGGCCTTGTAGCGGCGGCCGCTGCCGCAGGGGCAGGGCTCGCGCGCGCCGACGACCGGGATCTCTCCATCGGCGATCTGGGGCTTGGCCTTCGTCTGGGGGCGCTTCTTGGCCATCGTGGGTGTCTCCCGGTTACGGCTCGTCTCGTACGTCGGGAGCCTAGCCGTTCACGCCATGAGCGACGGGAGCCTGTGGACAACCGGCGACGCTCGTGCCGACCTGTGGATGACGCGCGGGCGGTGGATGACGCGCCGGCGTGGACAGCGCTCCGGCCTGTCCCGGAAGCGGCGTCTCAGTCCAGGTCGTCGAACGCGTCCGCGAACTCCAGGCCGGGCATTCCGGGGATCCGTGACACCGTCGGTGCTGTGACCCGCGTGGCGAAGTCGTCGCGTCGGCGTCCGGCGTCCGGGTCGTGAACGTCCTCGTGGACGACCACCCACACTGTGACCTCGCCGCGGGCGTCGTCCCGCACGCCCCAGTCGTCGGCCAGAGCGGTGATGATGTTCAGCCCGCGGCCGCCGTGCGCGGTGACCGAGGGCGTGGCCGGAGCAGGGCGGGTGGGCCCGCCGCCGTCCGTCACCTCCACCGTGAGCCTGCCGCTCACGTCGACCCGCCAGGCCGCGCGGACGTCACCGTCACCGGCCAGGGCGTCGCCCAGCGGCCGGCCGTGTTTGCACGCGTTGCTCAAGAGTTCGGAAAGAATCAGTACGGCGTCGTCGATGACCGCTTCCGACACACCGCCCCTGCGCAGTTGCGCACGCATACGGTGTCTCGCCTCGCCCACGCCCGCAGGGCCATGGGGTACGGCCATGCTCGACGACGTGGGCACCTCCTGTGCCACCACCAACGCCACCCCCGAGACCTCCTTCGCCCCACGCCACGGTGTGGATGCCCCATTGGCCTGTACCGGAAACCGGCCGGCACGAGCCCGGTGACGCATTCGCAACGATCGAATACGGATCGAGCGCGCCGGAGCACTCCCTGTAGCCGAGTGGCCTGATTTCGACGGTCGCCGGAGTGGGAGAATGGCGTTAAAGGGGGCGAAGGGTCAAGAGTTCTTCACAGGTCTTTACCAGTGGCACACCATCAACGGCCGAGCTGGCGCAGCACCGCGCGCGGGCGGTTGGTGATGATGGCGTCGATCCCCAGCTCCAGGCAGAGGTCCACGTCCTCGGGCTCGTTGACGGTCCACACGTGCACCTGGTGGCCGGCCCGCTTCAGGCGCTCGATGTACCCCGGTTGGTTGCGCACGATCCGGATCGAGGGGCCGGCGATCCGGACACCGGCCGGCAGCCGCCCGTCCCGCAGTCGCGGCGAGACGAACTGCAGCAGATAGACCGTCGGCAGGTTCGGCGCGGCGGCCCGCACGCGATGCAGCGATCGCGCCGAGAAACTCATCACGCGGACCGGGGACTCCGCGGCCGACGCGGGCGCGTCCAACCCGAACCGTTTCAGCAGCACCAACAGCCGCTCCTCCACCTGCCCCGCCCAGCGCGTGGGGTGCTTGGTCTCGATGGCCAGTTCCACGCGCCGCCCGGCGTCCGCGACCAGCTCCAGCAGCCGCTCCAGCGTCAGTACGGCGGTGTGCTCGCGCCCCTCGGGCAGGTACTCCCAGTCGGGCTCCTCGTCGCGCGTCCGCCAGAACTCGCGCGCCTTGCGGGAGCCGAAGTCCAGGGCGGCCAGATCGGCGAGCTCCAGCGCCGACACCGCGCCCCGGCCGTTGGACGTACGGTTGACGCGACGGTCGTGGACGCAGACGAGGTGGCCGTCCGCCGTCAGGCGTACATCGCATTCGAGGGCGTCCGCGCCGTCCTCGATCGCCTTCTTGTAGGCGGCGAGGGTGTGCTCCGGGGCCTCCTCGGAGGCTCCGCGGTGGGCGACGACTTGGATCGTGTGCTGCCGTACGTGGGTCACCGCGTCATGGTGCCACCGCCAGGGGGTAGTCGTGGCGTCGAAGAGGCAGAGAATGCATCCTTTTTGCGAGTCATGACCTATATAAGGAATGGCCCCGGACCCACAGGCACCGCTTATGGTGCCCTGACGGCTCATGGGAAAAGCTGACGGCATACAAAAGGACATGCACAGCTGCAGCGCGCCGGACCGTCGAGGAACGTGAACGGGCGTGACCGAGTGCGACCGAGAAGAACAGCCGTGGATCGAGGAGAGAAGCTGTGAGCACCGAGAACGAGGGCACCGCGGTACCCCCGGCCCCGTCTGCACCCCCCGTGCCGGTGGACGCTCCCGCTCCCTCGGCACCCGCGGCCCCCGAGGGGGGCGCGCCGACCAGCCCGCTCCCGCCGGCTCCGCAGGGCGCTCCCGGCCCGCAGGGGCAGGACCTGCCGTACGCAGGGCACGCGCCCGCGTACGCGTCGACGGAACCGCACAACCCCCAGAACCACGGCGGCTCCGGCGGCTCGGCCCCCGACGCCTCCTGGCCGCCCCCGCCGCCCGCGACCCCCTCGTACGCCGACGGCTCCGGCGGCTCGAACTCCGGCTGGGGCTCCTCCTACCAGCCGCAGCCGCGGTCCCCGAAGTCCGGCCGTGGCGGCCTGGTCGCCGCGATCCTGGTGGCCGCGCTGGTCGCCGGCGGTCTGGGCGGCGGTCTCGGCTACACGCTGGCCAAGAACAACGACGACAACAGCGGCTCCACGACGGTCTCCTCCTCCACCAGCGGCGGCGCCGTCAAGCGCGACGCCGGCACGGTCGCGGGCGTGGCCGCCCGGGCTTTGCCCAGCACGGTCACCATCGAGGCCGAGTCCACCAACGGCGAGGGCGGCACCGGCACAGGGTTCGTCTTCGACACCCAAGGCCACATCGTCACCAACAACCACGTCGTCGCCGACGCCCTCGACGGCGGCAAGCTGACGGCCACCTTCCCGAACGGCAAGAAGTACGACGCAGAGGTGGTCGGACACGCGCAGGGCTACGACGTCGCCGTCATCAAGCTGAAGAACCCCCCGTCGGACCTCAAGCCGCTCACCCTGGGCGACTCGGACAAGGTCGCGGTCGGCGACTCCACGATCGCCATCGGCGCCCCCTTCGGCCTGTCGAACACGGTGACGACCGGCATCATCAGCGCCAAGAACCGTCCGGTGGCCTCCAGCGACGGACAGGGCACCAACGCCTCCTACATGAGCGCCCTGCAGACGGACGCCTCGATCAACCCGGGCAACTCGGGAGGCCCGCTCCTCGACGCCCAGGGCAACGTGATCGGCATCAACTCGGCGATCCAGTCCACCGGCAGCGGGGGCCTCGGCGGCACCAGCCAGTCCGGCTCCATCGGTCTGGGCTTCGCCATCCCGATCAACCAGGCCAAGTACGTGGCCCAGCAGCTGATCAAGACCGGCAAGCCGGTCTACGCCAAGATCGGCGCGTCCGTCTCCCTGGAGGACTCCAGCAACGGCGCCAAGATCACCCAGCAGGGTGCCGGGGGCGCCTCCGCGGTGGAGTCGGGCGGTCCCGCCGACAAGGCCGGTCTCAAGCCCGGGGACGTCATCACCAAGCTCGACGACATGGTGATCGACTCCGGTCCGACGCTGATCGGCGAGATCTGGACCCACAAGCCGGGCGACAAGGTCACGATCACCTACGAGCGCGACGGCAAGTCCCACACCGTGGACCTGACCCTCGGCTCCCGCGTCGGCGACAGCTGACCCCACCGACCTCACGCGCGCGTACCTCCCCGGTCGATCAACAACCGACCCACGCGCGCGTGCGGACCCGTTACCCTGGTCCCCGCGCCGTTCGATCTCCTGGACGGCGCGGGGTGGGTTGCCCGAGCGGCCTAAGGGAACGGTCTTGAAAACCGTCGTGGCAGCGATGTCACCGTGGGTTCAAATCCCACACCCACCGCTTCGCAGGTCAGAAGCCTGCGGGTCAGGATCAGAAGGGGTGCCTCTCTCCGGAGCGGCACCCCTTCTGCATGCCCTCGTCTCACCCTGGCTCGCCGGTATCCCACCCCTGACCAGCGCGTGTGGCCAACGTGCGGCTGGATTCACGGCTTCGCCGTCAGGTCGGCGACGGTGTCGGGAAGGTCGTCGTCGTGGGTGTCCGCTACGAGTTCGGCGAGGATGAAGTGCGCCTCCTGGGGGGTGGACCAGCCCTTCTCGACGCGCACGAAGTAGCTGCGTTCGGAGACGCGGAAGACCTGCCTCCTCTGGCGCCGACGCCCTGCTGCGGTGGCAGCTTGTCCAAAGGCGTCGATGATGCGCAGCATCCCGGCCAGGGCTTCGGCTTCGGTCCCCTCGAGTTCACGGTAGACGGTGTAATGGGAAAGCTCCGACAGACCGAGGGCTCGCATAACGGCCCATCCGGGCATGGTGTTCTCCAGTCCGTGAGCGGTGTGAGCTGCGTAGTCACACGGTCGCGCCGCATAGTCGGGCCCCACACGACTTCGGGCGAGGCAACCCTGGCGCGGGGAGATTATCGGAAGACGAGGGCCCGGGACCTGCCGGGCGCACCGCCCTGCAGGAGCCGTCCCCATCCCTCGTCCGGCGGCTCGCATGGACACCTCCTCCGGCCGAATGGGCGTCGGGCCGAGGCGGGTCGAGTCGGCCGGATCATGCGGCGGGTGGGATGCCCTCCCGGGGATTGCAGGTCGGCGCCACGATCTTAGAATCGAACGTGTGAACGATCCGGTCCCGTCGAGACTCGCACTGCTCCGCTTCCTCGAGCGCGTGCAGGAACGGGACCTCGCCCGCACCCGCCGGTGGATCCTCGACGAGGAACGCCGCGAGGCCGAGCGTCAGCGCGGCATCCAGGCCCGTCCGCCCGCGCCGGAGTGGCTCATCGAGGTGGGGCTGAACCGGCACGCCGCACCGCTGTACGTGCACGCGGGGGACTGCTGGAACGCGGGCAAGCGCAGCCAGGGCATCAGCCGCGACCAGGCACGGCGCGCCCTCGCCGACGGGATCAAGCCCTGCCCGCAGTGCCAGCCGGACACGGCCCTGGGGATGCTGGACTAGGCGCTGGGGATGCTGGATCGGGCCTTCGCGATGCTGGATAAGGCCGTACTCGCGCGGTCGCCGCACCGCCTCGGCTAGAGCTCGAAGTCCCGTGCCAGTCCCGCCCAGTCCACCTCCCGCAGACCCGCCTCCGCGTCGCATTCGTGCGGAACGTCCGGGGTCGGCTGGAACCAGATGACCGTGAGGGAGGAGCGGTACAGGACCGGATCGTGGGCGGGGTCGAGAGGCGCGGAGTGCAGGGAACCGACGCAGGCGACCGGGGGTAGCACCTCGACCGGGCCGAACGCGCCGGAGTACTGGTCGGGGTACTCCCGCGCGGGCGGGACGAGATGGACCGGGGTGGTGGGGAAGACGCGCTCGGCGGTGTGGAGCAGGCCCTTGATCTTCATGTCGTTGACCAGCCTGCAGGGATAGCCCTCCAGCATCCCGCCGTACGTCGACGACAGCCGAAGCTCGGTGAGCTCGACGGAGCGGCCGGAGGTGAGGATCACGCGGGTCAGCGACATGAACCGCACTCTAGGGCGGTCGTGCATGGACTTCCTTTGCTTTTGTTGCCGGTGGCCTCACGGCCGGTGCCCTGTCATGCGTGCCGCCGACGCGATCGTCGCCCGTGCCTCGCGTTCGGTCAGGCCGGTGTTGAGCGCGGCGTCGACCAAGGGGGCGACGAGGGCGGGGCCGATTCCGTTCTCGTAGGCCCGGCAGGCCGCCCAGAACAGCCGGGTGTTGCGCTGCCCCTCGTGCGCGGCGAGGACGAACTGGACCAGCCCCTGCCCGTGGTGTCCCGCCGAGGGATGCGTCGCCGGGTGGACGGGCCGTGGCGGCGGGAGCAGCAGGCGCAGCAGGGCCGGTGGGCAGGCGGCCGGGGCGAGGTGGGCGGTGCCGGGGGCCGTCGTATAGGTGCCGTGGTCGGTGCGGGAGCCCGGCCCGACGAGGTAGCCGCCGGCGCCGCGGATGTCGATGCCCGGGGCCAGGCGGCCGGCGGAGTTGGGGACGGCCGCGTCCGGCGGGCCGGTGAGCCACAGATGGCGGCCGCCGCTGGGGGTGAGCACGACCACCGTGTCCGGGATGGTGAACAGGTGGCGTAAGGCGAGTTCACGCAGCGCTGTCGAGGAGTCCGTGCCGGTCTTGGTGTCGAGGTCGACGCCGATCAGGTGGTGGGGCGGCAGGCCGCAGGCGATGCCGTAGCCGGTGGCCCAGGGGGCCGCGGCGAACAGTTCGCGGATGCGGACGGGGTCGGTCGAGGCGTCGTACACGCCGTGGCCGAGGCGTCCGCACTCGCCGTGGCAGGGGCGCGGTTCGGGGTCGTCGCGGTGAGGGGAGCGCAGGGCCGGGAGTTTCGTCCGGGACAGGGGGATGACGGCCAGTCCGCGCTCGGCGGCTGACAGGGCGTGTGCGAGGGCCAGCGTCGTGGCCTGCCGGTCGGTGGTGGCCATGCCTCTATGTTCGTACGTACGTTCGAAAAAGGGAAGGGTCTTCGAATGCGACGCGCCCGTCCGGAGAGATTTGGCCGGAAAACTGCCGGAACGCTTCATCCCTTCTGTCGCTTGAAGGCCGGGTGCCCGCTCCGACCCGAGCCGGGTGCGGAAAGTGGCGAAAGGGGTTTATCGACTTGTCGTAGCACTTGAGTGGGAATCGCGGCTTCCGGGGTGGTTCGCCGGGGATTCGGTGGGCAACCCTGGTCTCGCGACGTCGTGCACAGCACTGAGGCGGTTGGCCAACTGCCTTGGTAACAGCATCACTTGACGCACTACCGGCCAGGAGGCCGGGTTCTGGAGGAAGAAACATGGCAAGCATCCGTACTGCCCGCGTCGTCGCCGCCGTCTCCGCCCTCCCGCTGGCAGCCGCCCTGTTCGCCGGCGTCGCGGCGGCGGACAACGGCGCCTTCGCGGACGACGGATCGAACGCGGGTGTCGCGAGCGTCGTCGGCAGCGGCGTCGGACACAACAACAACGGCAACTCGTCCACCACGCAGCAGAACGCGGTCGGT
The DNA here is from genome assembly GCF_053593695.1 of Streptomyces sp. NPDC002144. Lineage (NCBI taxonomy): Bacteria > Bacillati > Actinomycetota > Actinomycetes > Kitasatosporales > Streptomycetaceae > Streptomyces > Streptomyces sp. NPDC002144. The sequence goes on from NZ_JBSFDB010000004.1 coordinate 342,093, forward strand.
TCCGGTGCCTCGAACCAGAGCAACACCGCGCAGGTCAACGGCTCCGCGTTCACCGCCATCCAGCAGGGAAACGAGAACGTCGCCGTCCACTTCAGCCACCTGTGGTGAGCCGACGGCCCTGACTCGCGGAGTCGGGTGCCCGGGGGGTGGGGGGATACGTCTGCGCGGTGGTACTTCGGTGCCGCCGCGCAGACGTATGTATGCCGTGGGGGACGCCTGTCACCGCGCATCGGAGACGACCCTCACAGCGGATCGGGGGCGACCCTCGCGGCGCATAGGGGCGACCCTTCGCGGCGCATCGGGAACGACCTTCGCGGCGCATGGAGACGACCTTGACAGCCCACCAGATCTGACGGACAGTCAGAAAACTCTCGCCGGGGTCGTGGAACCCGACCGGCGGCTGCGGTGTACCAGAAGTGTCAATGCGATGCGGCGCGGGACGAGGGGGCGATGGTGAGCGAGGACGAGCTGGTCGCACGGCTGAAGGCATATGAGGGACGGGCCGCCGCCGTCTCCGGTGCGGGCAAGGACCCGGTCAACCTGCCCATGATCCGGCACTGGTGCGAGGCGATGGGCGACACCAACCCCGCGTACGAGGGCCCGGACGCCATCGCCCCGCCCACCATGCTCCAGGCCTGGACCATGGGAGGCCTCTCCGGGCACACGGGCCGCTCGCAGGCGTACGACGAGCTGCTCGGCCTCCTCGATGAGGCGGGCTGCACCTCGGTCGTCGCCACGGACTGCGAGCAGGAGTACGTCAGGCCCCTGCGGCCCGGCGACGAGGTCAGCTTCGACTCCGTGATCGAGTCGGTCTCCGACCGCAAGACGACCAAGCTGGGGACGGGGTACTTCGTCACCACACGCACGGAGGTACGGGCCGGCGCTGCCCGCGACCTGGTCGGCACTCACCGCTTCCGGATCCTCAAGTACGCCCCCGCGGGCAGGAGGCGTAAGGAATCGGAGAACAAGGAGAAGCAGCCGGCCAGAAGCGGGACTCAGCCACCCGCCCGCCGTCCCCGCCCGGTCGTCAACCGCGACAACGCCGGTTTCTGGGAGGGCGTGGAGCGCCACCGCCTCCTCATCCAGCGCTGCACGGCCTGCGGCACCCTCCGCTTCCCCTGGCTGCCGGGCTGCAACGCCTGCGGTGGCCCGGACTGGGACACCGTGGAGGCGAGCGGCGAGGGCACGGTCTATTCCTACGTCGTCATGCACCACCCGCCCTTCCTGGCCTTCGACCCCCCGTACGCCGTGGCCCTGATAGAGCTCACCGAGGGCGTCCGCCTGATCAGCAACGTCATCGGCGTGCCCTACGACAAGGTGCGGATAGGACTGCCCGTCCATCTCGAATTCCAGTCGTACGACGACGAGTTGGTGCTGCCCGTGTTCCGCGCCCGAGAGGAGGAGACCGTATGAGGGCCGGTGAGAAGCTTCCGCCGCTGGAGGTCTCGATCACCCGCACCCTGATCGTGGCCGGCGCCATCGCCTCCCGCGACTACCAGGACGTGCACCACGACGCCGAGTTGGCCCGGCAGAAGGGCTCCCCGGACATCTTCATGAACATTCTGACGACGAACGGCCTGGTGGGCCGCTACATCACCGACCATTTCGGACCCACGGCCCACCTACGCAAGGTCGCCATACGACTGGGGGCGCCCAACTACCCCGGTGACACCATGGTGTTGACGGGCACGGTCGAAGAGGTCGACGGCGACACGGCGACGGTCCGGGTGGTCGGGTCGAACGGCATCGGCAGACACGTAACCGGCACGGTGACGGTCACGGTCCCCTCGGCCGACGCGATCACCGCGCCCACCGACACCGCCGCGCCCACCGACACCGCCGCGCCCACCAACGCCGCCGTGGGTACCGATGCGGGCGCGCCCACCGATGCCCCCGTGCCCACCGATCCCCCCGTGGGCTCCGACGCCCCCGTGCCCACCGTCACCGTCGCCCCCTCAGGCGGTGCCCGATGAGTGTCCGCGGCCGGGACGGCCTTGGTGGGCGGGCGGCCGTCGTCGGGATCGGGGCCACCGAGTTCTCCAAGGACTCGGGACGCAGTGAGCTGCGGCTCGCCGTGGAGGCGGTGCGGGCGGCGCTGGACGACGCGGGGCTGACGCCGGGCGACGTGGACGGGATGGTGACGTTCACGATGGACACCAGCCCGGAGATCACCGTGGCGCAGGCGGCCGGGATCGGCGAGCTGTCCTTCTTCTCGCGCATCCACTACGGCGGCGGCGCGGCCTGCGCCACCGTCCAGCAGGCGGCGCTGGCGATCGCCACCGGTGTCGCCGAGGTCGTCGTCTGCTACCGGGCCTTCAACGAGCGCTCCGGCCGCCGCTTCGGCTCGGGCGTGCAGCACCGGGAGCCGTCCGCGGAGGGCACCGCGCTCGGCTGGTCCCTGCCGTTCGGACTGCTCACCCCGGCCTCCTGGGTGGCGATGGCGGCGCAGCGCTATCTGCACACGTACGGGCTGACCCCGGAGGCCTTCGGGCATGTGGCGGTGGTCGACCGGAAGTACGCGGCGACGAACCCGGCGGCCTACTTCCACGGCCGGCCGATCACCCTCGCCGACCACGCGGCCTCCCGCTGGATCGTCGAACCGCTCAGACTCCTCGACTGCTGTCAGGAGACGGACGGCGGCCAGGCGATCGTCGTGACGTCCGTCGAGCGCGCCCGCGATCTGCCCAACCCGCCCGCGGTCGTCGCGGCGGCCGCCCAGGGCGCCGGGCGCGGCCAGGAGCAGATGACGAGTTTCTACCGTGACGACCTCACCGGCCTGCCGGAGATGGGCGTGGTGGCCCGCCAGCTGTGGCGGACCTCCGGGCTCACGCCGGCCGATGTGGACGTGGCGATCCTGTACGACCACTTCACACCGTTCGTGCTGATGCAGCTGGAGGAGTTCGGGTTCTGCGGCAAGGGGGAGGGGGCCGACTTCATGGCCGGGGAGAAGCTGCCGGTCAACACGCACGGCGGACAGCTCGGAGAGGTGTACCTCCATGGGATGAACGGGATCGCCGAAGGGGTGAGACAGGTGCGCGGGACGGCGGTGAACCGAATACCGGGCGCGGAGCGGGTCCTGGTCACGGCGGGCACCGGGGTGCCCACCTCGGGCCTGGTCCTGGCAGCGGACGGCTGACCTGGGGCCTGGGCCGACGGCGGCCTGCTGACCTCGCTCGATCTCGCCACCGAGGCCGCCCGGACGGAGCGACGGCAGGAGCCCGGGGTGCTCCCCCAGGGGTAATCCCGCAGTACGTGTCACCCCCTCGTCCACCTTCAGGAGGTGCAGTCAACCCCACCCCTACAACCTGAGGGGGACTCGGCTTCGGGACCTGCGGCCGATGAGCCGGAGGCGCCCTCGCTCCTAGCGTGGAGTCCATGACCACACCCGTCTGCACGAGCGCTTCGACCGCCGCCGCCCCGGCGACGCAGACCCTGTCGTACCCGTCGTTCGCCTCGTACATGAGGGCCCGGCAGTCGGTGCTGCTGCGTACCGCCCGGTCGCTGACCGCGAACCCGAGCGACGCGGAGGACCTGCTGCAGACCGCGCTCACCAAGACCTACGTCGCCTGGGAGCGGATCGAGGACCACCGCGCGCTGGACGGCTATGTGCGCCGGGCGCTGCTGAACACGCGGACGTCGCAGTGGCGCAAGCGCAAGGTCGACGAGTTCGTGTGCGAGGAGATGCCGGAGCCCGAGCCGGCGCCCGGCGGGGAGGACCCGGCCGAGCAGCAGGCGCTGCACGACGCGATGTGGCGGGCGATCATGAAGCTGCCCGACCGGCAGCGGGCGATGGTCGTCCTCAGGTACTACGAGGACCTCAGTGAGGTGCAGACGGCCGAGGTGCTCGGCGTGTCGGTGGGCACGGTGAAATCGGCGGTCTCCCGTGCGCTCGGGAAACTTCGCGAGGACCCTGAGCTGGGGCTTGTGCGTTAATGCGCCGACCTGGAGGCTATTGGGGACCGCAGTGACGCGATCGATCACCGGCACCTAGTGACATACCGCTCGGTATGTGCGCAGAATCAGCGCATACGTTACCGCCGCGTAGGCAATGTCGCCCCGGGAGGACACCGTGCTGAGCACGATGCAGGACGTACCGCTGACCGTTGCCCGCATCCTGACGCACGGGACGCTGGTGCACGGACGGTCGCAGATCATCACCTGGACCGGCGAGTCCGAGCCGCATCGACGCAGCTTCGCCGAGGCGGGCACCCGCGCGGTGCAGCTGGCGAACGCCCTGCGGGACGAACTCGGCGTCCAGGGCGACGACCGGGTCGCGACGCTGATGTGGAACAACGCGGAGCACGTCGAGGCCTACTTCGCGATCCCCTCCATGGGCGCGGTGCTGCACACGCTCAACCTGCGGCTGCCGGCCGAGCAGTTGGTGTGGATCGTCAACCACGCGGCCGACAAGGTTGTGATCGTCAACGGTTCGCTGCTGCCGCTGCTCGCCCCGCTGCTGCCGAAGCTGCCGACGGTGGAGCACATCGTGGTCTCCGGTCCCGGTGACCGTTCGGTGCTCGAGGGTGCCCGGGCGCGGGTGCACGAGTACGAGGAGCTGATCGCGGGCCGGCCGACGACGTACGACTGGCCGGAGCTGGACGAGCGCCAGGCCGCGGCCATGTGCTACACGTCGGGCACGACGGGCGACCCCAAGGGCGTGGTGTACAGCCACCGTTCGATCTACCTGCACTCCATGCAGGTCAACATGGCCCAGTCGATGGGGCTGACGGACCAGGACACCTCGCTGGTCGTGGTGCCGCAGTTCCACGTCAACGCCTGGGGCCTGCCGCACGCCACCTTCATGACCGGCGTCAACCTGCTGATGCCGGACCGCTTCCTGCAGCCCGGCCCGCTCGCCGAGATGATCGAGACCCAGCGCCCCACCCACGCGGCCGCCGTCCCCACCATCTGGCAGGGCCTGCTGGCGGAGCTGAACGCCAAGCCGCGGGACGTCTCCTCCCTCACCCAGGTCACCATCGGCGGTTCCGCCTGTCCGCCCTCCCTCATGGAGGCCTTCGACGAGCTCGGTATGCGGGTCTGTCACGCCTGGGGCATGACGGAGACCTCCCCGCTCGGCACGATCGCCCGCCCGCCGGCCCATGTGGTGGGCACGGACGAGGAGTTCGGGTACCGGCTGACGCAGGGCCGTTTCCCGGCAGGTGTCGAGGCGCGGCTCAGCGGCCCCGGCGGCGAACGCCTGCCCTGGGACGGCGAGTCGGCGGGTGAGCTGGAGGTCCGCGGCCCCTGGATCGCGGGCGCCTACTACAACGGCCCGGACGCCGAACCGCTGCGCCCCGCCGACAAGTTCAGCGAGGACGGCTGGCTGAAGACCGGCGACGTCGGCACGATCTCCCCCGAGGGCTTCCTCACCCTCACCGACCGTGCCAAGGACGTCATCAAGTCCGGCGGCGAGTGGATCTCCTCCGTCGACCTCGAGAACGCCCTGATGTCCCACCCGGAGGTGGCCGAAGCGGCCGTCGTCGCCGTCCCCGACGAGAAGTGGGGCGAGCGTCCGCTGGCCACGGTCGTCCTCAAGGAGGGCGCCACCGCCGACTTCGCGTCCCTGCGCGCCTTCCTCGCCGATGAGGGCCACATCGCCAAGTGGCAGCTCCCGGAGCGCTGGACGATCATCGAGGCGGTGCCGAAGACCAGCGTGGGCAAGTTCGACAAGAAGGTCCTGCGCAGGCGGTACGCCGACGGCGACCTGGACGTCACCCAGCTCTGACGAACCCCGGCATCCCCGGTACCCCCGGCACCGACTGGCGCGGCCGTGTCCGCGTCAGTCGGCAGTGCGGGTGGTCAGTGGCGGTGGTGAATGCGGGTGGTGAGTGCGGTGGTCAATTGGTGCCGATCCGCGCCAGCAGGTCGACGATCCGCGACTGCACCTCGGCACTCGTCGACCGTTCCGCCAGGAACAGTACCGTCTCGCCGGACGCCAGCCGCGGCAGGTCCGCCTGGTCGACGGCGGCGGTGTAGACGACGAGCGGGGTGCGGTTGAGCTGTCCGTTCGCGCGCAGCCAGTCGATGATCCCGGCCTGCCGCCGGTGCACCTGCATCAGGTCCATCACGACCAGGTTCGGCCGCAGCTGCCCCGCCAGGGTCACGGCGTCCGCGTCGCTGGCGGCCCGCGCCACCTGCATCCCGCGTCGCTCCAGCGTCGCGGTCAACGCCAGCGCGATCTCCGCGTGTTCCTCGATCAGCAGCACCCGCGGCGGATGCTGCTCGCTGTCCCGCGGCGCCAGCGCCTTCAGCAGTACGGCGGGGTCGGCGCCGTACGCCGCCTCGCGCGTCGCCTGCCCCAGTCCCGCGGTCACCATCACCGGCACCTGGGCGGTGACGGCGGCCTCCCGCAGCGACTGCAGCGCGGTCCGGGTGATCGGCCCGGTCAGCGGGTCCACGAACAGCGCTGCCGGGAACGCGGCGATCTGCGCGTCGACCTCCTCGCGCGAGTGCACGATGACCGGGCGATACCCGCGGTCGCTGAGCGCCTGCTGGGTCGTCACGTCCGGGGCGGGCCACACCAGCAGCCGCCGCGGGTTGTCCAGGGGCTCCGGGGGCAGTTCGTCGTCCAGCGGGACGGGCCGCGGGGTGTCCGCGATCTCCACGGCACCGCCAGGACCGTCCAGCGGCTCGGGCCCCTCGGCGGCGTTCTCGTCCGGCGCGCCTATGGCGTACGACCGTCCGCTGCCCTCGGTGGCCTGCGCCAGCCGTGACTGGCCGGCCAGGGACGGCTGGGGGACCTGCGCGGGCGTCTGCTCGCCGCCCGGATGCGGCCGGGCCGCCTGCTCCGGCGCCGCCCCCGCCCCGGTGCGCGTGCCCAGCTTCCGCCGCCGCCCCGAACCGCCCGGGTTGTGCGGCGCGGGGGTCGCCGTCGGCTGCTGCACCTGCGCCGCCTGACGCGTGAACGGCACACCCTGCCCCAGCGTCCGCACACTGATCGCCCGCCCCTGCGTCGAGTTGGGATCGACAGCCGGATCGGCGGCCACGGCCTGCGCCTCGGGCGGCAACGGGGCACCGGGCTGCGGCACGGCCTGCGGGGGTACGGCACCGGTGGCGCCGCCGACCGGCACGCCGGCACCGGCCTCCGCGGGCAGGGCCTGTCCGGGAGCCGCCGGTACCCCGGGCGCCCCAGGCACAGCCTGCGCACCCGGCGCGGCAAGCGGCTGTCCCGGAACCGGCTGCATGCCCGCCCCGGGCACCGGCTGAGCCGCGCCCGGCTGCACTGGCTGAACCGGCTGAACCGGCTGGGCCTGCTGAGCGGGCAGCGCGACCTGCCCGGTGGCGTTCTGCACGGGAACACCGGGTGCCTGGGCCTGTACGGGGACGGACTGACCGGGGGAAACCTGGGCCGGGACCGGCTGACCCGGGGCGAGTTGTACGCCCGCAGGGAGCGAGCCCTGCGCCGGAACGGTCACCGCGGCCTGCTGACCCTGCGCGACCGGCTGACCGGCGGCGTCCTGCGCGGCCGTACCCGCCGGTTGGGCCACGGCACGGCGACGACGGCCGGTCGGCGCGCTGGTGGGGTGCGGCTGGGGCGGGGTGTGGTCCCCGGACTGGTCATGCGGAACGGCATCGTGCCGTCCGTCCTCGCCGACCGCGTCCCCGACGCCATCAGACCCACCCTGCCCGGGCACCTGCGCCGGTACGGCGATCTGCGGCTGCGCGAGGGCCTGCGGCTGTCCAGGAACCTGGGGCTGCGCGAGGGCCTGCGGCTGTCCAGGAACCTGCGGCTGCCCGGCGACTGCGGCCTGCCAGCCCACCTGCGCCTGACCGACGACTTGCGGTTGCCCCGGAAGCGGCTGCGCAACACCCGGAACCTGCCCGGGAACCTGCGCCTGCCCAACGCCCGCGCCTTGGACCTGCCCGGGAACCGGCACCTGGCCGGCACCCTGCGCCGCGCCGGGAACCTGCGGTTGCGCACCTACTTGCATGGGCCCGGGAAGCGGCGGCTGTCCAACCCCCGGCACCTGTCCGGCACCCGGCATCTGCCCCGGCACCTGCACCAGCCCGGCACCCGGTGTCTGCCCGGGAAGCGGCGGCTGTCCAACCCCCGGGGCCTGCCCGACAACGGGCATCTGCCCGGGAACCTGGACCAGTCCCGCACCCGGCGTCTGCCCCGGAGCCGTCACTTGTCCAGCACCGGGCACTTGCCCGGGACCCGGCACCTGTACCGCCCCCTGCGGCTGCACCGGCGTGAGCCCCTGCCCACCCGTAGCGCCCACCGAACCCGCAGTGCCCTCCGCACCCGAGACACCCGCACTCACCGAGCCCGCGCCCGCCTCCACACCCGCACCGACACCGGCACTGGCACCCGAAGCACCCCCCGGCGCCCGGTCCGCCTCCGCCGGAGGCAGGGCGAACACCGCGCGAGGTCCCGCCTCCTGGGCCGCCGCACGCTCGTTCGCGGCGGCCAGCGCGCGGCGCCGGCGCCCGGTCGGCTGGCCCCCCTCGGCTGCCTGGTCCGCCGGGACGGCCTGTCCGTCCCCGGCCCCGGCCTGCCCCGCCGATGACCCGGCCGGCGGCAGCGCCGCGGGCAACGCGTGCTGTTCGCCCCCGTCACGCCGGGCGCGCCGTCCCGACGGTGCGGGTACGCCCTGGGGCGGTACCGTCCCGCCCAACCCGCTCCCGACGGCAGCGGTCCCCGCGGCATGCTCGGCAGCCGTGACCACAGCACCCTCGGAGACCCCGGCACCGCCACCCTCGGCACCGGCGCCCTCGGCCGACCGCCCGCGCCGGCGCCCGGTACCGCCGGCCACCTCGACCGCGCCCCCGGGAGCTCCGGCACCCGTGGCGGCCGCCGCTGCCGCAGACTCCTCCACGGCACGCCTGCGGCGCCGGCCCGTCGGTGTGCCCGGCTCCGCCTCCGCCGCCGTACCGGATTCGGCGTCGCCGGGGTCCTCCGAGCCCTCGCCGTCCAGGAACGCGTCGACGGAGGAGCGCCGGGCCCGGCGCCGGCCACCGGAGGTGTCCTCGGCGGCCGGGAGCTCGGCGGGGGCCGCGGCCGGTACGGCTCCGGCGCCGCCGCCGATGGGCACCTCCAGGACGTACGCGCTGCCACTCATCCCCGGCACTTCATGGGTCTGCAGCACACCGCCGTGGGCGCGCACGATCCCGCGCACGATGGGCTCGTGCACCGGGTCTCCCCCGGCGTACGGCCCGCGCACCTCGATACGGACGACCTCGCCGCGCTGCGCCGCCGCGACGACGACCGTGTTGTCCATGTAACCGCCCGCGGACACGGGCGCGTTGCCGGTCGCGTCGACGCCGGCGACGTCCGCGACCAGATGCGCGAGCGCGCCGGCGAGGCGCTGTGGGTCGACCTCGGCCTCGATGGGCGGCGCGTGCACGGCGAACTGCACCCGACCGGGCCCGATGAGTTCCACGGCTCCGTCCACACCGGCGGCGACCACGGCGTCGAGCATGACCTTGGTACGGGTGATCTGCTCGGCCCCGGCGTCGAGCCGCTGGTAGCCGAGGACGTTGTCGATCAGGGTGGTGATCCGCGAGTAGCCGGCGGACAGATGGTGCAGCACCTGGTTGGCCTCGGGCCACAGCTGTCCCGCGTCGTCGGCGGCCAGCGCCGCCAGCTCGCGGCGCAGTTCGTCGAGGGGCCCGCGCAGGGACCGCGCCAGCAGCGTCAGCAACTGCTCGTGCCGCCCGGCGAGAGCCTCGTACCGGTCCTTCTCGCGCTCGCCGAGAGCCGCGTACCGCTCCTCGCCGGCAGCGAGTTCCTCGTCGTGCCGCTCCTGCAGTTCCTCGAGCTCGGTGATGTGCTTCTGGCGCAGCGCGGTCAGCTCGGAGGCGTGTTCCTCCTCGAGCCGGTCCAGCTCCTCGGCGTGCCGTTTCTCCTGCGCGGCCTTCTCGTCGGCGAGGGCGTCGTAGGGCCGCCGGTCGGTGAAGGTCATCACGGCGCCGACGAGCTGGTCGCCGTCGCGCACCGGCGCGGTCGTCAGGTCGACCGAGACCCGGTCGCCGTTCTTGGCGAAGAGCACCTGCCCGCGCACCCGGTGCTTGCGCCCGGAGCGCAGGGTGTCGGCGAGCGGCGACTCGTCGTACGGGAAGGGGGAGCCGTCCGCGCGCGAGTGCAGGACGAGGGTGTGCAGTTCCTTGCCGCCGAGGTCGCTGGCCCGGTAGCCCAGTATCTGGGCGGCGGCCGGGTTGACCAGGACGATCCGTCCGTCGGTGTCGGTGCCGACCACGCCCTCGGCCGCGGCCCGCAGGATCATCTCGGTCTGCCGCTGCGAGCGCGCCAGCTCGGCCTCGGTGTCCACGGTCCCGGTCAGATCGCGCACGACGAGCATCAGCAGCTCGTCGCCGCTGTAGCCGTAACCGTCGTACGCCTGCTGGCCGTTCTCCAGGTTGGCGCTGGTGACCTCGACCGGGAACTCGGTGCCGTCGGTGCGGCGGGCGACCATCCGGGTCGGCTTGGTCCGCCCGCGCGGGTCCATGTGGTCGGGCCGCCGCATGGACCCGGGAATGAGCTTGGAGTCGAACTGGGGCAGCAGATCGAGCAGCCCGCGCCCGACCAGCGCGGTCCCGGGTGCCTCGAAGGCCTCGAGCGCGATGGTGTTGGCGTTGACGACGGTCCCGTTGGCGTTGACCAGCACCAACGCGTCGGGCAGCGCGTCCAGTATGGCTGCGAGGCGAGCAGCGCCTCGGGATGGCCTGCTGCTCACGAGACGCTTCCTCCCTGTTACCGCACCTTGCCGACCGCTCGGGCCATCTTGCCAACCTGCCCGCGACGTGTCACGCGAGGGAGTCTAAAGCCACGGGTTGCGCCGACGACGCCGGATGAGAGGGAGGTCGCACGACGAAGTGAAGTAGAACGTGTGACCGCCTCCCCTGGCCTGCGCGACTTTACGGACCCCGGGTTTCCGCCATGGAAAGCGTGTGAGCACATTCATCGACGCGACGGCCCTCCGGGACGGCGCGACGGTCCTCCCGGACGAGGCAACCGTGCTTCGGGACTGAAATGACCGACCGTCTCTCCTTTCGGAGGCTACGACCGCCCTTGCGGACGCAGATCGGGCAGCAACGGCACCATCCGGTCCCAGCGCGCGATCTCGCACCCGTCGCCACGGCTGTACGAGGCGTCCACGGGCCGCCCGGCCCAGGTCCCGGTCACATGGGCGGTGGCGGGGCCACCGTACTGCATGGTGCACATGCTGCCGTCGGGGACCGGTGCGAAGGTCTCCCGGCCCCAGTGGGTCCCGCGGTCGAGGGCCGCGCAGGCACCGGCCACGTCCGGGTGGTCGCCGCTGCCGGGGTGGCAGGACAGGTGGTACGTGCCGTCCCGGCCGGCGCCCGCGTCCCGAACGGTGACGGTGAGGTGGTCGGGGCGGTCCTCGTCGCGGGAGGGCGGGGGAACGAGGGTCCGGGACGCGCTCTCGGCGTGCGCGACGGCGGGCAGGGCGCAGGACGCGACGGCGGCCGCCGTGGCCGCGCCGGCGGCGAGAAGGCGGGCGAGCGGGAGGCCGCTGCGGTTCATGGGGGACATGACCTGACCAACGCGAGGCGCCCCCGGAGGTTGCGAAAGGGCATTAAGGGCTTTGCTCTGCGGGCGGGCTGCCTAGTACCGTGGAGGCCGATTGGTGACAGCACGCTCGACTGTGTCATCATCTGCACGCACCACTCGCGCTGGCGCGGGAGGTTGTGCTGGAGGCGTCGCCTAGTCCGGTCTATGGCGCCGCACTGCTAATGCGGTTTGGGCCTTAAAGCCCATCGAGGGTTCAAATCCCTCCGCCTCCGCCATCTCACTCAGGGAGTCCATGCCGACGGCACGGACTCCCTGAGTCGTTTTCGCGACAGTTACGTACCGTTACGCGATGTATGCGCATGCCGGGTGGAGCGTGCCATGCGGAGAGCTCCCTGCTGGGCTCCCTCGGACACGGGGGCCAGAGGCGGAGGCACTGCTGACGCGGGCCTTCCTCGCCGATCTGCGACGCGCCGCCTACACCGACAGAGGGGGCCGAAGACGTCGTACCACCCACTGCGAGGCGGGGGACCGGCTGCTGAAGCTGCTGCTGGAGTGCGGGGCTGTTGGAGTGCAGGGCCGCCGGGACCACGCCGATCCGCTGCTTGTCATGGCCGCCGCCCGCATCCGCGGGGACGCTGCCCGGCGCAAGCAGGGGACGCGGTCCGCCGTACTGGACCACCGCACCGGCAGCTGGCCCGATGAAACGGCTTTTCGACTGGTCCACCTGCGGGGTCTGCCCGCCGGCTGGCTGCGGGACTTTGGAACCGCGAGGAGGTGCTCCACCACGCGGGCGCCGTCCTCAAGACGCTGCCCGAGCGGTCGCCGCTGCCGGAGTCCCGCGACCACGCCGAATGGCTACGGCACCAGCAACGCCTTCTCCACGGGCGCCCAGCAGGTCCGCTACAAGAAACCGGACGCGATCTTCTTCGCAGGCCGGGGAGCGGACCTCCGCGGTTTCGTCATCGCGAATGTCGGCAGTGCTCTACACCGCGCTGGCCCATCCCCAACTTCCCAACAAGCTCTACGAGAAGCCCGAGACCCCCCTACATCGGCTTCCTCGACCTCCACCACCGGCCCTTCGGTGGCACGGGTGACGCCCAGTCCCAGGACGGCCAGGCGACTCTCGGCCACAACGCGGTGTGGACCTGGACGTCGCCATCCACCAGGCGGCCGGCGACGACGGCTCCGCCACCGTCAACGCCGAGATCCGACCGACCCCGCAGGGCGGCTACACCTTCGAACAGGTACTCATGCCCTAGCCCCGCCCGGACACCGTTTCCGCAGGTCACAAGGGGTACAGCTAACGGATTTCACATGTCAGCGGCAGTCATGTAATGTTCTTCCTGTCGCCGCGAAGGGCCCGGAAGGGCAGGAAACGGCGACAAGAACAGAACAAGCACTCGTAGCTTAACGGATAGAGCATCTGACTACGGATCAGAAGGTTGCAGGTTCGAATCCTGCCGAGTGCACATAGGTGAGAGGCCCCGGAATCTTCCGGGGCCTCTCGCATCTCCAGGGCGTGCGGCAACGGTTCCTCGACCCGTCGGTGCGGTTACCGCCCACCGCTTGGGACAGCCTGGCGGGCTCTCCCGCCACCTTTCTTCGAAGCGCGCCTCGGCGGTCTACCTGTCGCTGGCCGACCGTCGATCTCGACAACCTGCCATGCGGTCGGTCAGGGACTGCCCCGTCCGGCAGCGCGAAGGACGTCGCCAGGTTCGAGTGAATCGTGGGCCACCTCATGCACGTACCACTGCGGCTGATGTATCTCGAAGTCGGCAACGGCGGCTTCGCTCCGAAGGGCGTGCCGTCCCTCACCGACGCGGATTGGCTGCACGGTGTGGTGCCCGATGGGCCTTACCCACACCGCGAGTTGGCGGGCCGGGATTGCCTGCGAGGGTGACAGGGTGCGGCAGGGTCCTGACGAAGTTCCGGAGCGGTTACGTCGTCGATGCGGGGGGTTCGGTGAGTGAAGTGATGCATGTTCGGAGCAGGCGCCGCATCTGATCCTGTTCGTCGGCATCCAGGCCGGCGAGCATGTTCTGCTCGACGCGGCGGACCGCGGCGCTGGCCACCTCCAGTTGACGCCGCCCGAGGTCGGTGAGCTCGGTCGGCAGGGCTCTGCCTACGGGTGCCCGTGCCGGGCGGATGACGAGTCCCTGGCGTTCGAGGGACTGCAGAAGCACGTTCATCGACTGCCGGGTGACGAAGGCGCCGCGGGCCAGCTCGGAGTTGGACAGACCGGGTCGCTGGGCGAGCAGCTCCAGGCAGGAGTAGTGGGTGATCGTCATGCCCAGCGGACTCAGCACGGCCTCCAGGGCGGAGTGCAGGGCGCTCGCGGCCGCCTTGAGCATGTACCCCAGCGATGTGTCCAGCTCGATTCCGGGCTCACCTTGACTCATGTCAGTAGTCTGACATACGGTGCTGCATGTCAGAAGACTGACATGGATTAGGAGGTAAGGATCGTGGCCGTCACCGGACCCGACTTCGTTTCACTGCAGGTGCGCGACTTGGAGCGCTCCGCCGCTTTCTACGAGGAGTACCTGGGGCTGAAGCGCTCCGACGCCGGACCGCCGCACGCTGTCGTGTTCGACACCAAGCCGATCGCGTTCGCCGTCCGCGACCTCGTCCCGGGCGTCGACCTGGACGCGATCGCCCAGCCGGGCCAGGGAATGGCGCTGTGGCTGCACGCCACGGATGTGCAGGACATCCACGACGCTCTCGCCGCCGCCGGCACGACGATCGTCTCGGCGCCCGTCGATGGGCCGTTCGGCCGCACTTTCACCTTCGCGGACCCCGACGGCTACCAGGTGACCCTCCACGACCGCGGCTGAGCCACGGCGGCCTGGCCTCCGGTGCGGCGGGTGTCCTGAGCAGGCTCCTCAGGGTGGCAAGTTGGACGCTGTTGGTGGGTCGCGCGTCGAGGTTCGGGTGTGGAGAGGGCCTGGCGCCGTCTGAGTCGTCGGCGCGGAGAGGGCCTGGCGCTTCAATCTTCGGCATGCAGGCGCGTCACCCGAAGTCTGCTAGGTCGTCGCGGGCGCCGTCGCCGTCACCCCTCGTACCGTGCGCAGTGCGGTCGACCAGTTGGTCAGCTGGTCGAGCATCGTGGTCACCGAGGCCGCCAGGCCCTCGCCGGGGGTGAAGGTGCCGGAGGCGAAGGCGGGAAGCAGGGGGATGGCCGGCTGGGTGCGGACCGTGGCGATCTGGAGTTCGGCCAGGACGAGCCGCAGTGCCTCGGCGGCCCGGACCCCGGCCGCCCATCCGCCGTAGCTCACGATGCCGGCGGCCTTGTCGTTCCACTCCCGGTAGACGTAGTCCAGGGCGTTCTTGAGGGCCCCGGGGAAGGAGTGGTTGTACTCGGGGACGAGGAAGACGTAACCGTCGAAACCGTCGATCAGCTCGGCCCATGTGCGGGTGTGGGCGTGCTGGTACTGCTGGTGGTTCGGATTGCCGGGCTCGTCCAGGTTGCCTAGGTCGTGGTGGGCGAGGTCGATGAGTTCGTAGTCGGCGCCGCCGTGGGTGCGGGCGGTGTCGAGGAGCCAGGAGGCGATCTGGTCGCCGCGGCGTCCGGGCCTGGTGCTGCCGAGGATGATGCCGATACGCAGGGTCATGGCGCCCTTTCGGGGAGGAGTTGACGTGACAACTCTAGGAGCGGATGAGTTGTCACGTCAACTCCTCCCCGATAGCCTTGCCGTCATGGTGGAACCCGACGCGCTCGAGCCGGAGGAGTGGGATCTCTGGGACCGGTGGATGCACGCACAGCGCCTGCTCCTTCAGGAGATCGACCGGCGCCTGCAGGCCGAATTCGGCATCTCCAAGGCGGAGTTCAGCGTTCTCGTCTCACTTCTGCGGGCGCCCGGCCGTGAGGTGCGCGTTGTGGACATGGCGGAGTCGCTCGGCTGGGAGAAGAGCCGGGTCTCCCATCAGCTCACGCGCATGGAGAGCCGGGGGTTCGTGGTCCGTACCGAGAGCGGGGCCAGCGGGCGACGCACCGGGATCGGGCTGACACCGGACGGGCGCCGCCTGGCGGAGAGCGCCGTCGTCGCGCACGCCGGCAACGTCCGCCGCTACTTCATCGATCAGCTCGCGCCCGAGCAGGCCGCTGCCATCAGCGCATGGAGTGACCACATGATCGAGCTACTTGAGCGGCTCGAGCAGCGGGGCGAAAGGGACGAACGGGGCGGCGCCGGTGCCGTGGACGGTAATGCCTCTCGCGCGTGAGGGAGTCTCCCTCGGGCGCGTGACGGCAGGTCGTCCAGAAGCCCCGGAGCGGTGATCCGGGGCCTCCGATGTTTTGCAGGGGACGGGCCGTCAGGACTCGAGGAAGGCGAGGATGTCCGGGTTGAGGACGTCCGGATGGGTCGACAGCATGCCGTGCGGGAAGCCCTCGTAACTCTTGAGGGTGCCGTTCTTCAGGAGCTCCACGGTCAGCGGTGCCGAGTCGTCGTAGGGGACGATCTGGTCGTCGGTGCCGTGGCAGACCAGGACCGGTACGTCTATCTGCCGGAGGTCCTCGGTGAAGTCGGTCTCCGAGAACGCCTTGATGCATTCGTAGTGGGCGTTGGCCGCGCCCATCATGCCCTGCCGCCACCAGTTGTCGATCAGCCCCTGGGACACCTGCGCGCCGGGGCGGTTGAAGCCGTAGAACGGGCCCGAGGGCACGTCGATGTAGAACTGTGCGCGGTTGGCGGCGAGGGCCGTGCGGAAGCCGTCGAAGACCTCGATGGGCAGGCCGCCCGGGTTGCTCTCCGACTTGACCATGATGGGCGGTACGGCGCCTACCAGCACCGCCTTCGCGACACGTCCGGGCTTGGCGCGTGCGACGTAGCGGGCGACCTCGCCGCCGCCGGTGGAGTGGCCGACGTGGGCCGCGTCCCGCAGGTCGAGCGCGTCGGCGAGGGCGATCACGTCGGCGGCGTAGGTGTCCATGTCGTGGCCGGTGGCGGACTGGCTCGAGCGTCCGTGCCCACGGCGGTCGTGGGCGATGACCCGGTAGCCGTGCGCCAGGAAGAACAACATCTGGTTGTCCCAGTCATCGGCGCTCAGGGGCCATCCGTGGTGGAAGACGACCGGCCGGCCGTCTCGCGGCCCCCAGTCCTTGTAGAAGATGGTGGTGCCGTCGTCGGTGGTGACTGTACCCATCGCTGATCCTCCGCTCGCCCGGGCGTGCTCCGGTGGCACAGAGGTGTGGGGGCACGCCGGGATCGACGAATTCACGCCCTGGGGCGCGGTCTGGACGTACCCGGACCACAGTACGCGCGGGCTGTGAACGCCACATCCTCAAACGGACTTCCGCCCTCGAAGACCGCGCGGTGGGGGACGCGGGCTGCTGGGACCGGGGCGGGCGGGCCGAGTCGCTGTCCCCGCGCGTCAGGCCTTCGTGTCCGCCAGGCGTTGGAAGGCTCGGGTGGTGCTGGGGTGGGCGAGTTCGTCCAGGAGGTGACGCCATTCGGGGTCGGAGAGGTCCGGGTGGGCCAGGTCCCAGGCGGTGAGGAGCGGGGTTAGTTCGCCCTCGTCAGGGGGCTGGGCGGGGGCTGCTGCTGCCTGTTCCGTTGTCTTTTCGGTCGCCATCGCCGTTGCCGTTGCCGTTGCGGTGGGTTTTGGGGCTGCTTTTGCGGTGGGCTTCGCGGTTGTCTTCCCGGTGGTGATGGGTTCGAGCGGGTTCATCGGATGTCCCTTCGGCGCGTCTTTGGCTTCGGTTCCACGATGCCGCCGTGGCGGCGCCCTCGCCATGAAGCCTCCCACCGGACGGGAGGTGTAGGTGGCCGTACTTCCGGGGGGTTGCCCGCACCCCGAGGATCCGTCGGTGGAAGGAGTACGAGGCCGTGGGCACGAGGCGGTAACGGGCGTTGATGCGGTGAGCGAGGGAGGCCGTACGGAGGCGGAGGTGCCGTTGTCCGGAGGGCGGATCACCCCGGGAGTGGTCCGGGTGGGGGACACGGTACGGCGGCCCGTCGGCGCCTCGTCCGCCTTCGTCGCCGAAGTGCTCGGGCATCTCGCCGAGGCGGGTTTCGTCGGCGCCCCGCGGTACCTGGGACTCGACGCCGCCGGACGGGACGTCCTCGGCTGCCTCCCCGGCTGGGTCCCCGCCCGCTTCCAGCACTGGACCGACGCGACGCCCAGGTCACCGCCGCCGACGCGCTGCACGACGCCACGCGCGCGTACCGCCGCCTTGCCGCACCCGGCGATCCGCTGGAGGATCTCGGCTATATGGCGTGGCCCTGGTGCGTGTCGTCCGCATGCGAGGCGCCGCCGGTCGCTGCGCAGGCCGCACAGGTCCGTCTCGGCCCACCTTCGTGGAGGTGTGGCACGTCCGGTCGGATCCAGCCGGATCCATTCGGACCCAGTTGGACGGTTTAGTGCGTCCGGCGGTGTTCCTCCGATACCCCAATCTGGGCTCTGCCCTGGACGGATACCGTCGACGGAGCCCGTTGTCAGTGGTGCCCTCTAATCTCGGAGGCGATGGCACAGGCATGGAAGTGCTCGGGGCTGCGGTGGGCGGGCGGCGGTCCCGTGCTGGCGTGGGACGGTGGTCGGCGCAGCGCGCTGACCTGGGGGAAACGGGTGGCCTTCAGGGTCGCGGACGGGGGTGTGCGGACATGTGTGGGAGCGCGGCGGCATACGTGCCCGGTGCGGGCGGCGGTGCCGGGACGGAGTACGGGGGCGCGGTGCGAGGAGTGCGCGCGGCTGGACCGGGCGCACTCCGTGGCCGCCGACACGATCGCGGACGATCCGCGCCCGTACCACGTGTATCTGGCCTGGTTCGGGCCCGGCATGGTCAAGGTCGGGATCACCGCCGAAGAGCGGGGCTCGGCGCGGCTGCTCGAGCAGGGCGCAGTGTGCTTCAGCTGGCTGGGGCTGGGGCCGTTGATGGCCGCCCGGCGCACGGAGGAGATGCTGCGCGCCGCGCTCCGGGTGCCGGACCGCATCCCGTACGGCGAGAAGCGGGCCGTCCGTTCCCGGCTGCCGGCGTCGGCGGCTGAGCGGGCGGCCGAGGTGGAGGCCCTGCACGACCGGGCCCGCGCGCTGACCGCCTGGCCGGAGTCGCTGAGGCGGGAGCCGTGCCAAGTCGTCGACCACGTGGGGGTGTTCGGGCTCACCGACCTTCCGGCCGCCGCCGGGGAGGTGACAGAGCTGGCCGCGGGCAGCGGGGTGAACGGGAAGCTGCTCGCGGCCGCGGGGCCCGATCTGCACCTCGCGACGGGACGCGGGGTCGTCGTGCTCGACACGCGGCTGATGACGGGGTGGGACATCGTGCCGAGCGGGGAGGGGGAGGACGTGACCGTTCCGGTGCGAGAGGTGCGGGGGGTGAGGGAGGCGGGCGGTGTTCAGGACGGACTCTTCTGACGGCTCGCTCCGCCGGGTCTGGTGGGCTTCCTCGCCGGGGCTGGCGCGCCTCTTCGGCGGCGTGGACGGCCTGCTTCGCCCGATCTGGCGAGCCTGGTCGCCGGTCTGGCTGACTGCTTCGCCGGGTTCGACGGCCTGCTTCTCCGGGTCTGGCTGACTGCTTCGCCGGGTTCGACGGCCTGCTTCTCCGGGTCTGGCCGACTGCTCTGCCGGGTCCCACGGCCTGCTTCTCCGGGCCTTGCCGACAGCTCCGCCGGGCCCAGCCGACGGCTCCGCCGAACCTGACGGCCTGCTCCGCCGCACATGAGGAACTGCTCTGCCAGGGCTGAGGAACCGCTCGCCGGGCTGTTCCGGACATCCAGATGTGGGTGAGGGTGAGGATGGGGATGGGGATGAGCGGCAGCAGAAGACCGGCGAGCGGGTTCGAGAGGGCATATGGCTGAGATGGCGGAGGCCGGGCAGGTCCGGCGTTTCTGGGAGCGACTGGGGCTGCCGGGGCTGGTCGACGTGCACACGCACTTCATGCCCGAGCGCGTGCTGCGCAAGGTGTGGGGCTACTTCGACTCGCTCGGGCCGTTGACCGGCGGGGTGGAATGGCCGATCACGTACCGGGCGGAGGAGGAGGAACGGGTCGCCTTGATACGGGAGTTCGGGGTGCGGGCCTTCACCGCCATGCTCTACCCGCACAAGCCCGGCATGGCACGCTGGCTCAACAGCTGGGCCGTCGAGTTCGCCGCCCGCACTCCCGACTGTCTGCGCACCTCGACGCTCTTCCCGGAGGACGGCGTCGAGGTCTACGTCCAGGAGGCGGTCGACGCCGGGGCGCGGGTCTTCAAGGCGCATGTGCAGGTGGGCGCGTATGACCCGGCGAGTGAACTCCTCGATCCCGCTTGGGGGTTGCTCGCGGAGGCGGGCGTGCCGGTGGTGATCCACTGCGGTTCAGGACCCGCGCCGGGCAAGCACACCGGGCCCGAACCGATCGCCCGCGTGCTGGCCCGCCATCCCCGCCTGCGACTGGTCATCGCGCACATGGGGATGCACGAGTACGAGGACTTCCTCGACCTGGCCGAGCGGTACGGGGAGGTGCGGCTGGACACGACGATGGCGTTCACGGACTTCAGCGAACGGTTCGCGCCGTTCCCCGGGCGGGCCCTGCCGCGGCTCGGGGAGCTCGGCGACCGCGTTCTGCTCGGCAGCGACTTCCCCAACATCCCGTATCCCTACCTCCACCAACTCCACGCCCTGGAGCGCCTGGACCTCGGCGACGACTGGCTGCGGGCCGTGTGCCACGACAACGGGGCGCGGCTGTTCGCACTCTGAGGCCCAGGGGTTCCTTCCCCTCCCCGGCTTCGAGCCCCGGGAACCTCTCTCACCCAGGTCCCCCACAGACAACCTTTACGTTCCGAACACCCCGGCCCACGGATGATGAACCCGTCCCGACCGGCGCGGACACGGCCGGGCAAGAACTTCCCAGGGGTTTCCTGAGAGGCGCCTGTGCGTTTCTCAGGGAAATCACAGGTTGTCGAAAGGGTGCTCTCAGAGGATCCAGACAGTGTGTCCACCATGACCACGACCTCGCCCCAGGGGCGCACCGAACTGCTGAGGCCGGACGGGAGCCCCGTCCGCGTGCTTGTGGTGGACGACGAGCTGTCGATCACCGAACTGCTGTCCATGGCCCTCCGTTACGAGGGCTGGCAGATACGGTCGGCCGGAGACGGCACGGGAGCCATCCAGAGCGCTCGTGAGTTCCGTCCCGACGCCGTCGTACTCGACATGATGCTGCCGGACATGGACGGGCTGACCGTTCTGGGGCGGCTGCGCCGGGAGCTGCCGGACGTGCCGGTGCTGTTCCTGACGGCCAAGGACGCGGTCGAGGACCGTATCGCCGGGCTCACCGCCGGCGGCGACGACTACGTCACCAAGCCGTTCTCCCTGGAGGAGGTCGTGGCGCGGTTGCGGGGTCTCATCCGCCGTTCCGGTGCCGCCGACCGCCGCTCGGACTCCGTGCTGGTGGTCGGTGACCTGACCCTGGACGAGGACAGCCACGAGGTGTCGCGGGCCGGGGACTCCATTCACCTCACCGCGACCGAGTTCGAGCTGCTGCGTTTCCTGATGCGCAATCCGCGGCGCGTGCTCAGCAAGGCGCAGATCCTCGACCGGGTGTGGTCGTACGACTTCGGTGGGCAGGCCAATGTGGTCGAGCTGTACATCTCGTATCTGCGGCGCAAGATAGACGCCGGGCGGGAGCCGATGATCCACACACGGCGTGGGGCCGGTTATCTGATCAAGCCCGCCGCCTCATGAGCGGGCGACGACGAACGCGTCCGCAGCAGCGACGAGCGGGACAGCCGCGCACCCTGCGGGCGCGGCTCGTCGTCGCTTCCGTGGTGCTGATCGCGGTGGTGTGCGCGGTGATCGGTACGGTGACGACGCTGGCGCTCAGGTCGCATCTGTACAACGAACTCGACCAGCAACTGAGTGAGGTCGGCAAGCGCGCCTCGGGTGCGTTCGCACCGGGTGGTCCCGGTAAGGGGAACAACGACGCGCCCGGCCAGCAGGGCAACGGGCAGAACAACGCACCCACGAACATTCACACGACCAACCTCAGCGACTTCGTCACGCGGGGGCCCCAGCCCACGTCGTCCACAATCGCCGCCAAGGTCGTGAACGGCTCGGCCACGGAAGGCAAGGTGGGTCACAAGTCCAGCTCCACGTTCTCGATGAGCGCGGTGTCACTCACCAGCGCCCAGCTGGCCGCCCTCAACTCCGTTGCCCATGACGACAACATGCACACCGCGGACATCCCGGACCTCGGCTCGTACCGCGTCTCGTACGTCCATGGACCCAGCGGCAACTATTACGTCGCCATCCCCACCAAGGAAACCGACAACACGATCAACACCCTCATCCTCGTCGAGGTCAGCGTCACCGCTGCCGGGCTCGGGGCCGCCGTCATCGCCGGTTACGTGCTCGTCGGTGTCGCCACCCGGCCGCTGCGGCGGGTCGCCGCCACCGCGACCCGGGTGTCCGAACTGCCCCTGCACACGGGTGAGGTGAATCTCAGTGAGCGGGTGCCGGAGTCGGAGACCGATCCGCACACCGAGGTCGGCCAGGTCGGCGCCGCGCTCAACCGGATGCTGGACCACGTCCACGGCGCCCTGCACGCGCGTCAGCAGAGCGAGATGCGGGTACGGCAGTTCGTCGCGGACGCCAGTCATGAGCTCAGGACGCCCCTCGCCTCCATCCGCGGGTACGCCGAGCTGACCCGGCGCGGGAGGGAGCAGGTCGGGCCCGACACCCGGCACGCCCTGGGCC
The DNA here is from genome assembly GCF_053593695.1 of Streptomyces sp. NPDC002144. NCBI lineage: Bacteria > Bacillati > Actinomycetota > Actinomycetes > Kitasatosporales > Streptomycetaceae > Streptomyces > Streptomyces sp. NPDC002144. Next base: position 364,228 of record NZ_JBSFDB010000004.1, read on the forward strand.
GGATCGAGTCCGAGGCCGGACGGATGACCCTCCTGGTCGAGGATCTGCTGCTGCTCGCCCGGCTCGACGCGGGGCGCCCGCTGCAGTTCGAGCAGACCGATCTGATCCCGCTGGTCGTGGACACCGTCAGCGACTCCCGCGCGGCCGGCATGGACCACAACTGGCGGCTGGACCTGCCCGACGAACCGGCGCTGGTGTCGGCGGACGCGGCCCGCATCCAACAGGTGCTGGTCAATCTGCTGGGCAACGCCCGCAAGCACACTCCGCCCGGCACCACCGTCACCGCACGGATCCAGCGGCGCGGCCCATGGATGTGCGTGGACGTCGAGGACAACGGCCAGGGCATCCCGCCCGATCTGCTGCCGCACGTCTTCGAGCGGTTCGCCCGCGGCGACTCGGCGCGTTCGCGTGCCACCGGGTCCACCGGGCTCGGGCTCGCCATCGTGCAGGCCGTCGCGACCGCGCACGGCGGCGCGGTGACCGTGGACAGCGCTCCGGGCCGTACGGTCTTCACCGTGCATCTGCCGGCGCTCGCCCCGGCGCTCCCCCACCCGGCTCCCGAAACGAACTGGCAATCGCACTCACAGGTGCAGCACAGTGCCAGCACATGGGTGCAACAGGGCACTTGACCAGAGTCGTTTCCATGCGAACCGACTCTTCTCCCGGCACCCTGCCGGCGCGGGAGCACCTCCCGGCCGACGACGCCGGTACGCCTGTCCTGGACGTAGTGATCCCCGTCTACAACGAGGAGAAGGACCTCCAGCCGTGTGTGCTGAGACTGCACGAGCACCTCAAGCGCACGTTCCCGTACGCGTTCCGCATCACCATCGCGGACAACGCGTCGACCGACACCACCCCGACGGTGGCGTCGCGGCTGGAGTCGGAGATCGCCGAGGTCAGGAACTTCCGCCTGGAGCAGAAGGGCCGCGGACGCGCCCTGCGCACCGTGTGGTCCGCCTCGGACGCCCCGATCCTCGCCTACATGGACGTGGACCTCTCCACCGACCTCAACGCCCTGCTCCCGCTGGTGGCCCCGCTGATCTCGGGCCACTCGGACCTCGCCATCGGCTCGCGGCTCTCCCGCAGCTCCCGGGTGGTGCGCGGTCCCAAGCGGGAGTTCATCTCACGGACGTACAACCTGATCCTGCGCGGCTCGCTGCAGGCCCGCTTCTCGGACGCGCAGTGCGGATTCAAGGCGATCCGGCGTGATGTCGCCCAGGTGCTGCTGCCGCTGGTGGAGGACACCGGCTGGTTCTTCGACACCGAGATGCTGGTCATCGCCGAGCGCGCGGGCCTTCGTATCCACGAGGTGCCCGTCGACTGGGTCGACGACCCCGACTCCACCGTCCACATCGTGAAGACGGCGACCGAGGACCTCAAGGGCGTGTGGCGGGTGGGCAAGGCGCTCGCGACCGGTTCGCTGCCGCTGGACCGGATCACCCGCCCGTTCGGCGACGACCCGCGTGACCGCGAGATCCAGGACGTGCCGAAGGGACTGGCCCGCCAGCTCGTCGGGTTCTGTGTCGTCGGCGGTCTGTCGACGCTCTTCTATCTCGTCCTCTACAGCCTCTTCCGGCAGTTCGGCGGCTCGCAGCTCGCCAACGCGCTCGCGCTGCTGGTCTCCGCGGTCGCCAACACGGCCGCCAACCGGCGTCTGACCTTCGGGGTGCGCGGCCGCGGGGGCGCCGTCCGCCACCAGGCGCAGGGCCTCGTCGTCTTCGGTATCGGCCTCGCCCTGACCAGCGGCTCGCTCGCCGCCCTGAACGCGGCCACGTCCGATCCGGCGCACTCCACCGAGCTGGCGGTGCTGATCGCCGCCAACCTCGCGGCGACCGTGCTGCGCTTCCTGCTCTTCCGCGCCTGGGTCTTCCCCGATCGGGACGAGAGCCGGCCGTCCACGGTGGTGGCCGCGCACACCCCGTCCTCGCCGACGTACGTGACGACCCCGACGACCCCGTTCCCGCAGTACCAGCCGCAGCGCCCGCTGCCACAGCGCCCGGCCGCGTACCGGGGCCACGACACCACCCAGTTCCGCGCCGGCGATGTCGCGGACCGCACCTGGGAGGACGCCACCCTGCATCTGCAGCCGGTGCGTCCGACCGACACCGATCCGAGGGACGCCCGATGACCACGCACTACGACCGGACTACGTACGAGGGGGGAGCCGGTCCCTCCTCCTGGGGACCGCCCCCCGGCCCCACGGTCACCACGGCCGTGCAGGAGCCGGTGGTCCCCACCGAGCCCCGGGCCGGCGAGCCGCGGCAGCCCTTCGTACGGAGACTGTGGCGCGGCCGCCCCGAGGACCCCCGCTGGGCGCGCCCGGCCTTCCTCGGCCTGCTGGCCGCCACCCTGCTCCTGTACCTCTACAACCTGAGCGCCTCCGGCTACGCCAACTCCTTCTACTCGGCGGCCGTGCAGGCCGGCAGCAAGTCCTGGAAGGCGTTCTTCTTCGGCTCGCTGGACGCGGGCAACGCGATCACCGTCGACAAGCCCCCGGCGTCCCTGTGGCCGATGGAGCTGTCGGTCCGGATCCTCGGCCTGAACTCCTGGGCGATCCTTCTCCCCGAGGTCCTGATGGGCGTCGGCGCGGTGGCCGTCGTCTACGCGGGCGTGCGGCGCCGCTTCAGCCCCGGGGCCGGTCTGATCGCGGGTGCGGTGCTCGCGCTCACCCCCGTCGCGGCGCTGATGTTCCGGTTCAACAACCCGGACGCCATGCTGGCCCTGCTGATGGCGCTGGCCTGCTACTTCGTGGTGCGTGCCGTCGAGGACGGCAGGACGAGGTGGCTGGTGTGGGCCGGTGTCGCGATCGGCTTCGCGTTCCTCGCCAAGACCCTGCAGGCCTTCCTGATCCTGCCGCCGCTGGCGATCGTGTACGCGGTCTGCGCGCCGGTGTCGCTGAGGAAGCGGTTCGCACAGCTGTCCGCGGCGACGCTCGCGCTGGTCGTCTCCGGCGGCTGGTGGGTCGCGATCGTCGAGCTGTGGCCCGCGTCCTCCCGCCCCTACATCGGCGGTTCGCAGAACAACAGCTTCCTCGAGCTGACCTTCGGCTACAACGGCTTCGGCCGCCTCAGCGGCGACGAGACCGGCAGCGTCGGCGGCGGTGGCGGTGGCGGCGGTGGCGGCGGTGGCGGCGGCACCGGCATGTGGGGGGCCACCGGCTGGAACCGGATGTTCAACTCCGAGGTCGGCGGCCAGATCTCCTGGCTGCTCCCGGCCGCGCTGGTCCTCTTCGTCGCCGGCCTGGTCGCCACGCGCAAGCTGAAGCGGACCTCGGTCACCCGCGCCTCGTTCCTGGTCTGGGGCGGTTCGCTGCTGATGACCATGGTCGTCTTCAGCTACATGGCGGGCATCTTCCACCAGTACTACACGGTGGCCCTCGCCCCCTACATGGCCGCGGTCATCGGCATGGGCTCGGCGATCCTGTGGGAGAAGCGCAGGGAGACCTGGGCCTCGATCACCCTCGCGGGCGCGGTCGTGGCGAGCGCGGTGTGGAGTTACGTCCTGCTCAACCGCACCTCCAGCTATCTGCCCTGGCTGAAGTACCTCGTCCTGATCGGCGGTCTGGCCGCCGCGCTCGGCCTGATCTTCGCGGGCCGGATCAACCGGCAGCTGGCCCTCGGGGCGGCGGCCGTGGGTCTGGTCGCCTCCCTGGCCGGTCCGACCGCGTACACCCTCAGCACTCTGCAGACGGGCCACACCGGCTCCATCGTCACGGCCGGTCCGGCGGGCGCGAGCATGATGGGCGGTCCCGGTGGCGGCGGTATGCGGGGCGGCTTCGGCGGCGGCATGCCGGGCGGGCAGAACGGCAACGGCAGCACGCAGGGCCAGAACCAGCAGGGCAACGGCTTCCCGGGCGGCGGCACGACGGGCAACGGCAACGGCGGTTTCGGCGGAACGCCCGGCCAGAACGGCAACGGCAGCACGCAGGGCCAGAACGGCCTCCCCGGCCGGGGCGCCGGTGGCATGGGCGGCGGCGGTGGCGTCGGCGGTCTGCTGAACGGCGCCAGCGTCTCCTCCGCGGCCAAGAAGCTGCTGGAGACCGACTCGTCCAAGTACACCTGGGTCGCCGCGGCCATCGGCGCCCAGAACGCGGCGAGCTACCAACTCTCCACCGGCGACCCGGTGATGGCGATCGGCGGCTTCAACGGCACCGACCCGTCCCCGACACTGGCCCAGTTCCAGAAGTACGTGGCGGACGGCAAGATCCACTACTTCGTCTCCTCCGGCACCGGAGGCGGCATGGGCGGCATGGGTGGCAGCAGCAGCGGTACGTCCTCGCAGATCACCTCCTGGGTCGAGAAGAACTTCAAGAAGGTGACCGTGGGTTCGTCGACCTTCTACGACCTGACGCAGAAGGCGAGCAGCTGACCCGCACTCCTAAGATCTGACGGAAAACGCGTTGTACGCCGTATAGCAGCCAGCTGTACGGCGTATGGCTCGGCCGCAAGAAGATACTGATCGCGGGACTCGCCCTCTTCGGCATCGGTTCGCTGGCGGCCGGACTCGCGGGCTCCACGGGCCAGTTGATCGCCGCGCGGGCCGGGATGGGGGTCGGCGGGCGTGGGTGTCGCCGTACTGGCCCTGTTCGCGTACTGGGGAGAACTGCATTCCGCATCCCAAGCTGGACCTGCACTTCTTCCGGGACCGCCGGTTCACGGGGGCCGTCACCGGGGCTGGTGCTGATCACCTTCGGCATGGGGGGTGCGCTGTTCCTGCTCACCCGGCATCTGCAGTTCGTGCTCCCTTACGGACCGCTCGAAGCCGGTCTCCGCACGGCGCCGCTCGCTCTCACGGTCGTCGCCCTGAACTTCTCCGGACTGTCGGCGAAGTGGTCGGCGCGGCTGGGGACACCGGTGCCCATCGCGCTCGGGATGGTGCTGATGGCGGCCGGGCTGGTGTCGATCGCCCTGCTGGACGCCCGGGGCTATGCCGGGACGCTGGTGGGGCTGCTGCTGATCGGGGGCGGGTGCGCGATCGCCAACCCGGCGATGGCGCATGCGATCATGAGCGCGATTCCCCCGGAGAAGGCGGGGGTCGGAGCCGGTGTCAACGGCACCCTGGCCGAGTTCGGCAACGGCCTGGGCGTCGCCGTGCTCGGGGCCGTGCTCAGTTCCTCCGGAGGGCTGGCCGAGGGGCTGAAGGCCGGTCAGCTGGTGGGTGCGGGGGCCGTGTTGCCGGGCGGGTTCGTGGCGGCGGCGTTGCTGCGACGTGCCCAGCGGGCAGACTCGGAGATGGTGGCCGCCTGAGGGCCGGCCGCCGGCCGGCACCTCGATGTGTGAATGGAAGTCTAGGAAGGTACGCCATGGTGAGGGCAGCCGAGCGGGCCGTGCGGACCAGTGTGTGGCTGGAGGGCAAGGTCCGTCGGGGCGGGCGCGGCGGCGGGCAGCCGTCGGGTCTCGACCGGGACCGGATCACCGAGGTGACCGTGCGGCTCCTGGACGCCGAGGGGCTGGCGAAGTTCTCCATGCGCAGGCTGGCCGCCGAGCTGAACGTCACCGCGATGTCCGTCTACTGGTACGTCGACACCAAGGACGATCTCCTCGAACTCGCCCTGGACGCGGCCTACGGCGAACTCACCCTGCCCGACCCGGACGCCGGCGAGGACTGGCGCGAGCAGCTGCGCACGCTGGCGACGGAGTACCGCGCCCTGCTGGTCCGCCATCCCTGGCTGTCCCCGCTGGCGGGCACGTTCCTCAACATCGGCCCGAACTCGCTGGCCTTCTCCCGGGTCGTCCAGCGGGTCATCCGCAAGACCGGCCTGCCGGTGCACGGCCTGACCGGCGCCATCTCGCTCGTCTTCCAGTTCGTGTACGGCTACGGCACCATCGAGGGCCACTTCATCGCCCGCTGTGCCGAGGCGGGGATGACCCAGGACGAGTACTTCCAGCACGCGATGACTGCGGTGACCCGGTCACCGGAGGCCGCCGAGATCGTCAAGGAGAACGAGGAGATCATGGCGGCCCGGGGCGGTGACACGGTGGAGGAGATGAGGGCGAGGGACTTCACCTTCGCCCTGGACCTCCTGATCGCAGGCATCGAGGCGATGACCAAGCCCCACTAGCCCTCAGGCCTCCGGCGAAGCCAGCCGTGCCGGGAAGCCTCCGGTGGCGACGGGTCCCCAGTGCTCGGGGGTGACTCGGATGATGGTGCCCTGGGGTGTTGGGCGGCGTCGATTAGCCCTCAGGCATCCGGTTGGCCCTCAGGCCTCCGGCGAAGCCAGCCGTGCCGGGAAGCCTCCGGTGGCGACCGGGCCCCACCGCTCCGGCGTGACCCGGATGATGGACTTGCCCTGCTTGACCATCGCCTCGCGGTACTCGTCCCAGTCGGGGTGGTCGCCGGCGATGTTGCGGTAGTACTCCACCAGCGGCTCCACGGAGTCGGGCGAGTCGATGACCTCCGCGGTGCCGTCGATCTGGACCCAGGGTCCGTTCCAGTCGTCGCTCAGGATCAGCAGGCTGACGCGGTCGTCCCGCTTCGCGTTCCGCGTCTTCGCCCGCTCGGGGTACGTGGAGACGACGATCCGCCCCGAGTCGTCGACCCCGCAGGTCAGCGGTGAGGCCTGCGGGCTTCCGTCGGCCCGTCGCGTGAGCAGGATCGCGCGGTGCCGCGGCCGTACGAAGTCCAGCAACTCGTCCAGCGAGACGGTCGTGTTCGTAGCGATGTTCGGTGCCATGGAGCCAGCCTAGGCCGACGGCCTCCGCTCAGCCTGCTTCTGTCAGGCCTACGCCTGCGGCAGGGACTCCCCCTGCACCGCCTGGATGTCCAGCTCCACCCGCAGGGTCGTGCCGATGGCGGCGATCCCGGCCTGGATCACCTGGTTGTAGTTCATGGCGAAGTCCTCGCGCCGCAGCTCGGTCGTCGCGCGGAAGGCGGCCCGCGTGCCGCCCCAGGGGTCGGCGCCCGTGCCCAGGTAGGCGAGGTCCAGGTCCACCGGCCGGACGACCCCGCGCAGGGTCAGCTCGCCGTGCACGGTCCAGCGGTCGGAGCCCGCCGCCGTGAGCCCGGAGGACCGGTAGGTGATCTCCGGGTACTTCTCGGCGTCCAGGAAGTCCGGCGAGCGCAGATGATCGTCGCGCATGCCGTTGCCCGTGTCGATCGAGGCCGCCCGGATCACCGCCTCCACCCGCGACTTCTCCACCTCGTCCGGCGCGATCTCGATCCGCCCGGCGAAGTCGGTGAAGCGGCCGTGGACGCTGGAGATGGCCAGGTGCTGGGCGACCGCGCCCACCGAGGAGTGCGCGGGGTCGATGGTCCACGCCCCCGGCGGCGGCAGCTCGGTACCGCCCTGCCGGGCCAGCGTCACGTTCCCGAGTTCGGCCCGGCCGCTCGCCGTGACGATCGCCGTGGAGGCGGTGGGCGCGTACCCGACGGCGGTGACGATGACGACGTACGGCCCCGGGGCCAGCGCGGTCGTGTCCCGTACGGCGCCCTCGGCGTCCGCCTCGGCCCGCAGCACCTGCGCGCCGGTCATGTCGGTCACCGTGACGACCGCGTGCGACACGGCCCATCCGTCCCGCGTACGGATCCTCGCGGTCAGTCCCATCCCGTTTCTCCCTGCGAAAGCTGTCGGTCTCAAGAGAACCGGCCCGTGGCGGGGACGCGTCCGAGCGATCGGAGCGCGTGACCGCCACGGGCCGGGGTTCGAACTACTCGGCCGGGTGGGCCAGTTCGATGTCGTGGTCGTCGACCCCGCGGCCGTTCACCGTCAGGGCCGTCGCCACCGGCGGGTAGCCGGTCGCGATGACCGTGTAGTCGCCGCTGTTCAGGTTGGTGAAGGCGTACGCCCCGTCCGCCCCGGTGGTCGCGGTCCCCACGACGTTGCCGGCCGCGTCGACCAGCGTTACCCGCGCGTCGGCCAGCGGCCCGTGCGGCGCCCGTACGACACCCTGCAGCTGCGCCCCCGAGTCGAGGTCGACCTCGATCCGGGTCACCCCGGCCCCGCCGACCTCGACGGGCAGCGCCCGCGGCCGGAACCCGGCGGCGTTCACGGCGACGGTGACCTGCCCCGGCACCAGCTCGGCGAAGGAGAACTCACCCTGCTCACCGGTGTTTCCGGTGGCCAGCAGATCCCCGCGCACATCGGTCACGATGACCATCGCGTCCTTGACCGGCAGCCCGTTCTCCGCGGCCCGCACCAGCCCGTTCAGCCCGCTGGTGCCGCTGAGCAGGATGTCGTACGACACCGGCTCACCGTTGACCACGACCGTGGACGCCTGCGGCTGGAACCCGTCCGCGGAGGCGATCAGGACGTACGACCCGACGCTCGGCGCGTCCACCGCGTACGAACCGTCCGACTGCGTCACCGAGCGGCCCAGCTGACGTCCGGCCAGCGAGATCAGCGTGACGGCCGCCTGCGGCACCGGCGCGCTCTCGGCGCCGCGCACGAAGCCGCGCACCGGGATCCCGCCGGAGCCCTCGGTCGCCTCGGGCCGGGCGAGGGTGGCCACGGCGGCGAGCTTCTGCGTGCGGTCGGCGGCGGCCTCCGTGGCCTCGGTGTCGGACACGGCCCAGCTCGGGACGTGGTCGGCGGCGGGAGCCTGCGCGGCGGCGGGGGCCTGCGCGGCGACCGGAGCCGCCGAGGGGGCCTCCGCCTCGGCCGGCGTCCGGTCCGCGTCCGCGGCCTGCGCCAGGGCGCCCTTGGTCTTCAGCGGGACCTCCTTGATGAACAGGGTGATCACGAACGCGACGGCGGCGAGACAGCCGGCGATCAGGAAGACGTCGGCGATGCCGTGCCCGTACGCGCTCTCCATGAGGGTGCGGATCGGGGCCGGCAGCTTGCCCAGGTCCGGGATGCTGTCCGCGGAGGAGCTGGAACCGGCCAGCGCGGCCCGGTACTTGGGGTCGAGGGCGGCGACGCCGTCCGCGACGTAGTGGGTGATCCGGCGGGCCATCACCGCGCCCAGCGCCGAGACGCCGACCGCACCGCCGAGGGAGCGGAAGAAGGTGACCGTGGAGCTGGCCGCGCCGAGGTCGGACGGGTCGACCTGGTTCTGCGTGCACAGCACCAGGTTCTGCATCATCATGCCGATGCCGAGACCCATCAGGGCCATGAAGATCGCCATCTTCCAGTACGCCGTGTCGTACCGGATGGTGCCGAGCAGGCCGAGGCCGGCCGTCACCAGGACGCCACCACTGACCAGCCAGGCCTTCCAGCGGCCGGTGCGGGTGATGAACTGCCCGGAGACGGTGGAGGAGACGAACAGCCCGCCGATCATCGGGATGGTCATCACACCCGACATCGTCGGGGACTTGTCGCGGGCCAGCTGGAAGTACTGGCTGAAGAACACCGTGCCGGTGAACATCGCGACACCGACGAACAGCGAGGCCAGCGAGGCCAGCGTGATGGTGCGGTTGCGGAACAGCCGCAGCGGGATGATCGGCTCCCGGGCCTTCGACTCGACGAGCACGAAGACCAGACCCAGGGCGATCGAACCGCCGACCATCGCGTAGGTCTGCCAGGAGATCCAGTCGTACTTGTCACCGGCGAAGGTGACCCAGACCAGGAGCAGCGAGACGGCCGCGGCGACGAAGAACGCGCCGGCCCAGTCGACCTTCACGTCCCGCTTCATGACGGGCAGGTGCAGGGTCTTCTGCAGCACGATCAGCGCGATGACGGCGAAGGGGACGCCGACGTAGAAGCACCAGCGCCAGCCCAGCCACGAGGTGTCGGTGATGACACCGCCGAGCAGCGGGCCGCCGACGGTGGCGACGGCGAAGGTCGCGCCGAGGTAGCCGGAGTAACGGCCGCGCTCACGCGGGGAGATCATCGCGGCCATGACGATCTGGGCGAGCGCGCTCAGACCGCCGACGCCGATGCCCTGCACGACACGGCAGGCGATCAGCATGCCCGGGTTCTGCGAGAGGCCGGCGGCCATCGAACCCAGTACGTAGATGACCAGGGCTATCTGGACGAGCGCCTTCTTGCTGTACAGGTCGGCGAGCTTGCCCCACAGGGGCGTGGTCGCGGTCATCGCCAGCAGCGAGGCGGTGACGACCCAGGTGTAGGCGGACTGGCCGCCGCCGAGGTCGCCGATGATGTGCGGGAGGGCGTTGGTGACGATCGTGGAGGACAGGATCGCCACGAACATGCCGAGCAGCAGCCCGGAGAGCGCCTCCATGATCTGCCGGTGCGTCATCGGGGCGCTGCCGGCGGAGGCACCTCCCCCGTGCTTGGCATGAGCCCGCACACCGGCTGGTGTGGTCGTTGCCATGGGTTTCCTTTTCTTAGGTGCTCGCGGGTGTACGGGTGGTCGGTTCGAGTGCGGGGGCGGGCGGCGGGAGCCGGGGCGGCAGCGCGGCGACCCGGTTGTCGTCGAAGCTGGCCCGCAGCCGGGCCATGAGCCCGGTGAGCTGGGCGACCTCCTCGTCGCTCCAGTCGGCGAGCCGCTCGGCGAGCAGCTGCGTGGTCCGCTCGGACAGCGCGTCCAGGCGGGCGAGGCCCGCGGGGGTGAGGTGCACGATCCGGGACCGCTTGTCCGCCGGGTCGGGGGAGCGGTCGATCCAGCCGCGCTCCGCGAGGTGCGCGACATGGCGGCTGGTGACCGACATGTCCACGGCGAGGAGGTCGGCCAGCTTGCTCATGCGCATGTCGCCGAAGCGGCCCAGCAGGGTCAGCACGGCGGCGCTGCCGCTCGGGCAGTCGGACGGCATGATCCGTCCGATCTCCCGTTTCACGGCACCGAAGGCGCTGAACTGGCGCATCAACTCCTCGTACTGCACCCGCTCGGCCATCACACCTCCCGCATTCGTTGCTTGGGGCAACCATAGAAGTTGTTGGTTGCTGCAGGCAAACAAATATGGTGTGATCGACATAAAAACTTGGCAAAGACAAGTATTGCGAAAGTAAACACGCAGGTGGGGTGGGGCGCCGGGGCCGGAGGGCCCCCACTTGGGTCCCCCTCGCCTATTCGCTAGGGTCTCGGGCTATGGCTAACCCCCAGAACCCCCAGGGCAACTACGACCCCGCCGGCAGCACGCAGATGTTCCGTGCGTTCGTGGACGAGGGACCGCAGGGCCGGCAGCAGCAGGCCCCCGCCCCCTCGGGCCCCCGCATCGGCCTGATCGTCGGCGTCGTCGTGGCCGTCGCGGTCGTCGCCGCCGTGGCCTGGCTCGCCCTGATGTAACCCGGGCGCGCCACTCGGGCGCGCTACTTCCACTGGACGGTGACGTCCCGCGTCTCGACGTGCATGCCCAGCGGCACGCGCCAGGCGTCGACGCACACCCTCCAGGTCTTCTCCTTGCGCGCCCCGGCCCCGATCGGCACCGGAAGCGGCTCGGCCGACTCGACCGTCCCCCAGTCGATGCCGAGCAGCCCGATGATGTGCGTCCCGAACGTCACCGTGCCCGAACGCACCGCGGTCCCGCCCGAGTTGGCGAAGGTCAGCTGGACGTCCTCGCACCATCGCTGCTCGGCGGCCGTGCGAACCGGCTCACCCCAGCTCAGGGCGGCGGGCCCGACGGGAGCCGTCGGACCGGGAGTTGCCGTCGAGGGCGGTGAAGCGGGCGTCGTACGACCGGGCTCGGCGCCGCCGGTCGAGGAACCCCCCTGCGCACCTGGCGTCCCCGCGGCCGGTGCGCTGCCCGGCGCGTCCACACTCCCCGCGCCCGCGTCCCGTTCACCGTTCGCCGTCGTCGGCGCCCCGCTCCCGCCCGTCGTAGTCCGGGGCCGCTCCAAAGGCACCAGCGTCACCCCGCCCGTCGGGGCCGCCGCACCGGAGACCTGCGGACCGCCCACCGCGCCCGTGGCGACATAGCCCTCGCGCCCGCCGCCCCCGCACGCCGCCAGTGCCGCGCCCAGACAGACGACGGCCGCCGACGCGCCGATCAGGGCGCCTCGACGGCCACGTGTCCATGTCGTCCCGGGAGTCGCTCGCAGCATCGCGCCATGGTGGCTGACGCTCCGTCAAAAAGGAACCCCCGGGTTCCGTTCCGCTCTCGGTCTCCGCTCTCAGTCCGAGATGAGGCCTTCGCGCAGCTGGGCCAGCGTGCGGGTCAGCAGGCGGGAGACGTGCATCTGCGAGATGCCGACCTCCTCGCCGATCTGCGACTGGGTCATGTTCGCGAAGAAGCGGAGCATGATGATCTGCCGCTCCCGGGGCGGGAGTTTGGCCAGCAGCGGCTTCAGGGACTCGCGGTACTCGACGCCTTCCAGGGCCGTGTCCTCGTAGCCCAGCCGGTCCGCCAGCGAACCCTCGCCGCCGTCGTCCTCCGGGGCCGGCGAGTCCAGCGAGGACGCGGTGTACGCGTTGCCGACCGCGAGGCCGTCGACCACGTCCTCCTCGGACACGCCGAGCACGGCGGCGAGTTCGGGGACGGTCGGGGAGCGGTCCAGCTTCTGCGAGAGCTCGTCGCTGGCCTTGGTGAGGGCCAGGCGCAGCTCCTGCAGCCGGCGCGGCACCCGCACCGACCACGAGGTGTCGCGGAAGAACCGCTTGATCTCCCCGACGACCGTCGGCATCGCGAAGGTCGGGAACTCCACGCCCCGCTCGCAGTCGAAGCGGTCGATCGCCTTGATCAGCCCGATCGTGCCGACCTGGACGATGTCCTCCATCGGCTCGTTGCGCGAGCGGAACCGGGCCGCCGCGTACCGCACGAGCGGGAGGTTGAGCTCGATCAGGGTGTCCCGGACGTACATGCGCTCGGGACTGTTCTCGTCCAGCGTGGCAAGCCGCAGGAAGAGGGAGCGGGACAGGGTGCGGGTGTCGATGGCCTCCGAGGAGGCCGGAAGGGCCGGGGCCGGCACGGCCTCCAGGACCGTGACGTCGTCGAGAACGGCGTCGGGCGCGGTCTCGCTCTTCGTGAGCGTGAGCACCTTCGAGCTGCCCTGATCTGCGGACATGCCACCCCCTTTGGGTCGCGGGACGGTCGCGGCCGAGCCTCCCCTGGTGAGGAGTTCAGCCTTCACCTGAATACCGGAGCCGAAGCCGCGGCAAACGCACTGGCGGAAGAATGTCACATGTCGGCAACACGCTGTAGTGACATGTCGACATGCGAGATGCGAAACGGCCCTGGAAAGAGGGGGTCTGAGCGTTTTTCGGCAGAGAACGGTCGGGAACGTCCCTGGTGAGCGATTCGCTCGTGCCGGTGACAACTCGATCCTGCTTGCGAACTGGGGCGTTCCGGTGTGTTCCGGAGCGTGCGCCCGTGCGCCTCTTATGCCTCGATCCGATTCGCGGATCGCAGCCGCTGGAAGCTACGCGCGAGTAGGCGGGAGACGTGCATCTGGGAGACTCCGAGTTCCGCACTGATTTGCGACTGGGTGAGATTGCTGTAGTAGCGCAGAAGAAGGATTCGCTGTTCGCGCTCCGGGAGTTGGACGAGCAGATGCCGGACCAGATCGCGGTGCTCGACGCCGTCCAGGGCCGGGTCCTCGTAGCCGAGCCGGTCCAGCAGTCCCGGCAGCCCGTCGCCCTCCTGCGCGGCCTCCAGCGAGGTGGCGTGGTAGGAGCGGCCTGCCTCGATGCAGGACAGGACCTCCTCCTCGGTGATGCGCAGCCGCTCGGCGATCTCGGCGGTGGTGGGGGAGCGCCCGAACGCCGTGGTCAGGTCCTCCGTCGCGCTGTTGACCTGTACCCACAGCTCGTGCAGCCGGCGCGGTACGTGGACCGTGCGGACGTTGTCCCGGAAGTACCGCTTGATCTCCCCGACGACCGTCGGCATGGCGAAGGTCGGGAACTGCACGCCCCGGTCCGGGTCGAAGCGGTCGATGGCGTTGATGAGCCCGATGGTGCCGACCTGGACGACGTCCTCCATCGGCTCGTTGCGGGAGCGGAAGCGGGCGGCGGCGTAGCGCACCAGCGGCAGGTTGGCCTCGATGAGCGCGCAGCGCACCCGGTCGTGCTCCGGGGTGCCCGGCCGCAGCTCCTTGAGCTCGGCGAAGAGCACCTGGGTGAGGGCCCTGGTGTCGGCGCCACGGCTGCGCGGCGCGGCGGCGGGGGCCGCCGGGGGTTCCGTGACGGCTTCCACGACGGTTTCCACGACGGCTTCGGCGACGGCTTCCTGGGGAGGCGCAGTACTGGCCGACACGGTCAACGCCACCTCTTCATCGATCAACTCATCCGTCAAAAGCGGTCATAGCATCACAAGACATGTGCACTGTGTGCAAGCACCGCATAACGATGTGTTACGCCGTGTTGAGGGGCAAGTTGGTGCAAAAGATGCACGAAAGCCTCCCGCCGTCGCGGCGGGAGGCTCGGTGCCGGGGAGCGCTCCGGGCTCAGTACTCGTAGTCGGCGATCACCCAGGTGGAGAACTCCTTCCACAGGGTCACACCGGCCTGGTGCTCCGGGTGCTCCACGTAGGCGCGCAGCGCGGCCGTGTCCTCGAACCCGGAGTTGATGGCGAAGTCGTAGGCGATGGGCCGGTCGCTGAGGTTCCAGCCCAGCTCCCAGAAGCGGATCTCGGGGATCTTGCCCTCCAGCGAGCGGAAGGCCTCGACGCCCTCCACGACCCGCGGGTCGTCGCGCTCGACGCCCTCGTTGAGCTTGAACAGGACGAGGTGGCGGATCATCTGCGCTCCTGGCTAGTGGGCCCCGTCGGCGATCCAGGTGAAGAAGTCACCGATGGCCTTCGCGGCGTCCGAGATGCCCTCGAACCCTATCTGGACGTAGTCGGCGGCCTTGGCCGGGTCCGTGATGATCACGTACAGGGCGAAGACCACGAGCACATAGACGGCGATCTTCTTCGCGTTCACCGCCATCGCGGCCTCCCCAGGTCATTCCTTGCCCAACGACCGCACATGATCGCACGAAGGGCCCCGTCTTTCGACGGGGCCCTTCAGAAGCGGTAGCGGAGGGATTTGAACCCTCGGTGACTTGCGCCACACTCGCTTTCGAGGCGAGCTCCTTCGGCCGCTCGGACACGCTACCGAGGGAGACCTTACAGCACCGCGAGCCGTGCTCAGAAATCGGTATTCAGCGGCCCCGGAAGAACTCGGTGAGAAGCCGGGCGCAGTCCTCGGCGAGCACGCCCTCGATCACCTCGGGACGGTGGTTGAGCCGCCGGTCGCGTATGACGTCCCAGAGGGACCCGGCCGCGCCGGCCTTCTCGTCGCGGGCGCCGTAGACCACCCGGTCCAGCCGGGACTGCACGATCGCGCCCGCGCACATCGTGCACGGTTCGAGGGTGACCACGAGCGTGCAGCCCGCGAGCCGCCACTCGCCGAGGTCGGCGGCGGCCCGGCGGATCGCGAGGACCTCGGCGTGCGCCGTCGGATCGCCGCTCGCCTCACGCTCGTTGTGTCCGGCGCCCAGCACGGTCGTACCGTCCGAGGCCAGGACGACGGCGCCCACGGGCACGTCGGTGCCCGCCCGTCCGGCCTCGGTCAGGGCGAGCCGCATCGCGGCCCGCCAGCGGTCACGTACGGGGTCCGCCGCCGTCAGCGGACGGTCTCCAGGACCTCCGAGGCGCCGAGGGCCTCGGCGATCGCGGTCAGCGCGTCCTCGTCCAGCGAGCGCAGCTCCTTGGCGCTGACGCCCAGGTCGTCGAGGACCTCGGCGTCGCCGACGGGGCTGTGCGGCACCGCCTCGGCGGACGGGGCGTCGTCGTCCTCGCCGTCGTCCTCGTCCTCCCCGTCCTCGGTGCCGTCGAGGTCGAGGGCGTCCAGGTCGGGGCCGTCGTCGCCGGGCTCCCTTCCGAGCAGTTCGTCGGTGAGCAGGATCTCGCCGTAGCTGCTGCGGGCAGCGGCGGCGGCGTCCGAGACGTAGATACGAGGGTCGTCCTCGCCGTCGATGCGGACGACGCCGAACCAGGCGTCCTCCTGCTCGATCAGAACGAGCACCGTGTCGTCCTCGGCCGAGGCCTCCCGTGCGAGGTCGGCCAGATCCGACAGCGTCTCCACATTGTCGAGGAGCTCTGTGTCGCTCGCTTCCCACCCGTCTTCGGTGCGCGCGAGCAGTGCGGCGAAGTACACCGTGACTCTCCCACTGGTCATAGGCGTGCCGGTTGGGGGTCCCCCCGGCGGAGGCTTGGGCGGGGAAAAGCCAGGGCCGAGCCCCACCCACTCGGAATCGTGGCAGAAACAAGGCGTTCAGGGGACGTCTTCGGCTCCCTGTGTCCGCCCGTTTTGATCGACCACCAGCGGGATCGTACGCGGCGAATCCCGTGCGCACGCACCCGGTCGGCCCTTTGCGCGTCCCCCGGCGGCTCGCGGCTACCAGCGGAAGGTGCGCATACGCATGGCGTGGCGCAGCCGGGCGACCTTGGCCCGCCGCGGCTGCACGCGGTCCCGCAACTCACGTGCCTCGGCGCGTTCCCGCAGGAACTGGGCCCTGCGGCGCCTGCGCTCGGCGTCGGTCTGCTGCTGTGACGCGTCCTGTTGGGACTCAGGCTCAGGCATAGGCTCACCACCCCGACGTGCGTCTCTCCCACTTTCCCCCTGATGGGCGGTTTGATGCCAGCGCGAAGGCGCCTCGAGCGCGGTTACTGTTAGGTCATGCGTCTCCACGTCGTCGACCACCCCCTGGTCGCCCACAAGCTCACCACGCTGCGCGACCAGCGCACGGACTCCGCGACCTTCCGCCGTCTCGCCGACGAGCTGGTCACCCTGCTCGCCTACGAGGCCACGCGCGACGTGCGCACGGAGGCCATCGACATCGAGACCCCGGTCGCCCGGACCACCGGTGTGAAGCTGTCCCGGCCGCGCCCGCTGGTCGTGCCGATCCTGCGGGCCGGCCTCGGCATGCTGGACGGCATGGTCCGGCTGCTGCCGACCGCCGAGGTGGGCTTCCTGGGCATGATCCGCGACGAGGAGACGCTGCAGGCGTCCACGTACGCCTCCCGCATGCCCGAGGACCTCTCCGGCCGCCAGGTCTACGTCCTCGACCCCATGCTGGCCACGGGGGGCACCCTGGTGGCCGCGATCCAGGAGCTGATCAAGCGCGGCGCGGACGACGTGACGGCCGTGGTCCTGCTGGCCGCCCCCGAGGGCGTCGAACTCATGGAACGCGAACTGGCGGGCACGCCGGTCACGGTCGTGACGGCCGCGGTGGACGAGCGCCTGAACGAGCACGGCTACATCGTGCCGGGCCTCGGAGACGCGGGCGATCGGCTTTACGGCGCGGCCGAATAGGGACGATCCCCGTTCGCCTAGGGGTGCGGGTGCGCGGTTACTGCGGGTCCGCCGTGGCTGATCGCGCAGTTCCCCGCGCCCCTGCGGGGCGCCTCAGCAGGCCTTCTTCTTGGACGTGGCCGTCGGCTGGGGACCGGACAGCGCGGCCAGCGCCTTGTCCGCGTCCGCCTTGGCCGTGAGGTTCTTGAAGGCGTCCCCGATGATCAGGTCGACATCGACGCCTTTGCGGGTGTCGGTGCGCTTCTCGGCGGAGACCAGCTGCGTGCCGAGCACGGGCAGCGAGGTGTTCACGGCGGACGCGGGGCCGAGCAGTATCCCGGCGCCCTTGACCTTCTTGTCGTAGTCCTTGCTCGCGTTGCCCACGTCGCCGATCTTGAAGCCGCGCTTGCGCAGCTCGTCGGCCGTGCTCTTGGCCAGCCCGCTGCGGGTGGTGGCGTTGTAGACGTTCACCGTGATCTGCGCGGGCTTCGGCAGCGAGGCGGAAGCCTTCGCCGACGCGCTCACCCGCGTCGAGCAGTCCGACTTGGGCCCCGCGGCGGACGCCTTCTTGCCGCCGCCGGTGAAGACGTCGATGAGCTGCAGCGTGCCCCAGCCGATCACCCCGAGCGCGACGACGGAGGCCACCACGGCGAGCACCAGCCGGCCGCGCCTGCGCCGCTGTCGCATCCGTGGGTACTTGTCCCCCGTGATCCGGTACTTCCCGCCCATGCCCGGGGGAGTCAGCATGCTCATGAGCGCAGCGTAGTGCGCCTGAGCGGCGATGCCTACTAGATGATCATTCGACGCCGCACAGGTGAACCCGAAAGGGCCAAGCCTTTACCGAACCGCCTCACCGCGGCGCGCGTCAGTCCAGCTCGAGCACGCGCGCGTGCAGTACCTGGCGCTGCTGGAGCGCCGCCCGCACCGCGCGGTGGAGGCCGTCCTCCAGGTACAGATCGCCCTGCCACTTGACGACATGGGCGAACAGATCGCCGTAGAAGGTCGAGTCCTCGGCCAGGAGGGTTTCCAGGTCGAGCTGCCCCTTCGTCGTCACGAGCTGATCGAGGCGGACCGGGCGCGGCGCGACGTCCGCCCACTGCCGGGTGCTTTCCCGGCCGTGGTCGGGGTACGGCCGGCCGTTTCCGATGCGCTTGAAGATCACACGGAAAGCCTACCGGTCCAGACGTTCCGGGCGCAGCCATGGAGACGGAGTGCGACGCTGGAAAAGACGTCGCAAAGCCGGGCATATGGGAACTGGGGTCCGAGATGAGTGACAGCGAGACCATGCCTGAGGCCACCGCTCCCGAGGCACCCGGAAGCGCGCCCGCCCTGCCCCGCGAGGCCCTGGAGATCGCCTCCGGCTACGCCTTCTCGGGACCGGCCCTCGACCTGGGCGCCCTGCTCTGGGACGGCACCTGTCTGCCGGACGCGCAGGTCCGCGTCCCGCTGCCGATGCTCAACCGCCACGGCCTGGTCGCGGGCGCCACCGGCACCGGCAAGACCAAGACCCTCCAGCTGATCGCCGAGCAGCTCTCGGCCCAGGGCGTGCCGGTGTTCCTGGCCGACGTGAAGGGCGACCTGTCCGGGATCTCCGCGCCGGGGCAGCCGAACGACCGGGTGACGGGACGCGCCGCCGAGGTCCATCAGCACTGGACGCCGGCCGGCTTCCCGGCCGAGTTCTACGCCCTCGGCGGACTCGGTCACGGCATCCCCGTACGGGCCACGATCACCAGCTTCGGCCCGGTGCTGCTGTCGAAGGTGCTCCGGCTCAACCAGACCCAGGAGCAGTCCCTCGGGCTGATCTTCCACTACGCCGATCAGAAAGGGCTGGAACTGATCGATCTGAAGGACCTGCGGGCGGTCGTCGCCTTCCTCACCTCCGACGAGGGCAAGGCGGAGCTGAAGACCGTCGGCGGGCTGTCCACCGCCACGGCCGGCGTCATCCTGCGCTCCCTCACCGCCTTCGAGGCGCAGGGCATGGCGGACTTCTTCGGGGAACCGGAGTTCGACACCGCAGACCTGCTGCGGACGGCGCAGGACGGGCGGGGCGTGGTCTCGGTCCTGGAGCTGCCCGCCGTGCAGGACAGGCCGCAGCTGTTCTCCACCTTCCTGATGTGGCTGCTGGCCGATCTCTTCCACGACCTGCCCGAGGTCGGCGACGCCGACAAACCGAAGCTGGTCTTCTTCTTCGACGAGGCGCATCTGCTCTTCGACGGCGCCTCGAAGGCTTTCCTGGACTCGATCACCCAGACCGTCCGGCTGATTCGCTCGAAAGGGGTCGGCGTCTTCTTCGTCACCCAGACCCCGAAGGACGTACCGTCCGACGTCCTCGGCCAGCTCGGCAACCGCGTCCAGCACGCGCTCAGGGCCTTCACGCCCGACGACCAGAAGGCCCTCAAGGCCACGGTGAAGACCTTCCCCAACTCCGCCTACGACCTGGAGGAGCTGCTCACCGGGCTCGGCACGGGCGAGGCCGTCGTGACCGTCCTCAGCGAGAAGGGCGCCCCGACCCCGGTCGCGGCGACCCGGCTGCGCGCCCCCCAGTCCCTGATGGGCCCCGTCGACGCGGGCGCCCTCGACCGGGCGGTGAGGTCCTCGCAGTCGTACGGACGTTACGCACAGGCTGTGGACAGGGAGTCGGCGTACGAGAAGCTGACGTCCGGCAAGCCCGCCGGTGCCAAGGGGCCGGACGAGATGAGGGAGGCGGCCCGGGCGCCGAAGTCCCAATCCCAGCGGTCCGTGGTCGAACAGGTCGTCGACAGCGGCATGTTCAAGTCGCTGGCCCGTTCCGTCGGCACGCAGATCGGGCGCGAGATCACCCGATCCCTGTTCGGGACGGCCCGGCGGAGGCGCTGACCCCGCCGGGCCGCCGGGTCAGCGGTCCCGTTCCTGCGGGGTCCGCTCGGGTTCCGGTCGCTTCACTTCCGGTTTCGGTGCGCTGCGCGCGGCCTCGGCGCGTAGCAGGGCGCGCAGGACCGCGTACGGGTCGGTGGGCATGGCTGTGTTCCTCGCGTAGGTACCGACGTTTCCCGGAGCGGGGTCGGTCAGCAGCGCAGGACCACGGTGCGCAGGGCGTGCGGTGCCCGGGGCAGGACGGTCGTCGCGGTCACCCCGGGCTCCTGGGGAGCCGGGTCCGGCAGCGGCGCGGGCCGCAGGGGTACGACCGCCCGGGCCGCGGCGCGGACCACGGGAGGCAGAGCCGCCTCGGCCGCGTCGCACTGGACGCACTCGGCCGACACCGGGACCGGAGCGGCCGTGTGTGTCTCACCGGGCACCAGGAGGGCGAGCAGCAGCACGAGCACCCGCAGCCAGGTGCGGCTGCGGGGGAGGTGTCGTGCGGCACTCACGTCAGGTGTCTGCCCCGACACGCCCGGTGATCGACCTGCCGGTCACCGGATCCGCCCGTACGGGCTACACCGCGCACGGGTACCAGAACACCGAGGATCGGCTGCGCCCCCCACGGGGCATTGGACGGTGGGGCGGTCATGCTCCGGGCTTGGACCCGCGCGGGGCGGCGCGCCACCTCTGAGGGCGGTCGACTGGCCCCTATCTCCCGGCTGACTTCGAGGACTTCGCGGCCTTGGCGGCCGCCTTCATCTCCTGTTTGTGCGCCCGCACCCTGGCCAGCGACTCGGGCCCGGTGATGTCGGCGACGGACCGGAAGGACTCCGCCTCGCCGTAGGCCCCGGCGGCCTCCCGCCACCCCTCGGGCGTCACGCCCAGCTGCTTGCCGAGCAGGGCGAGGAAGATCTGCGCCTTCTGCCTGCCGAATCCGGGCAGCTCCTCCAGGCGCCGCAGCAGCTCGCGCCCGTCGGCCACGCCCTTCCACACCAGCTCGGCGTTGCCGTCGTAGTGCTCGACCAGGTACTGGCACAGCTGCTGGATCCGCTTGGCCATGGAGCCGGGGTAGCGGTGCACCGCCGGCTTCTCGGAGAGGACCGCGGCGAAGGCCTCCGGGTCCTGCGCGGCGATCTCGTGCGCGTCCAGGTCGTCGGCGCCGAGCCGGTCCGCGATGGTGCGGGGCCCCTTGAACGCCCACTCCATCGGGACCTGCTGGTCCAGCAGCATCCCGACCAGCGCGGCGAGCGGGGACCGTCCGAGGAGCGCGTCGGCCGCGGGGTCCTGGGCGAGGTGAAGGGTGACGTCCATGCCCCCGATCATGCCTCGGTACGGGGCGGAGCTCCACGTGAGCGCGAGGCCCGCACCCTGTCTCATCGAGCCCGCACGGCTCCCGTACGATTCGGGCACAGAATATTAGGAAAGCCTTACCTAAGAGATGGGGGCAGGGTGGCGACCGAGATCCACCGGGACGCATGGGGCATTCCGCATCTGCGGGCCGGCGGCGTCCGTGAACTCGCCCGCGCGCAGGGGGTGGTGACCGCCCGGGACCGGGCCTGGCAGCTGGAGGTCGAACGGCACCGCGCGCAGGGCACCTCGGCCACCTTCCTGGGCCCGGAGGCGCTGCCCTGGGACGTGTTCGCCCGTCGCGCCCGACTCGACGACACCGCCCGGCGCTGCTGGACGGCCCTGGAGGAGCGGGACCCGGAGACCGCGGAGTGGGTGGCCGCGTACGTCGACGGCGTCAACCGGGAACTGCCCGCCACTACCGCCCCCGAGTTCGCCCGGACCGGCCTCGCCCCCGGCCGCTGGGAGCCCTGGACCCCGCTCGGCGTCTGGCTCGCGACGCACATCCTGTTCGCGGGGTTCCCGGCGAAACTCTGGCGCGAGCAGGCGATACGGCATCTGGGGCCGGAGTCGGTGGCCCTGTTCGCCACGGACGGGCCCGCCACCGCCGGCAGCAACGGCTGGCTGGTCGGCGGGGCGCGGACCACGACCGGGCACGCGGTGATCGCCGGCGACCCGCACCGCTTCATCGAGGACCCGGGCGTCTACCAGCAGATCCATCTCTCCTGCCCCGACTCCGACGTCGTGGGCCTGGCCGTCCCCGGCGTCCCGGGCATCGCCCACTTCGGCCACACCGGCACGGTCGCCTGGGCCATCACCAACGCCATGGCCGACTACCAGGACCTCTACCGGGAGCGGCTCCGGCGGACGGGCGCGGGCGTGGAGGCCCTCGGCCCGGACGGGGTGTGGCGGCGGGCGTCGAGGCAGGTGGAGACCGTGGTGGTGGCGGGGGAGGCGCCCGTCGAGGTCGAGGTGCTCGAGACGGAACGGGGGCCGGTGATCGCCGGGGGCCCGGAGGGGCTCGACGGCGGGGTGCCGGACGACGAGCCCCTGGCGCTCGCCCTGCGCTATCCGCCCCGGGTGACCCGGGACCTCGGTTTCGGCGCCCTCCTCCCCCTCCTCCGGGCCCGCCGGGTCGCCGATGTCGACCGGGCCCTGGACCTGTGGGCCGAGCCCGTCAACGTCGTCCTGGCCGCCGACACCGAGGGCGGAGTCCTGCACCGGGTCGCCGGCCATGTCCCCCTGCGCTCCGAGGCCAACCGGACCCGTCTCGTCCCCGCCTGGGAGCCCGGCCACGAGTGGCGCGGCCGGCACGGGACACCCCGCGCCGAACTCACCGGCGCCGTCGCGGTGATGGCCAACCAGCGCGGCCTCGCCACCCCCCTCGGCGTCGAGTTCGCCCCGCCCCACCGGGCCGACCGCATCGCCGCCCTGCTCGCGGAGAAGGACCGCTGGTCGGCCGCCGACATGCCCGCGATCCACAGGGACACCCATCTCGCCTCAGCCGCGGCCCTGTTGGACCACCTCGCGGCCCTGACGGACCTGTCCCCCGCGGCCACCGGCCTCCGCGACCGTCTCCTGGCCTGGGACCGCCGGATGGACGCGGACAGCACCGACGCGGCCCTCTACGCGGCGGTGCGCGGAGCGGTCGTACGGCATCTCGCCGCACACCCCGCCTTCGCCGCACTGGCCGTCCCGCCCGCCTACCCGGAGGTCCTCCTCCCCTGGCTCGCCCTGCTCCCCCGCATCGCCTTCGCCCTCGAACACCTGCTGCGCGCCGAGGAGTTGTACGGCGTCGACCGGCCCGCGGCGGTGGCGGCGGCCCTGGAGGAGGTGGCCGCCCGGCCGCCCGCCGCCCCCTGGGGCACGAGACACCGGCTCGCCCCCTGGCGGGCGCTCACCACCTCCTCGTACGACGAACCCGGTCTCTCCGGCGACCACGACTGTGTGCTGTGCACCTCGGCCGTGCCCGGGCTGACCGACCTGAGCGCGCGGGGCCCCGCCGCCCGCTATGTGTGGGACCTGGCGCGCCGGGAGGACAGCCGGTGGGTGGTGCCCTTCGGGGCCTCCGGGGTGCCCGGCTCGCCCCACCACCGCGATCAGCTCCCCCTGTGGGCCGAGGGGGATCTCGTCCCGGTCGTCACCGACTTCGAGCAACTCACCAAGGAGAGCGATGTCTGATCCGTACGAGGCCCGAGCCGCCGTCCACGAGCAGCGGCTGGACGGCTTCGGCACCGTCCGGGTCCTGCCGCTGGACCCGGAGGCGGACGCGGAGGTCGTCCATCGCTGGGTGAGCGAGGAGCGGGCCGTGTTCTGGGGGATGAACGGGCTCGGCCGGGAGCAGGTCGCCGAGATCTACGCCCACATGGCCGGTCTCGCCACCCATCACGCCTTCCTGGTCGTCAGGGACGGCGACCCGGTGGCGCTGCTGCAGACCTACGAGCCGGAGGCCGACCGCGTCAGCGAGTGCTACCAGGTGCGGGACGGGGACATCGGGGTCCATCTGCTGCTCGCGCCGGCGGGGGAGGGCGGTGCCCGGTCCGGGTGGTCGGGATCGCTGCTCACGGCCGTGACGGCGTACGTCCTGACGGGGCTCGGCCGGCGCCGGATCGTCGTCGATCCCGATGTGCGCAACGAGAAGGCGATCGCCCGTTTCCTGCGGCAGGGCTTCGAGGCGGGCCCGGTGGTCGTGCTGCCGGAGATCGACCTCCCCGACGTGCACCTGCCCGAGAAGACGGCTCAACTGGCATTTCTCGACCGGACGGTAGCCTTCCCCGGGTGACTCCCGAAGAGCTCATCTCCCATTACGGCCTGCAGCCGATCCCGCGCGAGGGCGGCCTGTTCCGCGAGACCTGGGCGGGCCCCGAGCGACCCGACGGACGGCCCGAGGGAACGGCGATCGTCGCGCTGCTCACGGCGGACGACTTCTCCGCCCTGCACCGTCTGCCGACCGACGAGATCTGGCACTTCTACCTCGGCGACCCGCTCGAACTCCTGCTCCTCGCGCCTGACGGCACCTCCCGGACGACGGTCCTCGGGCCGGACGTCCTGGGGGGCCAGCAGATCCAGTTCACCGTGCCGGCCGGCACCTGGATGGGCGGGCGGGTCCTCGCGGGCGGGGCGTGGACCCTGTTCGGGTGCACGATGGCGCCCGGATTCACCTTCGAGGGCTACGAGCACGGGGACGAGGCCGCTCTCACGGCGCGTCACCCCGACCGGGCGGCCGAGATCGCGGGACTGTGCCGTCCATGAGGTTGCTCGAAGGACAGGTCGCCCTGGTCACCGGCGCGGGCGGCGGCATCGGAAGCGGCATCGCGCTGCGGTTCGCCGAGGAGGGCGCGGCGGTCGCCGTCCACTGTCGTACGGCGGTGGAGGCGGCCGGTGAACTGGCCGCGCGGATCCAGGACTCGGGCGGCCGGGCCGTCGTCCTGCAAGGGGATCTCAGCGACGAGGACGTGTGCCGGCGGGTGGTGGGCGAGGCGGCCGAGTGGGGCGGCGGGCTGCACGCGCTGGTCAACAACGCGGCCGTACAGCCGACCCAGGAGCTGCCCGGGATGACGGCCGGTGACTGGCGGGCGGTCGTGGACACCAACCTGTCGAGCGTGTTCGCCTGCACGCAGGCCGCCGCGGAGGTCATGCGGGAGCGGGACGGCGGGTCCGTGACCCACATCGCGTCCATCGAGGCGCGCCAACCGGCCCCGCTGCACGCGCACTACAGCGCCTCCAAGGCGGCCGTCGTGATGCACGCCCGGTCGGCGGCGCTGGAGTACGGGCGGTTCGGTATCCGCGTCAACACCGTCTCGCCCGGCCTGATCGGACGCGAAGGGCTGGAGGAGGCCTGGCCGGAGGGCGTGGAGCGGTGGCAACGGGCCGTGCCGCTCGGGCGGTTGGGGCGGGCGGAGGACGTGGGGGACGCCTGTGTGTTCCTGGCCTCGCGGCTGGCCTCCTGGGTGACCGGGCACGACCTGCTCGTCGACGGCGGGGTGTGCGCACGGCCCACGTGGTGAGCACACGGCGGCTCACGTCCGTACCCATCGGGAAGGCGGCGAGTCCGACGACGGAGAGACGACGTGGAGTGTGAGGGTGTGGACGGCCGGGGGCTCCGGCGACTCGACCGGCGCGGGCTCAGGGTGCTGGTGCTGCTGGGCGCCCTCCTCCTGCTCGTCCTCGGCGGCGCGGTACCCGCGTCGGCCCACGCGGCCCTCAAGTCCACCGATCCCGAGGACGGAACGGTCCTGAAGTCGGCCCCGCACCGCATCACCCTCACCTTCACCGAGTCCGTCGGCCTGCTCGACGACTCCTTCCGGGTCCTCGACCCCGACAACCGCCGGGTCCGCATCGGCGCGGCCGGGCACGCGCAGGGCCGCTCCGACACGGCGAGCGTGACCCTGCCGGCCAAGCTGGCGCAGGGGACGTACGTGGTGGCCTGGCGGGTGGTGTCGGCCGACAGCCATCCCGTGGGCGGCGCGTTCACCTTCTCGGTCGGCAAACCCTCCGCGACGGCGGCGACCGTCGACACGAGTCCCGTCGAGAACCCGGCCACCCAGAGCCTGTACAACATCGGCCGCTATCTGGCCTACCTCGCCGTGGCGCTGGTGATCGGCGCGGCCGCCTTCGCCCTGCTGTGCCGCCCGACGGACGGGCGCCCGCTGCGGAAACCGCTGGTGGTGGGGTGGTGGATCCTGCTGGGCACCACCGTGGGCCTGCTGGTGCTGCGCGCCCCGTACGAGAACGGCACGGGCCCGGCGACGGCCTTCGACACGGCCGCCTTCACCCGGACCCTGACCGGCCGTCCGGGCCTGGCCCTGCTGGCCCGGCTCACCCTGCTGCTGCTCGCGGCCGTTGCGTACGTACTGCTTCGCAAACACCCGGCGCGGGCGCGCCTGCTGCCGGCGTCCGGGGCGCAGGAGGCCGGGCGCGGCGGGAGCGAGGAGCCGGGGGCCGGGAGGCAGGACGCCGGCGGGTCCGGCACCCGGTCCGAGGGCGCAGAACGTGAGGACCCCTCACAGGCTTCCGCCGAGCCTCCGGGCGCCCAGGGTCCGCCCGTCCCCCGCCAGGCCCTCCAGGAGCCCGGCAGCCCCGTTCCCGGCGCCCTCCGCGGCACCCCGCGCCTCCCGCTCCTCGCCGCCACCGCCTTCGCCGTGGCCCTCGCCCTCACCTGGGCCGCCGCCGAACACGCCTCGGCGGGCATCCAGGTGCCCGCGGCGATGGTGTCCACGGTGCTGCACCTGCTGGCCATGGCGGTCTGGCTGGGCGGCCTCACGGCGCTGCTGATCCTGCTGCACCGCACCGAGGTCCCCGCTTCCGTCGTGGCCCGCTTCTCCCGCCTCGCCTTCGCCTGTGTGACCGTCCTCGTCGCCACCGGCGTCTACCAGTCCTGGCGCGGCCTCGGCTCCTGGAGCGCCCTCACCGGGACGACGTACGGCCGTCTGCTGCTCGTCAAACTGGTCGCCGTGGTGCTGCTGCTGGCGGCCGCGCAGGTCTCGCGCCGCTGGACGGCCCGGCTGGTCACCGCGGGCACCGGGACGGTCGTACGGGAACGGGTGCCGGAGCCCGTGGGCGGTCCGCCGCTGCCCGCCGCGCCGGACGCGCCCGCGATCGCCGCCGACGGCTCCGTCCCGCGCCGCAACCTCCGCCGGTCGGTGCTCGCCGAGGTCGCCGTCGGTGTCGTCGTGCTGGTGGTCACCACCGTGCTCGGCGGCACCCTGCCGGGACGCGCGGCGGCCGAGGCGGAGGCCGCCCCCGCGACCGCGGGCGGGCTGCCCGCGGCCTCCGTCACGACGGTGCCCTTCGACGTCGGCACCCCCGGGGCGCACGGCAAGGTGCAGATCACCCTCGACCGGGGCCGGGTCGGCGACAACTCCGTGCAGGCCGTGGTCTTCGGCCCCGACGGCGGCATCGTCAGCATCCCCGAGCTGCGGCTCTCGTTCACCCTCCCCGCCCAGAAGGTCGGCCCGCTCGACGCGAAACTCACCGATCAGGGCGGCTACTGGGGGACCAACTCGGTCACCCTGCCCATCGCCGGGACGTGGACGATGAACGTCACCGTCAGGACGTCCGACATTGATCAGGTGACGGTCTCGAAGACCGTGCGTATCCAGTAAGTCACCCTGCGTCCCGATCTGTTCGAATGATCGAACGGGATGATCACAAGTGTGTCGGTTACGTTTCCACAAAGCTCTAGGGCAGGTCTTGACCCATGACCGGATATGGGGCTGTTATTACCGCCACGATGTTCGGTCGAGTTGATTTCTGGTCGGTTTCGACTTGTTTCGACGTGGCGCAGTGGCGGCCGAACCCTGCCTTCAGGAGCCGTACATGGACCTCTCCCCCTCGGGTCTTTCTCTTCCTTCGCCCAGCCGGCGCAGTGTGCTGCGTGGTGTGGGTGGTGCCGCGCTGC